>JAUQOW010000401.1 GCA_030550675.1 Chloroflexota bacterium
ATCATATCCGCTCCGGCGCGGCGAATGGCGATCAGGCTTTCGAGCGCAGCGCGGCGCTCGTCGAGCCAGCCGAGTTGCGCCGCCGCTTTGATCATGGCATACTCGCCGCTCACCTGATACGCCGCCAGCGGCAGATGGCAGCGCTGCCGCACCGCGCTGATAACGTCGAGATACGCGCCTGCCGGTTTGACCATGATCATATCGGCGCCCTCGGCGATATCGAGTTCAACCTCGCGCAACGCCTCGCGCCCATTCGCCGGGTCCATCTGGTAGGCGCGTCGGTCGCCGAACGCTGGCGCAGACTCGGCGGCTTCGCGGAACGGTCCGTAGAAGGCGGACGCAAACTTGGCGGCATACGACAGGATCGCCACCTGGGTATGACCTGCGGCGTCGAGCGCAGCGCGAATGGCGGCGACCTGCCCGTCCATCATAGCGCTGGGAGCGACGATGTCGGCGCCAGCGTCGGCATACGCCACCGCACACCGCGCCAGAATGTCGAGCGTCGGATCGTTGAGCACGTCGCCGGCGCCTGGCGTTTCCGCCAGGATGCCGCAGTGCCCGTGGCTGGTATACTCGCACACGCACACATCTGCGATAACGGTCAACTGTGGCGCAAGCCGTTTGATCGCGCGGATCGCCTGCGGCACCGGTCCTTCCGGGTCCCATCCACTGCTGCCGGTCGGGTCTTTGTGTGCGGGGATGCCGAACAGGAGGACCGCCGGTATCTGGAGTTCGGCGATTTCGTTGACCTCAGGGTCCAACTGATCGACCGACAGTTGCGCGTGCCCTGGCATCGAGCGAATCGGGCGCACGATGCCGCTGCCAGCAACCACGAAGAGCGGTGCGATCAGATCGTCGGCGCTCAATACGGTTTCGCGCACCATGCGACGCAATGCTGGGGTGCGGCGTAATCGCCGCGGACGATTGATGAGCATGGGAGCCTCCTATGGGTCAGGGGTTAAGGGTTATCATCACTGTCTTCATAGATCTCTTTGCCCTAACCCCTAACCCCTAACCCCTGGCAAACCGCCTCCACCACCCCTTCCACGCTCGGATTCGGGGCCTGCGCAGCGACGGGAAGCCCCTCATCCCGCAGCGCTTGCGCAGTTGTGGGTCCTATCGCAATTAAGGCAACGCCGGTGAACAGGGATCGTGCAACGGAACGATCAATGCCAAACTGCACCATACCCTCGATCAGGTAGCGCAACGTCGATGGGCTGCTGAACACGATGGCATCAACGGCGCGTCGGCAGAGCGGATCGATCAGGTCGCGCACCCCTGGACCGGGAACCGTCCGGTAGGCAGTCACTACATCAACGCACGCCTCCCGTTCCCGTAGACCGACCGCCAGCGCGTCGCGCGCGATGTCGGAAACCGGCAGCAGAATGCGTCGTCCGGCGACATTCCGCAGTTCCGCCAGCAGCCCTTCTGCGTTCTGTCGCTCAGGCAGCAGATCGACCCGTCCGCCATGCGCTTCGATGGCAGCCGCTGTCGCTTTCCCGACTGCTGCCACGCGCACGTGCAACGGCGGCGGCAGCGCCTGATGCGTTGCAAGCGCGTCGACAGCGGCGGCGCTGGTGAAGATGATCCAGTCGTACTGGTCGAGATGCTCCAGCGCCGCTTCGAGCGGCTCAGGATCATCAGGGGGCGCGTAGGCGATTGTCGGGCAGACCAGCACTTCCGCTCCCTGATTGTGCAGCGCCGCCGCCAGACCTTCGGCGCGTTCAGCGGCGCGTGTGACTGCGATCCGTTTCCCCTGTAATCGTCCAGTCGTTTCGGTCATACCCGCTGCTTTTTCTCGCTCTATCCACGTCTCTGGCAGACGCGGGCTGCGACAGGCTCCGCCAACGCGGGCTTCGACAGGCTCAGCCGACGCACGCTGCGAGCAATGCCTGACCGCCAGCGTCGAGCAGTTCTTCCGCCAGCGCCGATCCCAGACCGGCGGGATCTGATGCCGGTCCGCTGCGCATGCCACGGACCATGCGCCCGTCTCGCGCGCCAATCATGCCGTACAGCAGCAATTCATCCCCTTCGAGGCGCGCCAACGCCCCGACCGGCACCTGGCATCCGCCGCCGATACGCGCCAGAAATGCGCGCTCGGCAGTAATCGCAGCGCGCGCCGCAGGATCATCGAGTGGCGCCAGCAACCGCAGCACCTCATCGTCGCCAGCGCGCGCCTCGACGCCAATAATCCCCTGCCCGACCGCCGGAATCAGGACATCCGGTTCGATCAATTCTGTGATGACTTCCTCAAGACCGAGCCGCTTCAACCCGGCTGCGGCGAGCACGATGGCATCGTACTGTCCCTCGCGCAGTTTGCGCAGCCGTGTATCCACATTCCCGCGCAGATCGACCAGCGTCAGATCGGGGCGTAATGCACGCAACTGACAGGTGCGCCGCAGGCTGCTGGTACCGACGCGCGCGCCAGGCGGCAGGGTCGCCAGCGTCATCCCCGGCTGCGCCACCAGCGCATCGCGCGGATCGGCGCGTCGCGGGCAGGCGGCCAGCGTCATATCGGGGGGCAACGTAGAGGGCAGGTCCTTGGCACTGTGAACTGCCAGATCGACTCTGCCAGCGCGCATCGCCTCTTCGATCTCGACGACAAACAACCCTTTGTCGCCGATGGCATTCAGCGGACGGTCGAGAATAATATCACCGCGCGTCGTGATATGCTCAACGGCGACCGTCAATCCAGGATGCGCCGCGAGCAATGAGTCGCGGATCATATGCGTCTGCGCCAGCGCCAGTTTGCTGGCGCGCGTGCCGATGGTCAGCGTATGTCTCATACCTGCTTTTCCAGCGCATTGCGCAGCAGCGCCGCCAGCATGTCCACAAACTCGTCATCGGCGTTCGGCATGCGAATACGGCGGAGAGTCATTCCTAACTCCGTCGCCTTCTCCTGCGCCTCGCGGTCGATGTCCCACAGCACTTCGAGATGATCGGCGACGAACCCGAACG
>JAUQOW010000124.1 GCA_030550675.1 Chloroflexota bacterium
GCGCAGGCGCTGCGCCGAGAGATCCTTGACCCCCAGCAGAATGCGCACCTGCCGCGCCATCATAAACAGGATGTACTGCGCCGCCTGACCGTCGTCGAGCAGGCGGCGCAGCGCAGTTAACGCCGCACCCCGACGGCGCGCGCTGAGTTCGTCGATAAAGGCGAACAGGTTCTGTTCCTGCGTATCGGCGACCAGCAGATCGACCTCGCGGACGGTAATGCGTCCGCCGCGCCCGACGAACGTGGCCAGCTTGGTCAGTTCTGTGACCAGCAATCGTCCGTCGTTCCCCGCCAGCAGAGTCAATCGCTGCGCGGCGTCTTTATCGAGCGTCACGCCGAGGCTTCTGGCGCGATCATGCAGCCAGCGCAGCAGATCGGCGCCTTCGAGCGGAACGCATTCGCGCACCTCGGCATGCTTCTTCAGAAACGTGAACAGACTGCTGCGCTTGTCGAAGTCATCACTCTCGACAAACACCAGATCGCAGGCGTCCGGCGCGCGCTCCAGATATGCGCGCAGATCGTCGCGATCCTTCCCGGCTTTCTGATGTTTCAGCAGATCGTAAACGATGACCAGCCGCCGGTCGGCGAGGAACGGCATCGCCTCGCACGCCGCCGCCAGGTCATCGAGCGTTGCCCGCCGTCCGTCGAGGGTCGTGATATTCAGGTCGGCGACCTCGGCGGGTACGCGCGCCTTCAACGCCGCCAGCGCCTCGCTCCGCCCATATTCATCTGGACCATAAATAAGGAACAGCATGGCGCAGGACCCGAAACAGGAGAAAACCCCACCTCCGGCGTGGGACGGATAGGTTTCGAACCTGCACAAGGCAGGTGGGCGCCGGCCCGTGGGTATCTGCGGCCCGCCGCATAGCCCATGGTTTCGGAGCGCGGCTCCCTTCGAAACTGTGTTGGCTCGAAACAACACACCGCCCCCGACCGGGGTAGGGTTGCGCTGATCGTACCACCAGACGGCGTTTCTGGCAACTGCGAATCTGGTCAGGCGATGCGCATTTTCATCCAGCCCGACGTGTTGTGGAAGTCGACGACGGCGCTTCCTGGCGGCACGAGTGCGTCGCACGCGGCGCGCAGTGCATCGCTCAGCGTCATCTCCAGAACCGGCAGCGCTTCCTCCAGTTGCGCCAGGGTGCGCACACCGAAGATCGGCGCGGTGATACCCGGTTGATCCTTGACCCACAGGAGCGCGAGTTGGGCTGGCGTCAGTCCGTGCTCGCGCGCGAGCGCGGCGAATACGCGACCGATCTCGATACCGCGCGCCGTAACGCGCTCGGCGTAGATGCCGCCGCGCAGCGCAACCCGCGAGTCCGGCGGCGGTGCGTGAATGTCGGTGTAGCGCCCCGCCAGCACCCCCTGCGCCAGCGGCGCCCACGGAATAACCGCCAGTCCATGCGCCTGGCAGAGGGGCAGCAGTTCATTCTCGATGCGCCGGTCAAGCAGGTTGTAGGGCGGCTGCTCCGACACGTAGCGCGCGTACCCCTTCAACTCGCTGACCATGATCGCTTCCATCACGCGCCACGCCGGGTGCGTCGAACAACCGATGTAGCGCACCTTCCCCTGGCGCACCAGGTCAGTCAGCGCCGCAAGCGTCTCCTCAACCGGCGTGTGCGGGTCGGGGCGATGGATCTGGTAAAGATCAATGTGATCGGTCTGCAACCGGCGCAGGCTGTCTTCGCAGGCGCGCATCAGGTGCAGCCGCGAGTTGCCCCGGTCGTTGGGACCTGGTCCCACCGGGAAGTGCCCCTTGGTCGCCAGGAAGACCTGGTTGCGCTTGCCGTCGCGCGCCAGCGCCCGCCCGATAATGCGCTCGCTCTCGCCGTCGTTGTACGTGTTGGCGGTGTCGATCATGTTGATGCCAGCATCGAGGGCGCGGTCAATAATCCGCACCGCCTCGGCTTCGTCGGTCGGATTGCCAAAATTCATCGCGCCAATGCACAACGGCGCCACGCGCACCCCGGTGCGTCCGAAGAGACGGTAGTCCATGTTTAGCGTCCTCTTGAAAGGGTTAGGGGTTAAGCTTTCCGTTTTCAACCTGCCACCTGTCCGCCTTCCGCCTTCAAAACACCCTTGCTCCACGCCCCGCCGCCCGTGTCTGTCATCCACGAAGCCCACGAAGGCGCACGAAGGGTCGCACCTATTTTCGCCTGCAACCTGCCACCTGTCCGCCTTCCGCCTTCAAAACACCCTTGCTCCACACCCCGCCGCCCGTGTCTGTCATCCACGAAGCCCACGAAGGCGCACAAAGGGTCGCACCTGCAACTTTTCACCTGCAACCTGCAACCTTCCCGCCTGCACCCTGCAACCTTCCCACGTTCAACGTTCAATATTCAACGTGAAACGTCTACCTCGCGCCCCGCAATGGTACCACAACTCCTGACCCTGGTTGTCGATCATCCAGCATGATACAGCGCCTCTTCCCGCCATGGTGCATGGCGTTATGTTACAATATCGGGAAGGTTGAGGTTATTATGAGACCGCTGGTCAGCAATCGGTCTGGTTGTTGTGGGAGTGAGCCAGGGCGGACGACGGAAGCCTTGAGGAAGAGGCTCAGCGAAGGAGGCTGTCATGACGGCCGTTGCACCAGATCATCGGGCAGCGCCGACCGCGCCCAAGACGCCGCCGATGTGGGCGGATGTTGATCGGGCGCTTGCCGATCTCCACGCGCGCAAAGACTCCTGGGTGCAGGTCAGCCTCGAAGAGCGGATCGCTCTCCTCGATGCGCTGCGCCACGCGCTTGCGGATGCGGAGGAGCGCTGGATCGCCCTGAGCCTGGAAGCCAAAGGACTGGCGCCGGGCGGGTATGGCGAGGGAGAGGAACGCACCTGGTTCACGATTCTGACCCGCGCGCTGCGGTTGCTGCACCAGGCGCTGATCGATGTCCGCGACCACGGTCGCCCACAGCTTCCCGGCGGGTTGACTTCCCGCCCCAACGGGCAGGTGGTTGTGCCGGTGCTGCCAGCGAGCCGCTACGATGCCGCCGTCTTTCCCCGGATGACCGGCGAGGTCTGGATTGAGCCAGGACTGACCGCCGATGAGGTGCTGCAACAGCAGGCGAGCGTCTATCGAACGCCTGCCGAACAAGGGCGCGTGGCGCTGGTGTTGAATGCCAGCACGTCGAGTTTTCTGCCGATCACCGACGTTTTGCACAAACTGTTCGTCGCCAATGAGGTCGTTGCGCTGAAACTGCACCCGACGCAGGCGGCGCTCACGTCGCTCTTTGAAGAAACCTTCCGTGCGCTCCTCGAATACGGCGTCGTCCGGCTCATTTACGGCGACCGCGATCTTGATGCGTACCTCTGCGCCCATTCGTTGATCGACACCATCCATTTCAGCGGCGCCGACGCCGCCTTTGATGCGCTGGTCTTCGGCGAAGGGCAGGAGGGCGTGGAGCGTCGGGCGCGCAACGAACCAATGCTGACGAAACCGTTCAGCGGCGAGGTGGGTAATGTCACACCCGTGGTGGTTGTGCCGGGACCCTGGAGCGACGACGATCTGCACCACCACGCTATTCTATTGGTGCGCGCATTTGTATGTAACGCAGCGTATGTTTCCGCTGCTCCGCGTCTGATTGTGCAGCATCGCGGCTGGCGGTTGCGCGATTCGTTCCTGGCGGCGTTCGAGCAGACGCTGGCGCGCGTTCCGACCCGGCAGGCGCCGTTTCCAGAGGCGCGCCGTCAGCTTGACGCGCTCCTGAACGCTCACGCGCGCGCACATCGCATCGGGCAGGCGGATATGGATCATCTGCCCTGGACCGTCATCCCTGACCTGACGCCATCGGCGCTTGAGGCGGACTGCTTCGTGCGCACCATGTTCTGCCCGGCGGTTGGCGAACTGGCGCTCGATGCAAAGGACGCTGCGGCGTTCATTGATGCAGCAGTCGAGTTTCTCAATCAGCGTGTGCGGGGCACGCTGGCGGCGACGATCCTCATCCACCCGCGCACCCTGCGCGACCGGCGGGTGCGCGCGGCGTTTGAGCGGGCATTGAACGATCTGCGGTATGGGACGGTGGCGATCAATGCAGTGGCGCAGCAGGCAATCCTGGCTGGCGTGCTGCCGTGGGGCGCATTTACCGCAGAGAGCGATGGCTGGTCTGGCGGCAAGGTCTCCAATCCGCTGATGCTCCCGCGTCCGCAAAAGTCGATCCTGCGCGGTCCATTCCGCATCCCCCGGATGTTCCTCTCGGTTGACCCGCAGCACAACATCGAGATATGCAAAGCCATCACCCGGCTGGAGCAGGCGCCGTCGCCCTGGCGCCTGGCGCAACTGTTGCGCCTGACGTTGCGGCGGTGACGCCCGGTGGGAAGGTGAGACGGTTTCACGTTGAACGTTGCACGTTGAAGGTGGAACGTCCCCGAGGTCGTAGGGGCGCGCCGGTGACGCGCCCGCGCCGGTGGCGCGCCCGCGCCGGTGGCGCGCCCGCGCCGGTGGCGGTTGACCGGTGCACGTTGAAGGTGGAACGTCCCCGAGGTCGTAGGGGCGTGCCGGTGGCACGCCCGTGCCGGTGGCGCGCCCGCGCCGGTGGCAGTTGAACGTTGCATGTTGAACGTGGCACGTTCCCGACGTCGTAGGGGCGCGCCGGTGGCGCGCCCGTGCCGGTGGCGCGCCCGCGCCGGTGGCGCGCCCGCGCCGGTGGCGGTTGACCGTGGAACATCCCCACCCCTTGAGGTCTCTGTCGCTGACTGCGTGCTGCCCCGGACCCTGCCAGGGGGATAATCCGTGCGTCTGGTGTGTGCGTGTCTGGGTGCAGGCACGGATGCGCCGAAGGTCGCGCATTCTTTGCGCTGCGGGCTAAAGCCCTCGCTCAGTGCGTGGAAGCCCCTGCGGGGCTGGCGCGATGGCTTCCGCGTTGAACGTTGCATATTGCACGTGGAACGTCCCCGACCCTTGAGATCTCTGCTGCTACCGCGTGCTGCCCCGGACCCCTGCCAGGGGGAATGATCGGTGCGTCTGGTGTGTGCGTGTTCTGACTTCAAGGGTCTTGGGGGAGGCGCCCGGCGCTAACAGGGGCACGGATCTGGTTTGAGGGAACACGGATTCACACGGATACGACGGATTCGCACGGATCATGATTGCGCCCATCCTTGACAACCTCCACAATTCCGGTATAATCTTCTCGGGATTTAGGTAATCCAAAATTATCTTTTTGGAGTATTGAATGTGCGCCTTTGCGTCTTTGCGCCTGTGCGTCAGGCTTCTCAAACAATGGGCTAAGGCTTTGCTCGTCATACTGGCGCTGGCGCTGGTTGCGTGTGCGTCGCCGGGAGCAAACGACGACAATCCTTCTGATCGTCCGATCCGCGTTGTGGCGACAACCGGCATGGTCGGCGATCTGGTGCGGAACATCGGCGGCGAGCGCGTCAGCGTGGAGACCCTGATGGGTCCGGGCGTCGATCCGCACCTGTACAAAGCGAGTGCGGGCGATGTGATCCGGCTGCAGGAGGCGGACATCATCTTTTATAACGGGCTGCACCTCGAAGCCGCGATGGGTGACGTGCTCGAACGCATGCAGGGGCGCGTCAGGGCGGTTGCGGTGACGGCGGGCATTCCGCGCGAGGCGTTGCTGCCATCGGAAGAGTACGAAAACCTGTACGATCCGCATGTCTGGTTTGACGTCACTCTGTGGAAACAGGCAGCGGAGTACGTGCGCGACGCGCTGATTGACCTTGATCCCTCCGGCGCGCCAATCTATCGCGCGAACGCTGATGCCTATTTGCGCCAGCTTGATGAGTTGCACGCCTATGCGCTGGAGCAGTCGGCGACCATTCCCGCAGAGCGGCGGGTGCTGATCACGGCGCACGACGCCTTCCGCTACTTCGGGCGCGCCTACGGGTTCGAGGTGCGCGGGTTGCAGGGCATCAGCACGGCCACCGAGGCGGGCGCGGCGGATGTGCAGAGCCTGGCGGAGTTCATTGTTGCGCGTCGCATTCCGGCGATCTTCGTCGAGACCTCAGTGCCGCAGCGCGCTATCGAGGCGGTGCAGGCGGCGGTGCGGGCGCGCGGTTTCGAGGTGACCATCGGCGGCGAACTCTTCTCCGACGCGCTGGGTTCGCCCGATGCGCCTGAGGGAACCTACATCGGCATGGTGCGCCATAACGTCGATACGATCGTCAATGCGCTGCGGTAGGGGTGAGAGGGGAGTGATGAGTGAGAAGTGACGAGTGATGAGTGACGAGAGGGGAGAGGGCGGAGCAGGGCGGTTTGGACTCACAAGGGTGAATTTTTGTGGCAAGCGCTCATGGTGATATCGTCCGTTTCAGGCCTCAGAACGCTCCACTTCCCCCTTCTCCCACAGCGTGGGAGAAAGGGGAAGGGGGATGAGGGCAAAAAGCATCCGGTCGCCCCGCCTCCTCCTCCCGCCGCGTGGGCGAAGGGGGCAGGGAGGATGAGGGCAACAAAGGCATCATAACGAGGCAAACATCCTTGAGAGGAACCATCTATGACCAGCGAACAACCCGCAATCCAGATAACTGATCTGACCGTCGCGTACCGCGATAAGCCAGTGCTGTGGGATATTGACCTGACCGTGCCCGGCGGCGTGTTGATGGGAATCATTGGCCCGAACGGCGCCGGCAAGACGACGCTGATCAAGACGATCCTGGGACTCGTTCGTCCCGCTGCCGGGCAGGTGCTGATCTACGGCAAGCCCTACGCCGAGCAGCGCCGTCTGGTGGCGTATGTGCCGCAGCGCAGCAGCGTCGATTGGGATTTTCCCGCCAGCGTGCTTGATGTGGTGATGATGGGACGATACGGCGCGCTCGGATGGTTCCGCCGACCAGGGAAGCGCGAACGCGAACTGGCGCTCGAGGCGCTGGCGCGCGTCGGGATGCGGGAGTTTGCCCATCGCCAGATCAGCCAGCTTTCCGGCGGTCAGCAGCAGCGCGTCTTTCTAGCGCGCGCGCTGGTGCAGGATGCGCAGGTGTACTTCATGGACGAGCCGTTTCAGGGGGTCGATGCCACCACAGAGCGAGCCATCGTCGGGTTGCTGCAGGACCTGCGCGCCGCCGGGAAAACCGTTGTCGTCGTGCACCACGACCTTCAGACGGTCACCGAATACTTCGACTGGGTCGCGCTGCTCAATGTGCGGCTGGTCGCCAGCGGTCCGGTCGCGGAGGCGTTCACCGAAGCCGCCCTGCGCGCCACGTATGGCGGACGGATTGCGTTTCTCGAAGGGCGACTCCCTGACGCAGGCGCCGGTGAGCGACGTACTGGCGTTGTCGTATCCTCTTGAGAATGGAACACGGATTGGGACAGATTAAGACGGATTCGTACGGATTGGGTTTTGCGTCTGTCAGTTCCTGGTTCTCATAGGAAGACCAACTAAATGTCGGACAATCTTGTGATCGGCGCTGGCTTCGACAGGCTCAGCCAGCGCCAACCGCTCCCCAGGTGTAAGCGTGATTGTCCGGGTGTAGGTTGATCTTCAGTTCCTGGTTCTCGGTTCTCAGTTCTCAGTTCTCGGTTCTCGGTTCCCTATGCTCACCGACCTGTTTGCTGACTACACCCTCCGCACCGTCGCGCTTGGATCGGCGCTGCTTGGCATCGTGAGCGGCGTGATCGGCGCATTCGCCGTGCTGCGCCGCCAGAGTCTGCTCGGCGATGCCATGTCGCACGCGGCGCTGCCGGGCATCGTGCTGGCGTTCATCGTCACCGGCAGCCGGGAGCCGGTTGCGTTGATGATCGGCGCCGCCTTCGCCTGCTGGATCGGCGCAATGTTCGTCGCGTCGATTGTGCGCACGACGCGCCTCAAGAGCGATAGCGTCCTCGGCTTGATCCTGGCGACCTTCTTCGGAGTCGGTCTGGTGCTGCTGACGTGGGTGCAGCAATGGCCCACCGCGGCGCAGGCGGGTCTCGACAGGTACCTCTTCGGTCAGGCGGCGACCCTGCTTGAACGCGATGTCATCGCAATGGCGGCGGTTGGTCTGCCCGCGTTGCTGATCCTGGCGCTCTTCTGGAAAGAATGCGCAATCCTGGCGTTCGACCCGGATTTCGCCAGCAGCATTGGATTGCCGGTGCGCCTGCTCGATGCGCTGCTGACCTCGCTGTTGGTTGTGGCGATCATCATCGGCTTGCAGACGGTTGGCGTGGTGCTGATGAGCGCCATGCTCGTCGCGCCAGCGGCGGCGGCGCGTCAGTGGACCGACCGACTGGGCGTGATGGTTGCGCTCTCCGGGATCTTCGGCGCCGCCGCTGGCGTTGTTGGTGCGCTTTTGAGCAGCACAGCCGAGCGTCTTCCGACCGGACCGATGATCGTGGTGTGCATCAGCATACTGGCGTTTGTCTCGCTCTTGCTGGCGCCGCGGCGCGGCGTGGTCTGGGCATGGCTGCGGAATGGTCGGCTGGTTGCGACACGATGATGAACGCCGACGCAAAGGCGCGAGAACGCAAAGAACATCGTGGTAATTGCGCAACTTTGCGCCTTTGCGCCTTTGCGTCAGTCTTATAGTGAGATCGAATAAAGCCTGAAACCATCGAGCCTGCACCTGGGGAGCGGTTGGCGTTGGCTGAGCCTGTCGAAGCCAACGCCGATCATGAGGATTGTCCAATATCTGGTTGATCTTCCTATGAGAAAAGAAGCCAGAGAGCGAATTGCTCACACACGAAAGCTGGCAATCGAATATATGAATCCTCTCACGGAAATCATTCTCATCGCCGTTGTCACCGCGATCGCCTGCGCGTTGCCTGGCGTCTTTCTGGTGCTGCGTCGGATGGCGATGGTCAGCGACGCCATCACGCACACGGTGCTGCTTGGCATTGTGCTGGCGTTCTTCGTGGTGCGCGACATCACCTCGCCGGTTCTGGCGATTGCAGCCGCCGCCGCTGGCGTGGCGACGGTTGCGCTGATCGAACTGCTGCACCGGACGGAGCGGATACGCGAAGACGCCGCCATCGGGCTGGTGTTTCCGTTTCTGTTCAGCATCGCGGTCATTCTGATCGCACGGTATGCGGGCAATGTCCATCTCGACGTTGATGCCGTGTTGCTTGGCGAGCTGGCCTTCGCGCCGCTCGACCGGTACACCCTGGGGGATGTTGACCTGGGACCGCGGGCGCTCTGGTTGATGAGCGGCATTCTCCTGATGTCATTGCTGCTGCTGCTTCTGTTCTACAAAGAGCTGAAACTGGCGACGTTCGATGCGGCGCTGGCGGCTGCGCTCGGCTTCGCACCAGCAGCGCTGCACTACGGTCTGATGAGCGTCGTATCGCTGACGGCGGTCGGCGCGTTCAATGCCGTCGGTTCGGTCCTGGTGGTGGCATTGATGGTAGCGCCGCCAGCCGCCGCCTATCTGCTCACTGATCGTCTGTCGCATATGCTGGTGTTGAGCGCCGCATTTGGCGCGCTGGCGGCGATTCTGGGATGCCTGGCTGCGTTTGCGCTCGATGCGTCGCTTGCCGGTGCGATGGCAGTCGTCACCGGGCTGATCTTTGGTGCGGCGTGGGTGTTTGCGCCCGAACGCGGTCTGCTGGCGCAGGCGCTGCGCTATGCCCGTCAGCGTCAGGAGTTTGCCCAGGCGATGCTGCTGGTGCACCTGCTCCACCACGAGGCGACGCCGCAAGAAGCGGTTGAGTGCGATCCGTCGCACCTCAACGAGCATCTGCGCTGGGATGCAGCGTTTACCGCGCAGATCCTGCGCCGCGCCGAGCAGCGGGGCTTGCTGGTGCGGCAGAAGGACCTGATCACGCTCACCGAGAGCGGTCGGCGTCTCGCAGCGCAGACGCTCGGCGGGGAGGGGTGATCGACATCTCTCCCCTCAAACCGCGCTATACTGCCTGTACACGGAATATCGCCACTGTGCTACAGGAGTGCATCATGCCTCGCTATCAACCTGCCGACTCGCTTGCCTCGCCGCGCTTTGCTGGCGTTCGCACCTTTGCACGCCTTCCCTGCGTTCAGACGACTGAGGATGTGGATGTCGCCGTGGTCGGGTTGCCGTTCGATACCGGCGCAACGTTCAAGGTCGGCGCGCGCTTCGGTCCAGAGGCGATCCGCAGCGCCTCGGTGCTGCTGCGACCGTATAACCCGGAACTTGATGTGCATGTGTTCACGACGCTGTCGTGCATCGACTACGGCGATGCGCCGGTTGTCCCTGGCTTCATTCAGGAGAGCCACGCCGCCATCGCCGCCACGCTGCGCCCGCTGGCGGAAGCCAGGATCGTGACCCTCTGCCTCGGCGGCGATCATAGCGTGGCGCTGCCGGAACTCCGCGCGCTGGCGGCGGTGTACGGTCCTCTGGCGCTGGTGCAGTTCGACTCGCACGGCGATCTGTGGGACACGTACTACGGCGGGCAGAAGTATACCCACGGCACGCCGTTTCGCCGCGCCGTTGAGGAAGGGTTGATCCTTCCCGAACGCTCGGTGCAGCTCGGCATGCGCGGATCGCTCTATGGGCGCGAGGACCTGCAAATGGCGCGGGACATGGGGTTTACCGTGCTGACCACCACCGAACTCCTCAGCCGCTCACCACGGGAAATTGGCGACCTGGTGCGCGCGCGCGTCGGCGATGGTCCCGCATTCCTGTCGTTCGATATCGATTTCTTTGACCCCGCATACGCGCCCGGAACCGGTACGCCGGAAGTGGGCGGACCGACCAGTTTTCAGGGGCTGGCGTACCTGCGCGCCTGCACCGGCGTGCGCTGGGTCGGCGGCGATGTGGTGGAAGTGCTCCCTGCTCTCGATCATGGGCAGATCACCGCGCATCTGGCGGCGCAGATCGGCTACGAGTTTCTGTCACTGGTCGCACTTGCGCGCCAGGGATCGTAGTACAATGTCCCCGGTTGCTGGCGCCGGTCAGCACGAGTGATGAGGATGCTCCATGGCGACAGAACTTCCTCCCGAACGGTTGCGCCGCACCTTCGATCCCGCGCAGATCGTCTTTCCTTCGACCGAAGCGCCGCCGGGAGACGGCGGCATCATCGGTCAGCAGCGCGCGGTCGCCGCATTGCGCTTCGGTCTCAACATGGTGGACGGCGGCTTCAACATCTATGCCGCCGGTCCTCCAGGAATCGGCAAGATGACCGCCGTTCAGGCGTTTATCGAAGAACTGGCGCAGCGCCGTCCAACCCCGTCGGACTGGTGCTATGTCAACGATTTCGATGACCCGTACCAGCCGAAGGCATTGCGTCTTCCTCCCGGACGCGGGCGACGTTTGCAGCAGGATGTGAACCTGATGATTTCGCACCTGCGCGCCGAACTGCCGCGCGCATTCGAGAGCGACGAGTATGCGATGCGGCGCGATGAGGTGCTGCACGAACTCAACTCTCGTCGTGAAGCCCTGCTCAGCCAGATTAGCGAACGCGCCGCGCAACAGGGATTCGTGTTGCAGGCGGGTCCGGTCGGGATCATGATCATTCCCATCGCTAATGGCGAACCGCTCAGTGATGCCGCATTTCAGTCGATGACGCCCGAACAGCGCGAGGAGCTGCTGCGCCGTCGCGCTATGTTGCAGGAAGAACTCAAGAATGTCCTGAAACAGGTGCGCGCCGCAGAGCGGGTTGCGCGTCAGCGGATGGAAGAAATCGATCGCCAGGTCGTTGAGTATATCGTCGGCGGACTGATCGATGACTTGCAGGAACAGTATGCTGACCTGCCCGATGTTGTTGCGTTTCTCGAGGCGATGCAGAAGGACATCCAGGAGAATCCCGACCCCTTCCGCTCCGGCGGTCAGCAACAGCCTTCCGGCGAAGCGCAGGTCGATCTGGCGTCGATCCCCTGGCTCAAAGAGCTGCCGTTCCGCAAGTATCAGGTGAATGTTCTGATCGATAACAGTCGTCAGCAGGGTGCGCCGGTGGTGGTTGAGTACAATCCGACCTACCCTAATCTGTTCGGGCGTATCGAGAAAGAGACGCACTTCGGCGCGCTCTATACTGATTTCCTGATGATCAAACCCGGCAGTCTGCACCGCGCCAATGGCGGCTTCCTTGTCATCGAAGCCGAAGACCTGCTGCGCGACTATTTCAGTTGGGACGGTCTCAAACGCGCCCTGCGCACGCGCGAAATTCAAATCGAAGAACTGGCTGACCGTCTGGGTCTGACGACGGTGAAGAGTCTTCGTCCGCAACCCATTCCGCTCGAACTCAAGGTCGTGCTGGTGGGACCGCCGCCGCCATACTATCTCCTCGCCGCCTACGACGACGAGTTTTCGACCCTCTTCAAGGTCAAAGCCGATTTCGACATCAGCATGCCGCTGAATGAGGAGAATCTGCGCGGGTCGCTGCACCTGTTCCGCCGTTTCTGCGAACGCGAAAAACTGCTCCCGATCACTGAAGAGGCGGCGGCGCGTCTGCTGGAGCACTCGCTGCGCCTCGCCGAGGACCAGGAGCGCCTCTCGACGCACTTCGGCGCGCTGACCGATGTGGTGCGCGAGGCGAATTATTGGGCGACTCAGGAGCAATGCAACGCGATCCTGGGGCGACACGTCATTCGCGCGCTTGACGAGAAGGTGTATCGCTCGAATATGATCCAGGCGCGCATCCAGGAACTGATCGACCGCGGCATCATTTTGATCGACACGGAAGGCGCGAAGATCGGTCAGATTAATGCACTATCGGTGTTGAGCCTGGGAGACTACACGTTCGGCAGACCAAGCCGCATCAGCGTCAGCGTCGGACCGGGGCGCGGCGCCATTCTCGATATTGAACGCGAAGTGAAGCTGGGCGGACCGATCCACAGCAAAGGAGTGCTCATTCTCAGCGGCTACCTGGCGGAACGGTACGGGCAGGAGCGTCCGCTGACCCTTTCGGCGCGGCTGGTCTTCGAGCAGAGCTATGAAGGGGTCGAGGGGGACAGCGCCTCAGCCGCAGAATTGTTTGCGCTGCTGTCGGCGCTGGCTGAATTGCCGTTGCGCCAGAGCATCGCTGTGACCGGTTCGGTCAATCAGCGTGGCGAGATTCAGGCGGTCGGCGCGGTCAACCAGAAGATCGAAGGATTTTTTGATGTCTGCCGCCTGCGCGGTCTGACGGGGGAACAGGGGGTGCTCATTCCGCAGGCGAATGTGCAGAACCTGATGCTGCGCAGCGATGTGGTGGACGCGGTGCGTGAGGGGCGGTTCCACATCTGGACGGCAGCCACCGTCGATGAGGGCATTTCCCTGTTGACCGGCGTGCCGGCTGGCGAACGCGGCGCCGACGGCGAATACCCGCCGGAGAGCGTCAACGGGCGGGTGATGGCGCGATTGCGCGCGTTTGCCGAGCGTCTGCGCGAAAGCGGGAAGGGCAACGAAACCGAGAAGAGGCGCAACGACGATTGAGGAGCGTATTGATATGCGTTACCGCACCCTTGGCAGAACTGGCATCACCGTGAGCGAGATTGGGTTTGGCGCGTGGGGCATCGGCGGCGGCTGGGGTCCGCAGAACGACGACGAGGCGATCCGGGCGCTGCGGCGCGCCTATGAACTGGGGGTGACGTTCTTCGATACGGCGCTCGGCTACGGCGACG
>JAUQOW010000402.1 GCA_030550675.1 Chloroflexota bacterium
GAAAGCCCGGCGCCGACAATCAGGACATCATACGCGGAAGGTTGAACTGGCATGGCGTCACCCGGTTATGATGCAAAGCATCGCGGAGCATGTCTTCAGTATCGGCAGCGGAGATGTCATGCGAGATACTTTCAGTATACCACGAGAGGTGATTGGCAGGAGCGAAGTATGGTTGCAGATTACAGGCGACACATCGCAGGTGTAATCGACCCTTCGTGCACCTTCGTGTCCTTCTTGGACGCCAGAAGCAACTGTTGGCAGAGAGGGATTGCCATTCGGGGAACATGGAAAGGTGAAGCGGGGCGCGAGGCGAGAGAGGCGCGAGACGCGGGACGCATTCGCTCGTTCGTTCCCATTCGCTTGTCCACTTCCCCATTCGTTGATCCGTCAACGGCAACAATCCCGTGCGTCGCCATCCTCTTCCGCTATGATGTATGATATATATGACAGGCTGGCGTTGCATTGACAGAGGGCGTGCAATGCCGTACAGTACGCGCAATTCTACGATTGTGAGGTTCGCTATGGCGCCACTGCTCGTCGATCAGCGTCAGTTACAAACCCTGGGTCAACTGATCTCAGCCGGAGGACACCAGGACGTTCGCGAATTGCTTCAGGCGTCGCTGGAGCGGTTGGTGACTTTCTGGCCCGCCCAGGGGGGAGCATTGCTCTACCACGCGCCGCACGGTGAAGTCATCCGCCTGCACCATGGCGTGATCGACAGCGAGGCTGGCGCGCTCATCGCAGAGGCGCGTGAGAGTTTCGCGCGCCGCGAGGAGGGACGCGAACCCACAATTGGATACTACACCCTCGACGACGAGCGCAAACTGCTTGAACTTCCGCTATCGAGCGGCTCGCAGACAGTCGGATTACTGCACCTGGTCGTACTCGACGCTGAGACGGAACGACCGTCTCCCGCCCCTGACGAGGATCTCGCCATGCTGCTGGTGCGCGCCATCGGCGGAGAAGCCGACAAACTGGCGCGCCTGCGGCGCGCCGAGCAGGACCTGCGCGAACTCCATCTGCTCTATCAGGTGGGGCAGGCGCTCGCAAGCAACCTCGATCTCTCCAGCCTGCTGAATGACATTCGTACCCTGACGCCCCAGGCGATGGGCGCGGAACGCTGCTCGATCATGCTGATCGACGAGCAAACCCGCGAACTGGTGCTGGAGCTGCCTGATCCGCATACCGGCGAGCAGCGCGAGTTTCGTATCCCGCTTGATCGCGGCATCGCCGGTTGGGTGGCGACGAATGGAATTGGACAGATTGTCAACGATGTCGAGCACGATCCGCGCTGGTTCGACGGCGTCTCACGCGATGTCGATTTTGAGACGCGCCAGATCCTCTGCGCGCCCATGCGCATCGGTGATCGCGTCGTTGGCGTGATGCAGGTGCTCAACAAGCGTGATGGCACGCCCTTCAACGATCAGGATCTGCGCCTTCTGACAACGCTGGCGACCCAGGCGGCGATTGCGGTCGAAAATGCGCGGCTGGTGCGTCGCCTGAAAGAAGAGCGCGACCGGTTGCTCGCCAAGGAAGCGGAGGTGCGCGCGGCAATTGCGCGCGATCTGCACGACGGACCAACCCAGAGCATCGCGGCGATTGCCATGAATATCGAGTTCATCAAGAAGTTGCTGCGCGCGATGCCGGAACGGGTCGAAAGCGAACTGGAGGTGCTCGCCGAACTGGTGCACAAAACCGCCTATGATATTCGCACCCTGCTCTTTGAACTGCGCCCGCTTGGGCTGGAAACGCAGGGATTGCTGGCGACGTTGCAGCAGTATGTGGCTCGCTTCCGTGATCCGGCAGGCGTCATGAAACTTCGCCTCGAAGCGCCATCCAGCATCCCGCGGCTGCCGGTCGAGGTCGAAGGCGCCATTTTCATCATTATTCAGGAGGCGGTCAACAATGCGCGCAAACACGCGCGCACCGATGAAGTGGTCATTTATCTCTACGTGGAAGAAGGTCACCTGGTCGCCAGCGTGCGGGATCGCGGGCGTGGATTCAACCTCGCAGCGGTCGAATCGGGTTACAATACGCGCGGATCGCTGGGTTTGCTGAACATGCGCGAGCGCGCGCGTCTGATCGGCGGTGAATGCCGTATCCGCTCGGCGGAAGGCGAAGGCACCACGGTCGAACTGCGCGTGCCGCTTGCCTGAGTTTTTTGAGATTGCTGCAGAAACGTATGGAAGCGAACGATACCCCTCCGCATGTTCGTCTGGGGCTGAGTCGTCAGCGGCTGATCGCCGGTCTGCGCACCATGATCGCCTCGCGCGAAACCGATGATCGGCTCTGGCTGCTGAACCGTCAGGGACGCGCTCACTTTGTGGTGACCGCCGCCGGTCACGAGGCGACGCAACTCGGTTGTGCGTGGGCAATTCGCGTCGGGCACGACTATGTGGTGCCGTACTACCGTGATATGACGCTGGTGATGGCGCTCGGTCAGTCGGTGCTCGACATTCTGCTGCACGCCATGGCGCGGCGCGATGACCCTTCCAGCGGCGGACGGCAGATGTTCGGTCACTATAGCAGTCGCCGTCTCCGCATCGTCAGCGGCTCCAGTTCGGTAGGAAGCCATCTGGTGCACGCCGCCGGTCTTGGGTTGGCGTTTCGCGCCAGAGGCGAGCAGGATATCGCGGTCATGGGATTGTTCGGTGAGGGCGCAACTGCGGAAGGCGCCTGGCACGAGGGAATGACCATCGCTGGCATTCACCAGTTGCCGGTGGTTTTCGTCTGCGAGAACAACCAGTACTCGATTTCGGTCCCGCTCCACCGCGAGGTGCCAGTGCCTGATGTCGCCATGAAAGCGGCGGGGTACGGCATGCCGGGAGTCGTTGTCGATGGCAACGACGTTTTTGCAGTGTACGAAGCCGCGCACCAGGCGATGGAGCGGGCGCGCAACGGCGGCGGACCAACGCTGCTCGAGTGCAAGACATATCGCCTGCG
>JAUQOW010000403.1 GCA_030550675.1 Chloroflexota bacterium
GCTGGCGCTGGCGCCCGATGTGAGCGGCGCGCCGTTGAGTGCAGTGCAGACCGGTCCGATCACGCGGATTGCGATCATGGCGCATATCGATGAGACGGTAGGAACGCGATGACCTGGATCGATCTCGTTATTCTT
This sequence comes from Chloroflexota bacterium, assembly GCA_030550675.1. Lineage (GTDB taxonomy): Bacteria > Chloroflexota > Chloroflexia > Chloroflexales > Roseiflexaceae > Roseiflexus. The sequence goes on from JAUQOW010000403.1 coordinate 136, forward strand.
GTCGTCAAGTGCATCGTCCTGTCGCTGGCGGCGACGGCGATCTTCGCCTACTTTACCCTGTTCGAGCGACGCACATTGGCGCGCTTGCAGAACCGGATCGGACCGAACCGCGCCGGACCGGGAGGATTTTTGCAACCGCTCGCCGACGCCGTCAAGTTGTTTTTCAAGGAAGATGTCACACCGCTGCTGGCGGATCGCTGGGTTTACCTGGTTTCGCCCGCCTTTGCCCTCATTCCTGCGATCATCATCTGGGCGACCATTCCGGTCGGCATGTGGCCCGACGGGCAGGGCGGCAACTGGTTGCAACTCGCGGAGATCAACGTCGGCGTGCTCTACCTGCTGGCAGTCGCGTCAGTCGGTGTGTACGGCATCGCCATCGCGGGATGGGCGTCGAACAACAAATATTCGATGCTCGGCGGCATTCGCGCCTCGGCGCAGGTCATCTCCTATGAACTCGCACTCGGACTGACCGTGCTGGGCGCAGTGATGCAGGCGCAAAGCTTCAGCACGGCGGACATCGTTGAGCGGCAGACGCAGATGTGGAATATCGTGCCGCAATTTCTGGGGTTCGTGGTGTTCATCATTGCCGCCACGGCTGAAGTCGTGCGCGCGCCGTTCGATCTGGTTGAAGCCGAGCAGGAACTCGTCGGCGGGTATAACACTGAGTACAGCTCGATGAAATTTGCGCTGTTCTTCATGTCGGAATATGTCAAGCTGGTGGCGATGAACGCGATTGCTGTCACGCTCTTTTTGGGCGGCTGGCAATTTCCCGGCTTGCAGACGCTGACGCTGTTCGTGACGCAACAGTTCGGCGCTGCCGCTGGCAATGCTGTGCTTGGATTGACGTCGCTCGGCGCCTTCCTGCTTAAGGTGCTGCTGCTCTCGTTCGTGTCGGTCTGGATCCGCGCCACGCTGCCGCGGGTGCGCTACGATCAGTTGATGAACCTGGGCTGGAAGGTGTTGCTGCCGCTCGCGCTCATCAATGTCGCCATCACTGCCGTGCTCAACGTGCTGCTGCCAGACGCTCCGACCCTTACCGCCGTCATCGGTCTGGCGGTCGGCGTCATCATCCTGGCGATTACGGCAACCGTCGGCAGACCGGGGAAGGAGAAGCGCACGGTGAAACTGGTGGAGATCAGCGCCTGATGGTGAGTGGTTATGCTCTCTTTGGCAATTGGAACGCTTTCGGAGCGTTTCTCAGAGAGGCTGACACAAAGGCGCGAAGGCGCAAAGCGTCTTAATGCACAAGACGTTGCCGCCCTTGCGCCCTTTCGTCGCCGCAGGCAGTCTGGACAGGAAATCTCTGTTCAAGGACGTGCGACAAATTGTAGTGAAATGAGACCATAGTTATGATCGGCGCATTATTCAAAGGTCTTGGCACGACGCTCCGATACCTCTTCCGCAAGCCGGTGACGGTGGAGTACCCGGAAGTCAAGCGTCCGGTTCGTGAGCGATTCCGTGGACGGCATCAACTGAAACGCTTCGCCAATGGCATGGAGCGCTGCATCGGTTGTTCGCTGTGCGCAGCCGCCTGCCCGGCGGACGCCATTCTGGTTGTGCCAGCAGAGAACGACCCGGCGGCGCCGCATTCGCCGGGCGAACGGTACGCAGCGCGCTACGAAATCAACATGCTGCGCTGCATTTTCTGCGGGTACTGTGAAGACGCCTGTCCGACGAATGCGATTGTGCTCGAACACCAGTATGAATTGTCGTTCTATGATCGTCGGAGTGCGATCCTGACCAAAGAGGATCTGCTGGTTCCGCCCGATAAAGGACATGGCGAAATCCCGCCGATCCTGGAGCAACTGAACCGTCGCCCCAGTCCGCCAGCGCAGATTGACCTGTAATAACGAGGCAGCCATGGAACTCATCATTTTCCTGATCACGGCGGCTGTCGCAATGACCGGCGCAGTGGCGATGCTGCTCAGCCCGAACGCCATCCACAGCGCTATCTTCCTGCTCATCAACTTCGTCGCTATTTCGGTGCTCTATGTGCTGCTCTATGCGCCGTTCCTCTTCGTGATTCAATTGATTGTGTACGCTGGCGCGATCATCGTGCTGTTTCTCTTCGTGGTTATGCTCCTTGGCGCCGAGCGCGCGGAGGACACTCGCGAACGGTTCGCCTGGCAACGTCCGCTGGGGTTGACGCTGGCAGCGATTCTGCTGGGACTGATCGGGTACATTGCACTGCGCGGTCCGACATTCGAGGCGACCGTGGCGGATCAGCATTTTGCCGCCCCTGAACGCATTGCCGAAGCGCTGTTCACAACATATCTGCTGCCGTTCGAGATTACGGCGTTTTTGCTGCTGGCGGCGATTGTTGGCGTGGTGGTGCTGCATACGTCGGGTAATCACGCGGGGAGCAGGGAGTAGGGGTTAGGGGTTAGGGGTTAGGGGTTAGCGAGACGATCTGGTGTCTATAACGTTTATCATCTGATGATACAAAGAAGCATTCCATGGTGCCGACAAGTTACTACATTCTGTTGAGCGCATTGCTGTTCACGCTTGGCGTGGTTGGCGTCATCACACGGCGTAATGCGCTGGTTCTGTTCATGTCGGTCGAGTTGATGCTGAATTCGGCAAACCTGGCGCTGGTGACTTTCGCCATGGCGCGGCAGGATGTCGCCGGGCAGATCGTCGTCTTTTTCGTTATCGTAGTGGCGGCTGCGGAGGTTGCCGTCGGTCTGGCGCTGCTGGTGGCGATTTTCCGCACCAAGCATACGACTGATGTGGATGAGATCAACGCGCTGAGAGGCTAGAGCGACGTTGACGATGATTGAACCATGCTGTGATCGGC
>JAUQOW010000009.1 GCA_030550675.1 Chloroflexota bacterium
CGCCGACCACCGCGATAGTGGCGCGATCAGCGCGCAGCCAGGGCCAGCGCCCGATGGCGATCCCTGCAATCGTGGCAACGACAATCGCCACCGTCAGCCAGGACATCCAGGTCATAGACCATCATCCTTCCGCGCACAACGAAAAGGAGCGACGCATCTGCTGCATCGCTCCACAGGACGACAACCGGGTCGCACAATGTTCATCAGCGCTGCGCTGCTTACCGCCGGCGCGGACGCGGGCGATCATCGCTGCGCGGACCTCGATCGCCGCCGCGATCGCCCCCGCCACGATCACTGCCGCTGCCGCGCTCGCTGCTGCCGCGCCCGCCGCCATCGCGCAGACCGCGTCCCGCGCCCGCTGCGCGGCGATCCTCCGCCGTTTCGCCAGTCAGCAGCGCCCGCCGCGACAGACTGACTTTGCCGGTGCCAGGCTCGATGCCGATGACCATGACGTTGATCTCGTCACCCATCTTGATCACGTCTTCGACATTCTCAACCCGACCGACATCGAGTTCGGAGACGTGCACCATGCCATCCTTGCCCGGCGCCAGGTTAACGAACGCGCCGAACGGCATAATCCGCACCACTTTGCCGAGGAAAATATCGCCGACTTTGATCTCGCGGGTCAGCGCCTCGACCATTGCCACCGCCTGTTGCGCAGCGGCAGCATCCGGCGTCGAGATGTACACCCGCCCGTCTTCTTCGATATCAATCTGCGCGCCGGTGGATTCGGTAATGCTGCGGATCGTCTTGCCGCCAGGACCGATGAGCGCGCCAATCTTATCCGGGTTGATCTGCAGCGTAATAATACGCGGCGCATACGGCGACAGATCCTTGCGCGGCTCGCTGATCACCGCGTTCATCTTTTCCAGGACATACAGGCGACCCTCGCGCGCCTGAGCGAACGCCTCGCGCATAATCTCATAGGTGATGCCGGTGGTCTTGATATCCATCTGCAACCCGGTGACACCCTTCGCTGTGCCGGCGACCTTGAAATCCATATCGCCCAGGTGGTCCTCGATGCCCTGAATATCCGTCAATATGCGCCAGCGACCATCCTTGCCGGTAATCAACCCCATGGCAATGCCAGCGACCGGCGCTTTGATCGGCACGCCAGCGTCCATGAGCGCCAGCGACGATCCGCAGACCGCCGCCATCGACGAGGAGCCATTTGAGGAGAGCGTTTCGGACACCAGGCGCATTGTGTACGGGAACTCCTCCTTCGAGGGCAACACCGCGAGCAGCGACCGCTCCGCCAGCGCGCCATGGCCAATGTCGCGGCGGCGCGGCGAGCCGAGGCGCCGGATCTCGCCGGTGCTGAACGGCGGGAAATTGTAGTGATGGATGTAGCGCTTGGTCGTTTCGATGCCCAGATCATCGAGGCGCTGCTCTTCCGCCGGTGAACCAAGCGTCGCCAGCGTCAGCACCTGCGTCTGCCCGCGGGTGAACAGACCCGACCCGTGCACGCGCGGGATCAGACCGACCTCAACCGAGATCGGGCGAATATCTTTTGGACCGCGCCCATCGACGCGCTCGCCGCGCTCGAGGATCATGCGTCGCACTTCTTCGTAGAGAATGTTCTCGAATGCGGCAGCGACCGCCGCAGTGCGCGCTTCGAGTTCCTCTTCCGGTTCATCAGCGGTAAAGTGCGCGATCACCTCGCGCTTAAGCGCTTCAGTGCGCTCCTCGCGCACCATCTTATTGGCATCGGTAATCGCCTCGTACAACCGATTCCCCAGCCACTGCCGGATCGCCTCTTCGAGCGACGTATCAACCGGCGGCGGAACGAATTCCTTCTTCGGACGACCAGCCAGTTTCACCAGTTCATTCTGCAAATCACAGATCTGCTTGCAGACCTGGTGCCCCTGAATGACCGCTTCGAGCATCACCTCTTCGGGCAGCTCCTTCGCCCCGGCCTCGACCATCAGCACCGCGTCCTTTGTACCAGCCACCACCAGGTCAAGCTCGCTGTTCGCCATGTCGGGCATCGTCGGGTTGATCTGCAGTTTGCCATCGAAATACCCGACCTGCACCGCGCCAACCGGGCCAAGGAATGGAATATCGGAGATCGCCAGCGCCGCCGATGCGGCAATGATCGATAGCGGCGCCGGATCATTCACCATATCGATCGAGAACGTTGTAACAATGATCTGCACCTCATGGCGATACCCCTCCGGGAAGAGGGGGCGCAGCGGCCGGTCGGTGAGCCTGGCTGTCAGGATCGCACCCTCAGAGGGCTTGCCTTCACGCTTGAAAAAGCTGCCGGGAATCTTACCGGCAGCATACATTTTTTCCTCGTAATCAACCGTCAACGGAAAGAAATCCGCATCAGCGCGCGGTTCCTTCGATGCCACGGCTGTCGCCAGCAGCATCGTATCGCCGTACCGCACCACGACCGCACCATTCGCCTGTTCGGCGAAGCGGCCCGTTTCCAGGGTCAGGGTACGGCCTGCAATCTCCATACTGACCGAATGAATCTGACGTTCTGACATAGTCCTTCCTTGCACGCGGACCGTTGCCCGGTCCAATGCGGGGCGTCAGGCACTGGAGGCTGCGGTCGAACGCCTTTCGACCCCAAGCTCCAATTCCTGACCGCCCCGGATATTCCCTCCAATAAAGACGAGCCTGAGGCGCGCACCTCAGGCTCACACACTCACAATGGGCTACGATTGGGTGTACACAAAAACGACACTACATGCCGTCCAAGAACCAGACCTCTTTCAGCGACGGGGAAACCTCGCGCACCTGCACCCGCGCTTCCTCCCATAACGGCGCATTGATCGCTCGACGCACACACCTCTGACGCCATGCTAGCGACGCAACCCCAGCTTGTCGATCAACTTCCGATACGCCTCTTTGTCTCTGCTCGCAAGATACGCCAGCAACCGGCGGCGGCGACCGACCAGTTTCAGCAGCCCGCGCCGCGAGTGATGGTCGTGCGGATGCACTTTCAGGTGCTCGATCAACCCGTTGATCCGTTCCGTCAGCAGCGCCACCTGCACCTGTGGTGAGCCGGTGTCGGTGCTGTGCATCTGATAATCAGCGATGATTGCCGTCTTTTCGTCTTTTTCCAGCGCCACGAGGAAACTCCTTGCATCTAATCGCGATCAGGCCGGCGCAGCCTGTCGTTCAGTTCTTCCAAACCGCGTATAAGTATACCACAAGATACACGATGATGCAGCGCCCCCTGTAACGGAAAAAAGCCCGATTTCGAGCAAGGAAAGATCGCTGCGGGTTGAAGCCCTGGCTGAGATTGTGAAAGTCCCGATAGGGCTTCCGTGTCCTGAGCGATGGCTTTAGCCCGCAACAGTGCGATCAAATACAACCTGGACCATCGAGCCTGCGCCTTCGGCGCGGTGAGGGTCGGCTTCGACAGAATCAACCTGCGCTGGCTTCGACAGGCTCAGCCAGCGCCGATCACAAGGATCGTCCAATAATTATTCAACAACCATAAGCTCGCCGTGCCAGAATGCGGTCTGATCATTATTCGTTTATGCCCGACGCTGGAGAAACGCGAGCGGTTTCCGCGCCTGAACGTGGTATACTGGCATGGATAGTTATTCTGACAAGTCTTCACACAACGAACGCTTATGGATCAACAACGCACCAATCCGATCGAAATCGAACTGAAGTTTCGCGTCGATGATCCAGCAATTTTTCGCGCGCTGTCTCGCCCGACAACTATCGGCGATTTTCGCTTGCAACCGGTGGGGGATGGCGAACACCAGCATAACACATACTACGACACGCCCGACTTCCGGCTGCGCGCGCAACGTTACGGCTTACGCGTGCGCACCGTCGGTCATTCCCGTATTGCCACATTAAAAGGCGAAACTCAATCGCACGACGGTCTCCACCAGCGCCCCGAATGGGAAATGCCCGTCGAGAGCGACGATCCGCAGCGCTGGTCCCCCGGCGATGTGCGCGATCGCGCGTTTGCGCTGGCAGGCGACGCGCCGCTGCGACCGGTGCTGACGATCGAAACCCTCCGCCGTCCCGTGCGGGTCTGGCGGGGTTCGCGGTGCATCGCCGAAATGGCGCTCGATGAGGGGGTCATCTATGCTGGCGGGCGCGAGCAGATGTTCTATGAACTGGAGATCGAATTGCTTCCCGAAGGCACACGCGACGACCTCGATGCATTCGGCGCGGCGCTTCAACAAACGTTCCCGTTGCAGCCCGACAATCTAAGCAAACTGGCGCGCGGTCTGGCGTTGCTCGATGAAGCGATGGCGGACGCAGAGGATGCGGCACAACGAGTGAAAGGGAGTGTTACGATGCCTGTGGCGACTGAACGTGTGCTCATCCGTCCCCTGGCGCTGACGCTGCTGGATCGTGCGGCGTCAACCGGCGCGCTTCTGCCGGTGCATCGCCGGTTGCTGGGGCTTGCCGCCGCATGCTACGACGCTGCGCTGGCGGCTGGCGTCGACGCTCCAGAGCGCGCAGCGCGCGACATGCTGCTCTCGGCGCGCATTGACGACCTGGATGCCGATCAGCAGGCGCTCGCCGCTGCGCTGCCGGGCATGGCGCGCGCCAGAGTGCGCCCGCGCCGTGATCCGGCGTTTATTCGTCTCAGCGATGGCGATCAGAAGGCGGCGTTGCGTCTCGGCGCCATCCTTCGCCTGGCTGCGGCGCTGGCTGAGCAGGGTATTCGTACGCTTGCCGTTGCGCATACCAATGGTTCCGTCGCTCTGACCCTGTCCCCTGGAAATGACGAATGGCTGGAACAGATTGATGCGCGCAGCGATCTCTGGCGCGATCATATCGGTCCAATCACGTTCGCCTTTGTGGAACACGACACGCTGCTTCCGCCGCCGGTCGAACCGCTCGACCCGGCATTCACTGCGCTGAAACTTACCGACGGGTTGCAGGGAGGCGAGCCGCTGGCAGAGGGAGCGCGCCGCATGCTGCGCCGCACCTTTGAGCGCCTGCTCGCCCGCATCGACGCTGTCGCAAAGGACGAAGACCCGGCAGATGTGCACGATGCACGGGTAGCCACCCGGCGTCTGCGAGCGTCGCTCCAGGTGGTTGAGGGGATCTTCGACCCTGATCTGGTGCGGGAATTGCGGCGCGGGTTGCGCCGCGTAGCGCGTTCCCTCGGCGCCGTGCGCGACTACGATGTGTTCCTGGAGTCGGTGCGCGCCTTCCGCGATCAACTGCCAGAGGAGCGCCGGTCGATTATGGCACCGCTCGTGACCGCCATTGAGTCGGCGCGCGCGCCTGCTCGCGCACGCCTGATCGCCGACCTGGGGTCAAAACGTTTTGAGCGGTTTCTCCACCAATTCGCTGTATTCCTCACTACTCCCGGCGCGGGAGTCGTCGATCAGAGCGAAACCGGCGCGCCAACGCGGGTGCGCGATTTCGCGGGCAGCGCCATCTGGCGACGCTACGAACAGTGGCGCGCCTTCGACGCCGTGCTCGACGGGGCGCCGGATGAGGTGCGGCATATGGCGCGCATTGCTGGCAAACGCCTGCGCTATACCCTGGAGTTCTTCGCCGATGCGCTCGGACCAGGCGTGGACCAGGCGCTTGGTCCGCTGATGGAACTGCAAGAACTGCTCGGCAATCTCCAGGATGCAGCGGTTGCGCGCGAACACATTCGGGCGCTTGGGATGACCGACGATCCCGGCGCGCAGGAATATCTCGCGGCGCTTGACGCAACCCACGACCGGTTGCTCACCGGCTTCGCGCGGCTGTGGGCGAAAGTGGACAGCGCCACCTATCGGCGGCGGTTGTTTGAGCTGATCATTCGGATGTGAGACAGAGAGCGCTTACGCCAGCCTGATCAGGTGGTAGTTCTTGCGCCCCTTGCGCAGGACGATAAACCGTCCGCCGATGCTGTCGTTCAGCGTCAGGCGACGCCCCAGATCGGCGCTCTGGACGTTGTTGACGTAGATGCCGCCGCCCTCAATCGCGCGCCGCGCGTCGCTCTTCGATGTGGCGACGCCGCAGCGCACCAGGGCATCGACCAGAGCCATCCCCTCCCCTTCAAAGTCGTGGCGCGGGAGCGTCGTTGAAGGCACATCCTCAAAGATATCCGCTACATCATCGGCGCTGAGGCTCGCCAGCGATCCGCCGAACAGCGCCTGCGACGCCTCTTCAGCGCGCGTCAGCGCCGTTTCGCCGTGCACCATGCGCGTGACGTCGCGCGCCAGACGCTGCTGCGCAGCGCGACGCTCCGGCTGACGCGCCGTGATCTGTTCCAGCTCTTCGATTTCGGCGGCGCTCAGCCAGGTGAAATACCTCAGATATTTCCCGACGTCCGCATCGTCGACGTTGTACCAGAACTGGTAGAACCGGTAGGGCGACGTGCGCTTCGGATCGAGCCATACCGCACCCGACTCGGTCTTGCCGAACTTCGTGCCATCCGCCTTCGTCACCAGCGGATAGACCAGCCCATACGCCTTTTGCCCGAACGTGCGCCGGATCAATTCAATGCCGGCAGTAATGTTTCCCCACTGATCACTGCCGCCCGCCTGGAGTTTGCAGCCATGATGCTCGAAGAGATAGGCGAAATCGTATGCCTGGAGCAGCATGTAACTGAACTCGGTGAACGAAATGCCGGTTTCGCTGCTCATGCGTGAACGGACCGAGTCCTTCGCCAGCATGTAGTTGACCGTCAGATGCTTGCCGACGTCGCGCAGAAAATCGATGAGCGACAGGCGCGTCAGCCAGTCGGCGTTGTTGAGCAGTCTGGCGGAATGGTCACCGGCGTTGAAGTCGAGAAACTGAGCCAGTTGACGTTTGATCGCCTCGACATTTGCGGCGACCTGTTCTTTGCTGAGCAGGGGACGTTCCTGCGTTTTGCCGCTCGGATCGCCGATCAGCCCGGTGCCGCCGCCTGCCAGCGCAATTGGCGCGTGCCCCCAGCGCTGAAAACGCGCCAGGGTCAGCAGCGGCAGTAAATGACCGATGTGCAGACTGTCGGCGCTGGGATCGAACCCGATGTAGAGCGTCACCCGTTCGCGCGCCAGCAGTTCTTCAAGACCTTCACTGCTTTCGTAGAGCAGCCCGCGCCAGCGAAGTTCGTCAAGTATTGTTGTCATGGAACTGAGAACTGAGAAACTGAGAACTGAGAACCGAGAACCGAGAACCAAGAATTGAGAACCGGGAGTCGAGAACTTAGCATACCAGCAATGCCGCAGATCGTCAAAAGTGAATGAATATTTCCTCTGAGTCGTCACTTCTGCCTGGATTGGCAGAGAGTCGTCGTGTATACTGGGAGATTAACAGGCACAAGGAGGTGCTGCAATGACGTGTCTCGAACGCCTGAGCGCATACCTGCGCGAACATCGCGTTTCGTACACGATTCGCCATCATCCCACCGCGTACACTGCTTCCGACGTTGCCGCTTACGAACACGTGCCGCCTCACACCTTCGCCAAAGTCGTGATGGTTTTCATCGACGGACGACTGGCAATGCTTGTCGTGCCCGCCGACACACGCGCTGACCTGGTGCGCCTCGCCGAGATCATTGGCGCCCGTGAAATCTGCCTGGCGGACGAGCGGGAATTCGCGCCCGTATTTCCCGACTGTGAGCCTGGCGCAATGCCGCCATTCGGCAATCTGTACAACATACCGGTGTACCTGGACCGTGACCTTGCCGAATGTGAAACGATAACATTCCAGGCTGGCACACACCAGGACGCCATCAGTATGCGAAGTGAGGATTTCATCCGTCTTGCGCGTCCATTTATTGCATCGTTTGAACGCGACATCCACATGCTGGCGGGTCATTTCTGATAGCGCCAATGAGCGGATCATGCGCTCGCCCAATCAGGTGAGCGAAGGGATTGTTTCTGATAAGAGCTTGTGAAAGGAGGGAAGCCATGTCCGAGAGCGTGTACAAGATCATCGAGGTTGTCGGCACCAGCCCTGAGTCATGGGAAAAAGCGGCAGCGAACGCCATCGAGACCGCCTCGCGTCACCTCCAGGACCTTCGGGTTGGCGAGGTGGCAGCGATGGATATTCACCTGGAAGACGGCAAGATCATGTATCGCACGAAACTGAAACTGTCGTTTAAATATCACGAAGATATCTGAAACGCAGCAGAGCGATCCATATCGAGCAACGCAGTCGGTTTTGACGAATGATGCCGCTCTCCCCCTCTCCATCTCACGTTCCCGACCGCAGACAGCGAGATGGAGAGGGGGAGACGATTCTTTTCAGAACCATATCCCGCGTTCGTCGCCAACTGGACTCTTGCAGGGTTTGTGCTACAATATGACCAGATCCTGATAGACATCTGACAGGACGTTGAAACGGTTCTGCAAGCCGCTTATTCAAGGGAGATATGCGGATGTCCGCTGCTGAACTGGATGCACTCATTGACCGTCTTTTGCCCCGTGTACTCGCAGATCGCGATCTTGGCGACGGTCGTGTGTTCACCCGTTTGCACCTCCAACACCTCTGGGCGCTGAGTTGTCTCCATGCCGGGCAGTGCTACGATGAGACGCTGCTGATCGATCGCCTCAGCAAACGCCTGCCGCGGCACGTCGCTTTGAGCCAGGATATCAGCGCAGCGCTGGCGACAGCATAAGGTTGACTGTTTGTGAATGTCGAAAACGCTCCTTTCCAGACATCGAAGGACTCGGCGTTGCGCAGCGCTGTACGTTTTGTAGCGCTGGCAAACTTCGCCTATTTTGGGGTGGAGTTCGCCATCGCCCTCGCCATTGGCTCGGTTGCTCTGTTTGCCGACAGTATCGACTTCCTTGAAGATACGGCGCTCAATCTGCTCATCCTTATCGGTCTGAGCTGGTCGCCTGTCTGGCGCGGGCGGCTGGGGATGGTCCTGGCAGGCATCCTCCTGATCCCTGGTCTGGCAACCATTCAGACAGCGTGGGAGAAATTCTTGCATCCCACCCCGCCCGAGCCGGTGTGGCTTGCTGTTGCGGGCGCAGGCGCCCTGGTCGTCAACCTGACCTGCGCGCTGGTGCTTGCCCGTCACCGGAAGCATCAGGGGAGCCTGGCAAAAGCCGCCTTTCTCTCAGCGCGCAATGACGCACTGGCGAATATCGCAATTGTTGCGGCAGGTCTCCTGACCGCCGTGATTCTTTCGGGATGGCCTGACCTGATCGTGGGGCTGGGAATCCTGGTGATGAACGCCGATGCTGCGCGGCAGGTCTGGATCGCGGCGCGGCGTGAGGTTCGTGCTGAGAACTGAGTTGCACCACAACCTGCAACGATCACCCTCAACCCCTCGTAACCGTCGCTTTGCCTCCGATTCAAGCAGACGCTGATCGTCCCACTTCCTCATACGACAGTTCCACGGCAGGGAGCGCGACGCACATCACAGAACCGTCGCAGCCAGTCCGTTCCAGCCAGATCTGCCCGCCGAGCGCTTCGATGTCGCGGCGCGCCAGGCTCAACCCTAATCCAACGCCCGGCTGTTCCGCCAGGGCGCGGGTCCGCCGTCCGCGGTAGAAGGCGTTGAACAGCAAATCACGTTCATCGGGCGGGATTCCAGGTCCCTGATCTTCAACAGTAATAACAGCGAGGCCGTCACGAACTGCAGCGGAGATCGTCACCGTCCCCCGGTCGCTATAGCGGACAGCGTTGTCGATCACCTCGTGCAACGCGCGACGCAAATTGGTGACTTCGCCCCATACTGCCAGTCCTTCCGGCGCTTGCACGCGCAAGTGCAGCCCTTTTGCGCGCACGGCGGGCATAAATGTCTCGGCAACCTCCTCAAGCAGCGGCAACAGTTCGATTGATGATGAGGACCGGTGCATATGGGTTGTAGCGTTCTCGAAGGAGTGATCCAGCAAAAGGACACGATCAACCAGCGCTTCGAGCTGCAGAATGCTATTGCGCACCACATGACTGAGTTCGCGCATCAGTTCGGGTTGATGGGTGAGCAATTGCAGCGCAAGCGAGAGGCTTGTGACCGGCGTGCGCAATTCGTGCCCCACATGCTCAATGAATTCGTCCTTCAGTTTGTCGAGGCGGCGCAGTTGATTGTTCAAACGCGCAATTTCGGTGTAAGCGCGGGTATTCTCGATGGCGCTGGCAATAGCTGGCGCCAGCGTCACGAGCAGATTGATCGTCTGGCGTGAGTATCCTCGACGGCTCATCGGCCATCCGCATCCATACATGCCAACCAGACGACTCCCAATCCGGAGCGGGACAACCAGCCCCACCCCCTGGGCAGCGAAGGGGCGCGACCATTCGTCATCGGAATGTGCGGGAATGCGAAGATAATCGGTACACCGACGCACCTTGCTGACGCTTACCCCCTGCGCCAGGATCGTGGCGCCCGGCAGATGCGCTTCCTGACCAAGCGCGACAAAGATGTGGTCATGCGGCGGTTCGAGCATCCAGAGCGTCGCGCCATACAACCGTAATCGGCGCGGCAGATCGTCAATGAGGAGGGTCCGCAGCGCATCGGGTTCGATGGTATGACTGAGGTTCGCGCTGAACTCGCGCAGAATCTCTTCGCTATCCTGCCAGCGCATGCGCAAAAGCCAGTTGCTGAGCGAGACCAGCCGCCGCCGCACAGGAATGACCAACACGGCGATTCCTACCGATGCCAGCATATGAATCGTCGCCAGATCCTGAAGCCCTATTGCTGACAGAATCGTGAGCAGACCAACATACAGGGCGATCAGGATGAGCGCCAGACTGACATTGACCAGCACTATGCCGAGCAGACGCGCCCGCAAGTAAGTATCCACCAATGTGGATCTTCTTTCCACGGTCATCTCCAATGGATAGTTTCCCGCATGAAAGAAAACGCTACTACCGGTTGTCGCAGGTACGGGCAAAACTGCGTTGCCCGTCAAACCGCAGAGACACAGAGGTGGCGGGAGGAGAGTTTGAGGAGCGCCGTTCAAAGAAGCCCACACAAAGGAATAAAGACAAAAAAAGACGCAAAGGCGAGCGCTCAACTGTGGAGCTTTGCGCCTTTGCGTCTTCGCGTCAATCTTTCCGAGGAATGAGAAGGCTCACCAGGCAGCGCGGAGGATCGCCAGCGCGTCCTCATACTCTACCGGGCGCGGGTTGCTCATAATGGCGCCATCCATCAGGGTTCCCTCGGCGAGGGCAGGCAGCGCATCCTCCGGCACGCCGACATCGCGCAGGCGCATGGGCAACCCGCAATCGGCGGCGAGTTTGGCGACAGCCGCAATCCCGTCAGCAATGACATCCTCTTCGGGGCGTCCGCCCGCATTGACGCCCATGGCGCGCGCAATCCGAACCATGCGGTTGGGAACGACGGATGCATTGAAACGCATGCCGTGCGGCAGGAGGATTGAATTGGCGGTGCCGTGGTGAACGTGATAAGCCGCGCCGACAGTGTGGGAGGCGGCGTGGACGATTCCGGTGTTGACGCCAATGCCCGTCGTAGAGAATGCGATCCCCGCGATAGCGGCGGCAATCAGCATGTTGCCGCGCGCTTCGAGATCATCGCCGTTGTGCGTGGCGGCGCGCAGGTTGTTCGAGATCATATCGATCGCCTGCAGCGCCAGGCAATCGGTGATGGGATTGGCGCCGACGCCGACAAACGTCTCGATGGCATGACTGAGCGCATCCATGCCGGTGGCGGCAGTCAGGCGCGGCGGCAGGGTGCGCGTCATCTCCGGGTCGAGGATCGCCAGTTCCGGTCCCAGGTAGGGGCTGAGGAAGAAGAGTTTCTGTTCGGACTGCTCGTCGCGAATGACCGCAACCGGCGTGACTTCGCTGCCGGTGCCAGCGGTCGTCGGAATGGCGATCATAGGAAAGAGCGGACGTGTGAGCAGATTGGCGCCCTGATAATCATACAGTGTCCCGCCCTCCGTCAACAGAATGCGCATGGCTTTGGCGGTATCGAGAGCGGAACCGCCGCCGACCGCGATCAACACATCGGCGCCGGCGTCACGCGCCACGGCTGCGCCCTGTTCCACCGTCGCCACCGACGAGTCGGACGGAACGTCGGTAAAGGCGCCGACGACGGTAATGCTGCCTTCCAGCCCCTCGCGCACCCGGTCGAGCAATCCTGCTTGCACAACGCCGGGATCAGCGACGAGCAGCGCGCGCTGCACGCCGAGTTGCGCAACTTCGTTGGCGAATTCGCGCGCCAGCCCAATCTTGTACATCAAGCGGGTGCGCATGTGGTATTCGAAGAAGTCAATCATGTCACTCCTCCTGAAGCCCTTCTCGAACACGACGAAGCAAGGCGCGACACTCAACCGCATATTCCGCCAGCGCGCGGTCGCCGCGAGCGCGAGCGCCAGCGGCGAGTTCAAACAGTGCGGTTTGCGCCGCGTCCGTCAGCAGCGCGGGATACGCGCCGACGACCGCCGCCAGCGCATCAGCGTCATCGCCAGCGCGCAGCAGCGCATCAATCGCCTCGTGCAACCCCTGATCGCCAGTCATTTCGGCGCGCAGGCGCGCCAGCGCCTCACGGCGCAGTTCAATCGCCTGCGCCAGGTGTTCGTTTCCCTCATCGAGGGCGGCATCGACGCGCGCCGCGAGTTCACCGTCCGCCCACGGCTCGAGCAGCGCCGGGTAATCGGCGACGGCTTCACGCAGCGCGCGCGGGCTTTCAGCGCGCAAAAACGCATGATACGCCGGATCAGCAAGGCGTGATCCCTCACCGTCAGTGACAGACGATGAGGAAGGATAGGAGTCGGAAGAGACGACTTGCCGCTCGCCAGGCATGATGCCAACGCGCAGGTCATTGAGCAAGACTCGCGCCTCCGTCAGTGCGCGAGCGATGTCGTGTTCTCCGTGAGCGCGGGCGGCGCTGATGAGGTGTTCAATGACTGCATCGGCGTCCGGCGTTGTAAGCGCAGGATGTCGCTCGACAATCACAGCCGCCTCAGCGGGCGTATCGGCGGTGAGCAATTCCTCAAGCGCAGCAACCAGCACGCCGGGGATGAGCGAGGATGTTGACGGCTCCACCGACGACAGAGCGGCGTGAACCTCGCGGGAAGCGTCGGGAGCAGGCGACGGGCGCTGCGGGAAGCGCCTGCCGCGTCGCAACATCGCCCGGCGCACGCCGCTGGCTTCGACCTCCACCTGGACATCGCTCAAGTAGGGCAGGCGCGCCTCCTCCGGCAGGCTGCCGACCAGCACATACAGCAACTCCTGCGCCCGTTCGCGCCACACGTGCTCCGGCGCGTCAGCCGGCGCCGCAAAATAAACGCGCCGTCCGTCCGGGTCGTGAACCAGCAGCGGACCGCCAGCGTCCGCCTGATGACCGCACTGCGGGCAGGTCACCACGTTGAGCGCGCCCGACAGCAGCATATCCGCCAGATCGGGGCGTTCCCGCGCATCGAGAATTGTCCAGATCTCCGCCTCGAATGGCGTGCGGCAGACCGGGCATGTCAGCGAGGCAAGTTCAGCATACGAAATCGACATACCAGTAACAGGCGACAGACGCCAGGCGAAGCGTACTGCCTAAGGCGCAACTCATCGCCTGAACGTCTGTCGCCTCCCCTGCATCAACCGTTGCACGGGTGCAACGCAGCGTTAGGAATTTGCCGAAGGCGCACCCGCAGTTTCCATCGCTGGCGCTGGAGCGCCGGCGAGCTTCGCCTTTTCTTCCTCGACCAGCACGCGTCGCAGCACTTTGCCGACCATCGTCTTAGGCAGCTCGGTGCGGAACTCAATCTCACGCGGCACCTTGTACGGCGCGAGGTGCTGTTTGCAAAACTCGCGAATCTCGTCCGGCGTCGCCGTTTCACCCGGCTTGAGCACAATAAACGCCTTAATCGTATCATCGCCGCGAGCCGGGTTCGGAATGCCGACAACCACCGCTTCGAGCACCTTGGGATGCGCGAAGAGCACTTCCTCGACATCGCGCGGCAGCACCTTGTACCCCGACGCGATCATCATGTCCTTCTTGCGGTCCACGACGTAGAAGTACCCTTCCTCATCGACCTTGCAAATATCGCCGGTGCGCAGCCAGCCATCAGGCGTAAACGCCGCTTCCGTTTCTTCGGGGCGGTTCCAGTACCCCTTCATCACCATCGGACCCTTGACGACCAACTCGCCTTCTTTGTCCGATCCGAACGGAATGTCCTCCCCGGTTTCCAGGTCGATGATCTTCGCATCGACATCCGGCAGCGGAATGCCGATCGACCCCTTCTTGCGCTTGCCGAACACCGGGTTGCAGTGCGAAACCGGCGAGAGTTCCGTCATGCCGAAGCCTTCAACCAGGCGACCGCCCGTGATCTGACCGAACTTCTCCTGGATTTCGATCGGCAGCGGCGCTGAACCGCTGATGCAGGCTTTGATCGACTTCAGATCGTACTGATTGATGCGCGGATGATTGACGATGCGGATATACATCGCCGGCACGCCGGGGAACAGGGTCGAGCGTTCGCGCTGCATCACCTCCATCACGTGATCGATGTCGCGCGGGTTGGGAACAATCGTCAACTCGCCGCCCAGGTACAGACCATAGATCATCGCCACGGTCATGCCATAGACGTGGAAGAACGGAATGGCGCACATCATCTTTTCCCTGCCATAATCCGTCTTCGTCAGCCACGACGCCACCTGCACCGTATTCGCCACCAGATTGCGATGGGTGAGCATCGCCGCCTTAGGCAGACCCGTGGTGCCGCCGGTGTACTGGAACAGCGCGACATCTTCAGGCTGCACATCGACCGCTGGCGGGTTGGGTCCATAACGTTCAAGCAAGTGCTGGAAGAGATAGACGCTCGAATCGTTCGAGACATCGACCCAATCCGGCTGTTTGCTCTGTTTGGCGTGCACCAGGAAGCGCGACAGCGGACCAAGCGTATCGTAGATATACGCAACGATGACGCGCTTAAGCGGCGTTTCAGCGCGGATTTCCTGCAGGCGAGGATAGAACAGGTTCAGCAGCACAATCGTCTCAGAGCCGCTGTCAACCAATTGATGCTTCAATTCGCGCGCGGTGTACGTCGGGTTGTTGTTAACGATAATAGCGCCGATGCGCATCGCTGCAAAGAACGCAATCACATAATGCGGCGAGTTGGGCAGCATCAGCGCAACGCGGTCGCCCTTTCGCACTCCCAACTGATAGAGCGCATTGGCGAAGCGGTCAACCATCTCGTTGAGCTTCTGGTAGGTCATTTTACCGCCAACGGTGTACAGACCGCGCGCCAGGTAGCTCAACACAAAATTCGTTGCAGTGTTGTACGGATACTTCCTCGTGCTTTCCGCCAGAAAATGGTTCAGGGTGACATTGGGGATTTCGACAGAACGCGGTACATTCGGCTCATAGCTCGCAAACCAGGGTCGATCCATGTTGTTCATGATACATGCTCCTTTGCATGGCGTCAGGCGGCGCACCAGACCCCATCACTTACTCCGAATCAAACAAAGCAGCGCCGTCGAGCAAACCTTCGACCAACCGCGCTGCCAGGCGACCTGCACCCGGCAGCGACGTTCCCTGAATCCGCGACGCTAGACGTCGTCGCGCAACCAACCGCGCTCACGCGCGATAAACTTGATCGTGGCATCATCGGGCGGGTAGAGACCGGCAGCCTGATAGGCGTATGCCAGCAGCGCCGCTCCGCCGATCATGCCGATGCCCAGACCGATGAGAAACGCTATGGCGCCCACAACGTTGCGCATGGCCGAAACTCCTCTCGCAGTATCCGAAGCCGCACCCTGCACGGCTAAACACAGATGCAACGGTATGATACCGCATAGCGCGCCATTGCGTCAACTGCTTTCGGACGCGGCGCGTCATCCGCGGATCGCGCGCCGCAGGCGTTTGTGTTCAGCTTCGCGCTGATCTGGAACAGCCCTGTGCTATAATACATGACGGCAGACCCCGACTCACTGGAGAGTCGACGACGCACAGAACAGGCGCCGGCGCCGTCATTCCAACACCCATTTCCACCAGGCGCATCTTCTCCACGAGGACGGGTTTCGTCCAGTATAGAGCAGGCGGAGGTGCGTCATGCTTGCCAGAGCCTATGTGCTGATCGAAGCCGAAGCCGGACAGGTAAGCTCAGTTCTCGCCACACTGCGCGCAATCAAAGGCATTACCCTTGCCGATCCGGTCACCGGTCCATATGACATCATCGTGACGATCGAAGTGCCTGATCAGCGCGACATTGGTCGTCTGGTGATGAACGAACTGCACGGCATTCCAGGGATCAAGCGCACGGTCACGTGTCTGGCGATTTGATGCTGCACGACAAGCGTCTCGCACGCGTGCAGGACGGATGAAGCGCGGAGCCTGACACTGAGCGTCATACGAGGCGGTCACTGTTCAACAAGGTGTCTGACAGGGAAATACCGTGCCCCGGCTCAACGGAAAACCAGAGTTTGCAGTCATCGGTCTCGGGCGATTCGGCAGCAGCCTGGCGCTCACGCTGGCTGAACGCGGGTTCAGCGTTCTGGGCATTGACCGTGACCGCACGATCGTCCAAGCGCTCGCTGATCGCCTGACCCAGACCGTCGCCCTCGACTCGACCGACGAACAGGCGTTGCGGGCGGTCGATATTCCTTCATTTGATACCGTGGTCGTCGCCATCGGATCAAACTTCGAGGCGAACCTGTTGACGACAGTGGCGGTCAAGTCGCTCGGCGTCCCTCATGTCATCTGCAAGGCGACGACGGATCGCCAGCGCACGATTCTGCTGCGGGTCGGCGCTGACCGCGTGATACTGCCGGAGCACGAAGCCGGTTGCCGTCTGGCGCAGGAACTCGCAGCACCGGGCATGGTCGATCAGATTGCGCTGGGCGTTGAGCACAGCATCACCGAATTGCGCGTCCCGTCGTCGTTCGTCGGTCATACGTTGCGCGAATGCGATTTACGTCGTCGCTACGGCGTGACGGTGCTGGCAGTCAAGCGCGGCGAGCATCTGACCGTTTTTCCGGCGCCAGATTTCACCTTTGCCCAGGGTGATCTGCTGGCGGTCATTGGCGAGAATCAGAGCGTTGCACGGCTTGCCGAACTGAAATGATCTTCCCCCCGCGCTCACCGGCGCGTTCATCCGTCCGACCGCGTCCAATACCTGCTGCGTTGCGCCTGGTGATAGGCCTGGCGTTTCTGATTGCCGCAGGCACGTTGACCCTTATGCTGCCGTGGATGGGCACGGAGCGTCCGCTGAGGTGGAATGAGGCGCTGTTCACCGCGGTCTCAGCCTTGAGCGTCACGGGCCTTTCCATCATTACCCCCGTTCACGACCTCAGCCTTGCTGGTCAGATCGTCCTGCTGCTGTTGATCCAGATCGGCGGCGTCGGATTCATGGTTATGGCAGTGATTGTCTTCCAGTTGCTGGGACGACGCATCTCACTGACAGATCGTCTGGCGTTGACCGACTCGATGGGGCTGCTGGTGCCTGGCGCGATTGTCCAGTTGGTGCGGCGCGTGCTGCTGACAGTGGTCTTGATCGAAGCTATCGGCGCCGTCCTGCTCTGGTTTCACTGGCACGAACTGCTGGGACCGGAACGCGCTCTGTTGTATGCGATCTTCCACTCCGTTTCTGCGTTCTGCAATGCCGGTTTCGATCTGTTCAGCGGACTGCCGGAGCATCCCTACGGCATTCCTAACGACAGCGTGTCGCTGGCGATTCTGGGGACGCTGATCTTCCTTGGCGGGCTGGGCATCCCCGTGCTGGCGGAATTGCTTACCTTCTGGCGCGTTCGCTTTTCGCTCCATACACGCATCACGCTGACCGTCGTCATCACGCTGGTGTTGATCGGCGCAGGCGGACTTTTCCTGACGGAGCAGCAACCTGGTCATCCCCTGGCGCACGAGCCGCTGGACCGTCAGGTGGCGCTGGCGTTGTTTCAATCGATCTCAACGCGCACCGCCGGGTTTAGCGCCTTTCAGCCGCTCGACGAACTGTCGCCTGCTGGTCGGTTGCTGACGATTGTGCTGATGTTCATCGGATGTGCGCCAGCATCAATGGGCGGGGGGATTACGACCGGAACGTTTGCCGTGTTGATGCTGGCAGTTGGCGCGTATGCACGCGGTCTGGCGTCGCCGCAGATCGGCGGGCGCACTCTGGCGCCGCAGACGGTGCGCAAAGCAGCGGCTATTCTGACCATTTCGCTCATGGTGGTGCTGACGGCGACCTGGCTGCTGCTGGTGACGCACGAGGCGCCGCTTGATGACGCGCTGTTCGAGGTTGCGTCCGCGTTTGCGACGTGCGGACTATCGCTGGGTATGACCGGTGAATTGAACCTGTTTGGTCAACTGGTGATCTGCGTCATGATGTTCTGGGGGCGTCTGGGAGCGCTGACGCTCGTGGTGGCGCTGGCGCGCCAGCGCCCGCAGTTGGTGGCGTACCCCGAGGAACAGGTGCTGATCGGGTAACGCTGGCTGCTCCGTCAGGCGCTGAAGACAAAGGCGTTGAGCAGCAGCGTCAGCCCAATCAGAGCCAGGGCTGTGACCAGGACCGCAATCGCCTGCGCCACGCCCAGGGGCAGCGATTGGGTGAATGCAAGCGATCCGAGTCGTGTTTCCGGCGACGAGCGTGCCATAGCGCATTCCTCCTTTTTTCTTCTAGCATACCGGTATGGCCGTCAGTCGGGAAGGGCAGGGCATCCCCTGAATCGCCGGGTATTTTTCCCTCTGGTGATCCACCCAGAGCGCGAAGGGGCACGAAGCAAATATTTCTTCGTGTCCCTTCGTGGATGCGCTGAGTTTTGTCCACCAAGAGCACGAAGGAACACGAAGCGAATATTCTCCCCTTCGTGTCCCTTCGTGGCCTTCGTGGATGCGCTACTTTTATCCACTAAGAACACCAAGGAACACGAAGCGAATATTCTCCCCTTCGCGTCCCTTCGTGGCCTTCGTGGATGCGCTGAGTTTTGTCCACCAAAAGCACGAAGGAACACGAAGCAATGGATGAAACGCCGTTTTGCACTGGTCTTTGCTTGCGACCATCCAACAGTTTGGCGCGAGACGCCTCTAGCCAGAGACAACCATATCGGCGGACATTGGTTCCCGGTTGGCTCAATTCGCCTCTCACGAATGACTTTGGGGATGTACCTGGCGCGGTCGTGTCTGTTGCCTTGCGAAAGTTTCAGCCAGAGCAGCAGTTTGAACAGGCTGCAGCGTTCCAGAGCATGTCAGCAGCGCACCTGCGCGCCCCGTTTTCGTTCACAATCTCTAGAGCGTTTTTCCCACACGCCGACGCACGTACACCGACGGCGGCTCGCCAAAGTGCTGTCGGAACACACGGCTGAAGTGGGTCAGATCGTGAAAGCCCCAGCGTGTAGCAATGGCGCCGATGCTGCCGCGATCGCCGCCGCGACGGAGCAACTCCCTTCGAATCACATCCAGACGACGAATCGTAATCCAGCGGGCGACAGTAACGCCGGTGGGAGAGAAGAGCGTATGCAGATAGCGAACAGAGATACCGAATTGGTTGGCAATAGAGCGCGGGTTGAGTTGATCATCATCGAGGCGCCGCTCAATGTAGGTGCAGATAGCGGTAAGCAGCTCACGACGATGGGTTGACAGGCGTCTGCTCAACGTCTGCTCACTGCGAAGCCACACAATGATGGCATCGAGTGCGCCGTCTCCCAGCGCCTGGCGCTGCTCAGCGCTGAGCTGCGGCGCTTGCGATGCAAAGGCTGCCAGCATGTGCGCACAAATAGCGCCGCTTCCCTGGATGGCTGACAGCTTCCTCCCGATTACATCTGTGATGCTGCCCAACCGGGCGGTCAGTGCGGCTGCGGGAATCATCGCCAGCAAAGCACGCCCTGGAGGATGCGGCGTGAGCGTCAACGAAGCGTGCCCATCCCACAACCATCCAGCGCCAGGGTCTAATTCAGTGTACCGCTGTTGATACGTCGATCCCGACTCTTCGACGCTGATTGCGAGCGTACCTCCATCTGCTAGCGCCAACATCAGTACGTGCGATTCGGATGCCAGCGCAGGCGTAAAGTGGACTGCCTGTTCCAGCCATGCCACCTCAATCGTCCCGTACTGCCACAGGGCAGGCTTCACATCGTTGTGTTGATCCATGTCATCTCCATTGCTGACAGATTGTTCGCGGAGATTGTGCGCAAACAGACAAGAAACTGTTCGCTATGAGCCATGCACATAGGGGGCATTTCTGCCATGATAACAGAGATCCCACTATCCTCGAAGTGCATATCACCTGCAGTGAGCAAAGGAGCACACCGCATGAGCAACGGCACGGGGTCCCGTCCGCGCATCCTGGCGATTGATGCCGGGGGCACAATGACCGACACGTTCATCATCAACGAACGGGGTGAGTTCGTCGTGGGCAAAGCGCAGACCACGCCGCACGACGAGTCGATAGGCTTCCTCAACTCAACCCGCGATGCGTTGCACTATTGGGGTATGAGCGTCGAAGAAGCCTTCAGTACGATGGTCAGCGGCATCTATTCGGGCACTGTCATGCTCAATCGCCTGCTCGAGCGCAAGGGGCGCAACGTCGGCGTGATCGTCACCGCTGGGATGGAAGACTATCTGCGCATGGAGCGCGCCATTCAAACCTATTTGGGATACTCCTATTCGGATCGCCTGCATATTGTGACTCACCGTCACAATCCGCCGCTGGTTCCGCGCAAACGTATTTTTGGCGTGCGCGAGCGGATCGATGTGTTTGGCAAAATCGCCATTCCGCTCTACGAGCACGAGGCGCGTGCAGCCGTGGAGCAGTTGCTAGCGATGGGTGTGGACTCGATTGTCGTCAACCTGATCTACTCCTTCAAGAATCCGGCGCACGAACGGCGGATACGGGAGATTGCCGAGGAGGTGATGGCAGCGGAGGGACGAAGCGTGCCCATCTACCTTTCATCGGAACTCTACCCGCTGCGCGCCGACTTTCCCCGCCTGAATGCAACGCTGCTTGAAGCGTATGCCGCTGAGCCTTCGCGCGAACAATTGCAGAAGGTGCGTGACGTAACCCGCGCTCACGGAGCAAAGTTTGACCTGCGGGTCATGGCCAGCCACGGCGGCACAATCTCCATTGATGCACGCGAACTGGCGCGCACTCTAATCTCTGGTCCGATTGGAGGGGTCATTGGCGCGAAGTATCTGGCGGAACGGATCGGGGTGCAGAACGTCGCCTGCACTGACATCGGCGGCACATCGTTTGACATCGCTCTGATCACTGACGGCGAATTTCAGATTAAGAATGTGCCGGACATGGCGCGTTTCCTTCTCAACATTCCGCTGGTGCAGATCGACTCGGTCGGTGCAGGAACCGGCTCATTCGTGCGAGTCAATCCCGGCAATCGACGTATCGAGATAGGTCCCGACAGCGCTGGCGCCCGGGTCGGCGTCTGTTATCCTGAAGGCGGCGTCGATACCGTGACCATCAGCGATTGTAATGTCGTGTTGGGCTACCTCAACCCCGACAACTTCCTGGGCGGCGAGATCCGGCTCGACCGGCAGCGGGCGATTGCCGCTGTGCAGCAACAGATCGCCGAACCGCTCGGTCTTGATGTCTATGCGGCGGCGGCAGGCGTGATCGAGCTGTTTGAGGATAATCTGAAGAACGATCTGCTGGGGCGGATCATTGGCAAGGGGTATGGTCCTGAAAATTATACACTGCTTTCCTACGGCGGCGGCGGACCGTTGCACGTGGGCGGATACTCGGCAGGGCTCAATTTCGAGGACGTGCTCATTCCCACCTGGGCGCCGGGCTTCTCAGCGTTCGGATGCGCCTGCGGCGACTTCGAGTATCGTTATGATCGTTCGATTGACCTGCCTATCCTCCCCGGCATCGACGATGCAGCACGCATGCAACTCGGCGCCGTCATCAATGCTGCGTGGGACATGCTCGCCGACCAGGTAGCCGCCGAGTTCGCCAAGAGCGGCATTCCGCGTGAGCAGATTCATTTCAAACCAGCCATTCGCATGCAGTATTACGGGCAGCTCAACGACCTGGAGTTTCGTTCGCCGGTGCAGCGAATCGAGGAGCCGGGCGACATTTTCCAACTACTCCGCGCTTTCGACGATCTCTATGCCAAAATCTACTATAACGCAGCACGCACGCCCGATTTCGGCTATCTGGCAACGCGAGCGATCATGACTGGCTCGGTGGATGTGGAGAAACCCGCCCTGCCGCATCGCGCCGAGACGGGTCCTGATCCCGACCCGGAGGCACAGGTCAGTACTCGCGAGATCTACTGGAAAGGCGCATGGATTCCCACGCCGATCTTCGCCATGGATCGATTGCATGCAGGCAACCGGATTGTCGGACCAGCCATCATTGAAGCGCCGGCATGCACCCTGGTGGTTCCACCCGGTCGGCAGGTGTGGCTTGATCAAAATGATATCTTCCATATGCGGCAGGCATAAGAAGAACTGAGGTCGCCAGGCATCATTGTCGAAGGAGACGTGACGTATGACAACCATCACGGACAATCCGGCTGGCGTTGGCATTGGATGGGGTGGGCGATCGCTCCGATCGATGCTTGAAGAGAGCGAGCGCCTCTTTGCTGAAACCGGGCGCTATTACGGCATCGAACGCCTGACACTTAAGGAAGAAGATCCAATTCGCTATGAGAAACTCTTCTCGCGTCTGCGCGGCGGTATGGTCAATGCCCGCGAAACGGCGTTGAATATCTCTGCATCGCCGATTGTGCGCGAGATTGGCGAACTCTGCTTCGCCCTTTATACGCCTGAAGGTGATAGCATCACCCTCTCAACCGGGATTATGGTCCACGTGCATACGATGTCCGATGCCATCAAGTGGATGATCCGCAACGATTACGAAGAAAATCCTGGCATCGAAGATGGTGACATCTTCTGTAACAACGACGCTTTCATCGGCGATGTCCACAATGCCGACGTCCAGGACATCCTGCCGATCTTCTGGGAGGGCGAATTGATTGGATGGGCGGCTGGCGTGACCCACGTGATCGATGTCGGCGCGCCTCTACCTTCCGGCATGCCAATGGGTCCCATCCATCGCTATGAGGACGGCTTCATGCTCTCGGCGCAAAAGGTCGGCTCGAAAAACCGGCTTCACCGCGACTATGTGCTGCGCTGCCAGACTGCTGTGCGGCTGCCGTTCTACTGGATGCTCGACCAGCAAACGCGCATTGCTGGCTGCCAGATGATTAAGGAAGCCGTCCACCGGGTCATCCGTGAAGAAGGCATTGAGACCTACAAACGGTTCATCCGCGAAGTGATCGAAGACGGACGCCGTTCGTTTATCCAGCGCGTCAAGGAATTGACCATTCCCGGCAAATACAGCGTGCCGAGCTTTATGGATGTCACGTTCGGAGGCGAAGTGGGCCGACTCCCGCCGGAGGCGGCCAAAGATACGCTAATGCACGCGCCGCTCAGTGTAGAGATTGGTCCCAAGGGCGAATTCAAGGTCAGTTTCGAGGGGGCGAGCAAGTGGGGCTACCACTCGTTCAATGCCCCGCCGAGTGCGATGCAGGGTGGACTATGGGTGCTGCTCAGTCAGACGCTCGTGCCCAACGACAAAGTCAACGACGGCGCCTATTTCGCCATCCAAAACAATTTGCCCTACGGCTCGTGGGCCAATCCTGACAATAAGTTCTGCTCGGTGAGCATTGCCTGGGTGTACCTCATTCCCGGCTACTCGGGTATTTTCCGCGCTTTGAGCATGGCGTATGTCGGGCGGGGATATCTGGAAGAGGTCATTGCCGGGTATCCCGGCACCTGGAACATGACGCAGGGCGGCGGTCCCAATCACTATGGTCAGCAAGGCGGCTGGACGAACTTCGAGATGAGTTCGTGCGGCACATCGGCGCGCTATGTCATGGACGGCGAGGATACCTGCGCGGCGATGTGGAACCCTGAAGGGGATATGGGAGATGTGGAAGCCTGGGAAATCCTCGAACCGCTGCTCTACCTGGGACGGCGGATTCGCCCCAATTCGTTTGGCCCAGGCAAGTTCCGCGGCGGCAGCGGGTTTGAGTCGATCCGCATGGTCTACAATACTCCCAGCCAGGTGTTGTACAACCTCGGCGAAGGCAACGTTTTCCTTGGCACGGGTCTCTTTGGCGGATATCCGGCATTTGCAGGCTATCGCCAGAGCATCAAACACACCGACATGGCACGCCGCATCGCCCACCAACTGCCCTACCCGATCAGTGATGAAGACCCGGAAAACAGCCAGATGATCGCCCATGTCGAAGGGGTGCTCGAACGCGATAAGCGCACCATTCACCTGCCCGATCCACACTCAGAGTATGATCTCTACCTGAGCGTACTGCGCGGCGGCAACGGTCTAGGCGATGTGCTGGAGCGCGATCCGGCGGCAGTCGTGCGCGATCTGAACGAAGGGTATCTGCTGCCGCGCTTCGCCGCCAGCACCTATGGCGTGGTCGCATTCCAGAACGCCGCTGGCGAATGGGAACTGGATGTCGAGGCGACGGAAGAACGGCGATCAGCCATGCGGCGTGAGCGTATCGAGCAGAGCATCCCGGTGGAAGAATGGATCGCTCAGCAACGAACCAGGGTCGTGCAGAAGGATTTCATCGCGCCAGTGCGACAGATGTACCAGGAGAGCATGAGCCTCAGCCCGACATGGGCTGCCCACTTCCGCTCGTTCTGGGGTCTGGACGACAACTGGTCACTGTAATTTGCAGGGGAGCGCTATGACGCACTACGACACATCGACCATCGCTGGTCTGGTTGACGGCAAGCTGGAATGGCCGCAACTCAAGGCGATGATGAGCAATTTCAAGGATCCAGACCGGTTTGACAAGTATATCGCTGTGTTGCAGGAACGGGTTCCCTGGGACGATCAAATCCTTTTGCCGTTGGGACCGCACCTGTTTATCGTGCGCAAAACTGACGGCAGCATCGTGACGAAGAGTCGCAGCGGCTATGAATTTGGCGACTACCGCCAGAACTGGAAGCTGAAGGCGCGCATCCGCGTCCGTGATACCGAAGCGAGTCTTCAGGAACTCTACCCGGCAATGATGCACTGCACGCCGGGATGGATGGAACTGCGCGAGTACATTGACCCACTCGACGGTACGTTGCTCGAAGTTGAGGCGGTGCCGCCGGGGTATCCGATTATCCACAGTTTTCAGCCCGATCTGGAGACCTTTTATCGTGAGTGGCTGGGACGCGAGTTGTAGCCAGAACCCTGCGGAAGGATCAACTCCTTCCGCAGGGTTGATCCAAGGTTCTATGGACGCATCACTCTACGCACTGCTGGAACGGCAGGCCGCTGCTCGCGGCGAACAGATCTATCTCTACTGGCGCGATGAAGAGGTCAGTTATGCTGAGTTTGCCCGGCGGGTGCGCCGGGCGGCTCATGGACTGAGCGAGCTCGGTGTAAGCCACAGCGACAAGGTCGCACTGTTGCTTGGCAACTGCCCGGAGTTTCTGATCGTTTTCTTTGCCTGCGCGGCGCTTGGCGCAGTTGCAGTGCCCATCAACCCGCGCCTGAAGGCGGAAGAGGTGCAGTACATTCTGCAAAACTCCGACAGCGTGTTGCTGGTCATCGCCGATGCGCTGTTGTCGGTTATCGCTCCAGCGCTCGACGGATGCCCGGTGCTGCGCCACATCGTTATTGTCGGCGCTGTTCCGGAGTCGTCACTCAGCCTGCCGCTCCATCCCTTTGCCAGCCTCTCTGATGCCGCCGATCATCCAGTCAGCGCAACTGTCGGACCAGATGACATCGCCAGCATTATTTACACCTCCGGCACCACAGGGCGTCCGAAGGGCGTTCTGCTTTCGCACGGCAACTACCTGTTTGATGTCTGGTCGTATGCGACAGCCTGCCAGATCAGCGATGCGGATCGACTGCTCTGCATGCTGCCCCTCTTTCACGTTAATGCACAGGTCGCCAGCGTTCTGTCGGCGCTGCACCAGGGTGGCGCGTTGATTCTCCTGGAGGGCTTTTCACCACGCGAGTTTCTGCCAGCGCTGGCGCGTTACCGCGCCACCAGTTTCAGCGCCGTGCCGACAATTTACGCAATTCTAAACAACCTTCCCGATGCCGGGCAGTATGACCTGCGTAGTCTGCGCGTGTGCATCTGCGGCGCCGCGCCAATGCCCGTCGAGGTCTTTGAGCGTTTCGAGCAAACATATCGGGCGTTTATTCTTGAAGGCTACGGACTGAGCGAGGGCACATGCGTCAGCACCCTCAATCCGCTCGATGGTCGTCCGCGCAAGATTGGCTCTATTGGTGTGGCGCTCCCTGGACAGGAGGTGCGTATCGTGGACGACCAGGGACAGCCCGTGCCGCCAGGGGTCGTGGGTGAGATCGTCATCCACGGACCCAACGTGATGCAGGGGTACTACAAGAACTCCGAAGCAACCGCTGCTGCTATCCGCGATGGATGGCTCTATACCGGCGATCTCGGCTCGTATGACGCCGATGGCTACTTCTACATCGTCGGGCGCAAGAAGGAAATGATCATCCGCGGCGGCGAGAATATCTATCCCAAAGAGATCGAGGAGGTGCTCTACCGGCATCCGGCAGTGGCGGAGGCGGCTGTAGTCGGGTTACCTGATCCGATCTGGGGCGAGCAGGTCGCTGCATTTATCGTTCCGCGCCCCGATGTGCCGGTGAGCGTCGAGGCGATTATCGCACACTGCCAGGCGCTCCTGGCTGACTTCAAGTGTCCGCAGGTCGTGAAGTTTGTTGAGTCTTTCCCCAAAACGGCAACCGGGAAGATTCAAAAGAACCGGTTGGTGGAGCAGTATGTCTGATCATCCACCAAGAGCACGAAGGAATACGAAGTGTTTTTCCCCCTTCGTGTCCCTTCGTGGCCTTCGTGGATGCACTACTTTTATCCACTAAGAACACCAAGGAACACGAAGCGAATATTCTCCCCTTCGTGTCCCTTCGTGGCCTTCGTGGATGCGCTACTTTTATCCACTAAGAACACGAAGGGACACGAAGTGCTTTTCCCCCTTTCGTGTCCCTTCGTGACCTTCGTGGATGCGCTACTTTTATCCACTAAGAACACCAAGGAACACGAAGCGAATATTCTCCCCTTCGTGACCTTCGTGGATTATTTACGACCTACAAATACTCGTTGGCATCACCTGCCCGCATCCCGCGCATCTCCCAGCGGACCGGTACCGCGCTGCAGGCGTCGTGATGCGCCATCGACGCCGCTCAGGGTGCGGCGGCGCGTGTCGTAATGCCCTTTGAGCTCGTCGACGACCGTTCCTTTCCACAGCGGAACGCCGATCATATATGCCGCGCGCCCGATCATATGCGAGGCGACCGGCGCCGTGAGAAACAGAAAGAGCACGCCAGCGACCGCGCGCACCGTAATTGCAATATCAGCCGCCGATACTGCCACCGCCAGAAGCACGCATCCCGCACCGAGCGACGACGCTTTTGACGCCGCCGACATGCGCAGAAAAATGTCGGGCAGGCGAACGATGCCGATGCCTGCCAGCAGGAGCAGGAATGTTCCGATAATCAGCAATGCTGAGCTGACAATGTCTTGAATCAGACTGATCATAGGCGGCGCTCCGCATAATACGCAAAGGCGATAGTGCCAATGAAGCCGATCAGCCCGACGACCAGCGCCGCATCGAGAAAGGCAGGCTGACTGTTAATCAGCGCATATGCAGCAAAAATCGCAATTGCAATCGTTCCCATTACATCGAGCGCCACCACCCGATCCGGCAGGCTTGGCCCCCGCACCAGGCGGATGACCGGCAGCGCCACCGCAATGCTCAGGAGCGGCAAAACCACCCAGAGTGCAATCGTCTGTACCATCAGTTAAACACCTCGTACACTAATCGCTCGAACCCGTCCTTAATCTCGCGCCGAAACTGTTCCGGATCGCCAATATCGATGGCGTGCACATACAGGCAACTTCGATCGTCAGACACATCGAGGCTCAGCGTGCCCGGCGTCAGCGTGATCAGATTGGCGAGCATCGTAATTTCTGCATCGGAGCGAATATCAAGCGGAATAGCGACGATGCCCGGCTTAATCTGCGCTTTTGGCGTCAGCAGCACAACGCGCGCCACATTAATGTTCGCCAGAATGATCTCCCACAGGACATAAACAACGAAACGGACGACCTGCGGCGCTTTGACGAAATAGCGTTCACCGCGCAACTGTCGGCGCAGCGCCCAGAGCACGCCATATCCGAGCATAAAGCCAAACGCCAGGTTGACCGGACTGAACACGCCAGTCAATGCGCTCCAGGCGATTGCCAGCAGAATATTCAGCAAAAACATGGCTGCACCTCACCGGAGCGCCAGCGACGCGCTCTGCACCGCTGCGATATACTCCGCTGGATTGAGCAGTTGCCCCGCGGCGCGCATCATCACCTCGTAGAACGGCTGGATCGCTACACCAAGGATAATCGTCGCCAGCGCCATGCCGACGGCTGGCGCCACCATCCATCCTGAAGGAGACCCGGCAGCCGCAGGCTGCACAGCAGGCGTCTCCGAAGCGGGCGTTTTCTTCCAGAACGCCTCCGACCAGATCTTCACCATTGAAAAGGCGGTCAGCAACCCCACGCCAAGCGACACGGCGACGACGACATACTGCTCGACTTCCAGCCCGGCCTGCACGAGGATCAGCTTGCCCCAGAAGCCGGAGAGCGGCGGAAATCCTGCCAGCGAAAACGCCGAGATGAGAAACAGGACCGCCAGCCACGGATGCGATTTATAGACGCCGCCGAGATCCTTCAGTTCATATGATCCGCGCAACCGATGCACAATCCCGCTGATCAGGAAAAGGTTCATCTTCGCCAGGATGTTATGCACAATGTAATAGATCGCGCCCGCCAACGCCAGCGGCGTAAACAGCCCCAGTCCCATAAGCATGTAGCCAATCTGGCTGACGATATGCACCGAGAGAATGCGGCGAAACTCGTTCTGCGCCACTGCGCCAAGCACGCCGGTCACCATCGTCAGTGCGCCAATCACCAGAATAATTGTGTGGGTCAGCGCAATATTCTGCGTAAAAAGCAGCGAAAACACCCGAACCAGCGCATAGACGCCGACTTTTGTCAACAGCGCCGAAAAGATGGCTGACACCGCAATTGGCGGCGTATGATACGATGCCGGCAACCATGAGAAGACCGGAAACATCGCTGCCTTAATGCCGAACGCCGCCAGGAACAGCATCGCCAGCGTCGTCACCAGACCAGGCTGATCGAGTAACGATAGCTGCTGCGAGAGGTCTGCCATGTTGAGCGTGCCCACCGCGCCATAGGTGATGCCAATAGCGCTCAGAAACAGCGCCGACGACACCAGGTTCAACGTCACATACTTGATTGACCCCTCGAGTTGCGCCCGCTCGCCGCCCAACGCCATCAACACAAACGACGACATCAGCAGCACCTCGAACCAGACGTACAGATTGAAGATGTCGCCAGTCAGGAACGCGCCGCAGATGCCCATGAACATCAAATGCAGCAGCGGATAATAGCCAAACTGTTCACGCGCCTCGTCCATGGCGCCCAGCGAGTAAATGGCGATAGCAAGCGCCGTCACTCCTGTGATAACCACCATGATCGCACTGAAGAGGTCGGCGACGAGTGAAATGCCAAATGGCGCGGGCCAGTTGCCCAACTGCGTCGCCTGAATCCCGTTGCGCATCACGCTGTCCAGCAACGCGACTCCGGCCGCCAGCAGCAAAGCGGCGCCAGCGACGTTCAGCAGGCGGTGAATGTCGCGCCGCCCCCACACCAACAGCATGAGAATGCCGGTCACAAATGGGATGAATACTGGCAGGATCAACAGAATATCCATGACCATCTCGCAAACTCATTCAATCGTCTTATCGCTCTGTTGTTCGCAGCTCATCAATGTCATCCGCGCCGCAACTGCGATAGGCGCGTCGGAACAGCACAATTGTAAACGCCTGCACCCCAAAGCCAATGACGATCGCCGTCAAAATCAACGCTTGCGGCAACGGATCGGCATACGGCGCTATCGGCGCCTCGGCGCCGACCGGAACCAGCGGCGGATTGCCGCGCGTCAGATGCGACACGATGAAAATGAGCAGATTGGCGGCATACGCCAGCAATGCCAGTCCGATAATAATCTTGACAATGCTGCGACGCATCATCATATACAACCCGGCAGCGTACAGGACGCCAATAACAATCGCCCAGATGAACTCCATCGTTGCCTACTCTCCTTCCGCCTCGAAGAGGGCGAACATAATGGTCGTGGTGACGCCGATCACCACCAGATAGACGCCGACATCGAACAGCAACGGCGTGCCAATTTTGCCGATCACTGGCAACGTTTGCTGATACCAGAGCCCGGTCATGAGCGGCAACCCCAGCGCCAGCGCGGGCACTGCGCTGACGACTGCAACCAGCAATCCCACTGCGATCAGGGCTTTCGGGTCGAACCGCAGGGCATTCTGCGCCTGCGACACACCATATACTGCAGCGTAGAGCGTAAAGGCGGCGCCTGCGACCAACCCGCCGACGAACCCCCCGCCCGGCTCATTATGACCGCGCATAAGCAAAAAGATTGAAAAGATCAACATCAGCGGCAACAGCAACCGGGTTGCAGTCGCCAGAATAAGTGAAGGCATCGCGTCACCTGTCAGGCATCAATCGTTTCTGCACGCTCACGTTGTACGACATCGTCAGGCACACCATCACGCCCTTCACGGGACGTCTCCTGCTGCTCATGTTCCGGCGCCAGCGTCAACTTGAGCAGGGCGAAAATCCCAATTGCAGCCAGTCCCAGCACCGTGATCTCCCCCAACGTATCGAGCGCGCGAAAATCGACCAGAATAACATTCACCACATTGCGCCCGTATCCCTGAGGAACGCTGTTCTCCGCCAGGAATGCGCTCACACGCGACTCGGTCGGCGCCGCCAGCGCCATGAGGGTGAGCACCGTCATCAGCGCACCGCCAGCAATCGCAAGCGCAGCCGAGCGCACCCGCGCTCCCAGCGTCGAAAGGTTGTTAAACCGGGGCAAACGGTACACGACCAGCACAAACAGAATGGCAACCAGCGTTTCAACGGCGAACTGCGTGATCGCCAGATCGGGACCGCCAAAGAGCAGAAATGCCAGCGCCAATCCATACCCGACAAACCCCAAACCGACGACCGCCGCCATGCGGGATGTGGTGCGAAGCACAAAGAGCGTGGCTGAGATAATGATCAGCGCCACTACCAATTCATACACGCGCACGTCAGCCCAGTCGGCTGGAATGGCGATGACAACCTGCCCAACCGCCAGCGTGAAGGTGGTCAGCGCCAGAACGGTCGTAATGATGAGTCCGATGTAAAACCGCAGGTAGCCATTTTGCAGGATGCGAGTTTGCCAGGCTGCCAGCGCGAGCATGCCATTGACGGCGCGCTGATACCACCCCTCCGCTCCCCACGGCGCCAGCGGCTCGGCGGCGGCGGCGAGGCGCGCAAAGATGCTGCGCGCGCGGTACAACCCTGCGCCGACCACGAGCGTGACAACGCTCAACGCCAGCGCCTGACCAGCCGCCCCTTCAATGCCAGCCCACAGGAGCAGTTCAATCTCCTTCGTCTTCCCGATCACGGAACCGGTCGCCGGTCCGATCAGAGCATTCCCGATCTGAACCGAGAACAAGCCTGTGCCAAGCCCTGCGAGCGCTAGCGCGACCGGACCCAGTCGCATGCTCAGCGGCGCTTCATGCACATGCGTCGGCGTATGCGCCAGTTGACCGAAGAATACCCGCAGCGACACCAGACCCGCCGCGACAACGGTGAGCATATTCGTCAGGAGCGCCACAGCAATCAGGATCGGCTCTTCCAGGTTCGCCTTGTACTGAACTTCTTTGGCGATGAACCCAAACATCGGCGGCAAGCCAGCCATCGAAATCGCCGCCAGCATCCCGGCTGCCGCCGTGACGGGCATGGCAGCGCGCAAGCCGCCGAGATTCGTAATCTCA
The DNA here is from genome assembly GCA_030550675.1 of Chloroflexota bacterium. Taxonomy (GTDB): domain Bacteria; phylum Chloroflexota; class Chloroflexia; order Chloroflexales; family Roseiflexaceae; genus Roseiflexus. The sequence goes on from JAUQOW010000009.1 coordinate 31,725, forward strand.
CGCGTGCCGGTCTCGTGATCGACCGACCCGGCAACCTGGAACAGGGCGCCCTTGTACAATGCGTGGCTCAGCGTAAAGACCATCGCCGCCTTGAGTGCATCATCAGTGCCAATACCAATGAGCGTGACCAGCGTCCCCAGCGCCGAAACGGTGGTGTACGCCAGAATGCGCTTCAAATCGGTCTGCTGCACTGCCAGGAACGAGCCGACAATCATCGTCGCGCCGCCAAAGCTGGTGAGCAGGAACTGCCACGCCTCAGTGCCGCCGAGCGCCGGATTGAGGCGCGCCAGCAGGAAGACGCCCGCCTTGACCATTGTCGCCGAATGCAGGTATGAACTCACCGGCGTCGGCGCTTCCATTGCGCCGGGAAGCCAGAAGTGGAACGGAAACTGCGCCGACTTGGTGAATGCGCCAAAAAGGACCAGCGCCAGAATGCCGCCGTACAGCGGATGCGCGCGCACCGTATCGCCCTGCTTCAGAATCTCGCTGATCTCCAGCGTCCCGGCGACCTGTCCGAGCAGCACCATTCCTGCCAGCAGCGCCAAACCGCCAATACCGGTCACCAGCAGGCTCTGTAGCGCCGCCTTGCGCGCTTTTTCATACTCGTGCTTGTAGCCGATCAGCAAATAGGAACTGATCGTGGTCAATTCCCAGAAAACAAACATGCTGATCAGATTGTCGGACGTGACGATGCCGAGCATCGCTGCCATGAAGATCAGCAGCAATGTCAGCATCCGCCCCAACATCGGATCGTTTGCCAGGTAGCCCCCGGCATAGATCAGCACCAGCGCGCCGATGCCGGTGATCAGCAAAGCAAAAAGCAGGCTCAACCCGTCGATGCGAAATGAGAGGTTGACCCCCAGGCTCGGAACCCATGCATAACTGAAGCGCAACGCCTCGCCGCCAGCCACTGCCGGAACCAGAGTGATAAAGTAGATCATCAACGCGAACGGCAGCAGCGCCGCGATCCATCCCGCGTGGCGCGGTGCGAAGCGGTGCAGCCATGGCGCAATGATGGCGCCGCCAAACCCTGAAAGAACTGCTGTCAGCATCTGCATTGCCTAGAAACAGCACGGGGTCCGAAGCGTTCCGCCCACTCCGGCCCCGCAATCTCTTACACTCTACAGTATATCACGCTTTGCTGGCGCGCTGGCAGGGTACTCTTTCCTGCTTCACCGGCAAACTTTGCCTGAATATTGCAAGGCTGGGAGCGCAGGCGTCGCGCCAGCATACGACGAGCACTGAATGTCGAGTGATGAGCGTCTAACGCACTGAGCCTGTTCCTTTGAGCGAGTTTGTCCTGTTTAGGGATGATACGAGGACAACCGCAGTGCGGATGATCAACCGCCAGCGCCAGGTGATGACATGCGCCGCTGCCCGCCGCCCCGCCAGCGGCGGCGCGCCTGGATGCTGCCGATAATCGCCGGGGCGCAAGTGTGAAGTTTTTGGATGGCGAGGGGCGTTTGCCGCGTCCCGATGCCTGTTCCCCCTCATCCCCCCTGCTCCCTTCTCCCGCGCTGTGGGAGAAGGGGGAGTTCGTCCATCCTGATGCCTGAAACAAGCGATGCATCACGAGGGCGCGCCTGAAAATTCTACGCGTGTGAGCTGATCCAACCCTCTACGTGACCGTCATCGCCGCCAGAGTTGCCGAGTCTTCACTGAATCGATCAATCAACGCCTGATAGAATCCTCCTGACTGTCTGAATCAATCAATGGAGACGGTGATGGCGGCAGCGGACGACAGTGATTCACGCGACCGGCGACGCCAGATTATGGATGCGGCGCTGCAGGTGTTCAGCACGAAAGGGTTTCAGAAAGCGACGAACCGTGACATTGCCGAAGCTGCCGGGGGCATTTCGCCAGGGCTGATCTACCACTACTTCAAAGACAAGCAGGATCTCTTTCTCTCCATGCTGCACGAGCGCGCTGCGATTATGGCGCTCGTCGATCATCCGCAGCAGTTGATGGACCTGCCGCCATGCCGGGGATTGACGCTCATCGGTCGATCCTACCTGATGATGATGAGCGTTCCCGAAAATGTTGCGGTGTTTCGCATTATTCTGGCTGAAGCGCTGCACTTCCCCGAAGCGGCTGTCCTGATCCGGCAGCACGTCGTTGATCGCATCTTTAGCGTGCTACGCGCCTATCTGCAACACCAGATCGATCAGGGGCGCCTGCGTCCGCACGACACTCAGTGTGCGCACATTTCTTGGCAGCATTTTCATCCATATTGTTGCGCGCGAAGTGATGCGCCAGCCTGAAGCGCTCCAGATAACCGATGATGAGGCGGTTGCCATGGCGGTCGATGTCTTTCTCCACGGGCTGAGCTTCGAAGGAGGTGATACGTGATGTTCAGCCGCCTCTGGCCCGTGATGCCCAAGGAATTTCTTCACATCCGGCGCGACCCGCGCACACTCGCGGTCATGTCGGGAGTGGACGCCTCTATCCTGCTGCCGTAGATCGGCGCACTGGCATTGTGCGGCACAATTCTGATTGTCGCAGCCACGGCGCGTTTCCGCAAACGACTTGACTGATGAAGGTTGGGAGGCGATCATGCACCCACGCGCACGTATCATCATTCTGCTGTTCCTGATAGCAGCGTCAATCGGCGGCGGGTACTGGTGGTTTCAACGGTCGGCGCAGGCGCGGAACGGCGCTCTCACCGGTTCGGGCGCTATCGAAGCCGAAGAGGTGCTGGTGACGGCGGAGATTGCCGGACGTGTGGAGCGCCTCTTTGCGGATGAAGGGTCTGAGGTGCGCGCCGGGCAAGACCTGGCGCAGATCGATACGGCGCTGCTCGAAGCGCAACTGGAGCAGGCGAGGGCAGCGGTTGCGATGGCTGAGGCGAATCTGGCGCAGATCCGGGCTGGAACGCGCAGTGAGGAGATCGCCATCGCCGAGGCGCAGGTGAAACAGGCAGAGGCAGCAGCAACTGGCGCTGCACAGGCGTATGAGCACGCGCTTGCGATCCTGAACAATCCGCGGGAACTGGAGCTGCAACTGGCGCAGGCGCGCGCCAATCGTGATGCGGCGTTGCGCGCGCTGGAAAAAGTGCGTGCCGGGACGCGCCAGGAGGACATCGACGCCGCACGCGCGTCACTCGCGCTGGCGCAGGAGAACCTGCAAGCCGCGCGCGATAAGCTTTCCGCCGCCAAAACGCTGGCGGAAGCGCAGGTCGAACAGGCGGCGGCGCTCACGCAGGCGCAGGCGCGCTACGCGCAGGCGAAGAGCAACTGGGAATATGTGCGCGATACGGGGCAGGATGCCTTGATGCCCTCAGTGCTGGTTACGACCCCGGCTGGCATTCAGCGCCTGCCGAATACTGTGAGCGATGGAGCGCGCGAGAATTATTACGCGCAATTCGTTCAGGCGGAAGCGGCGTTGCACCAGGCGGAGACAGCGCTGGAACAGGCGCTGGTGCAGGCGGAACAGGCGCGCCAGGCGGAAGCCGTCGGCGTGCGGCAGGCGGAATTGCAGGTCAGCGCCGCACAGACGACGCTGGCAAAGGCTGAGGCAGGACCGACGCGCGAGGATATTGCAGCGGCTGAGACGGCGCTTGCAAATGCGCAGCGTCTCCTTGACGTCGTTGAGGCGATGCGCGCCGATCCACAGCAATTGCGCGCTGCGGTTGATGCGGCGCGCACGCAGAAAGAGATTGCCGAAGCGCAACTGGTGCAGGCGCGGGCGCGCCTCGAGATGGCGCGGAACGGCGCACGCCCGGAGCAGATCCAGGCGGCGGAAGCGCAACTGGCGCAGGCGCGGGCGGCGCAGCGTCAGGTGGAGGTGATGATCGAGAAGGCGACGTTGCGTGCGCCGCGCTCCGGTATCATTCTGAACCGTCCGATCCACGAAGGGGAGCAGGTGACGCCTGGCATGCCGCTGATGACGATTGGCTCGCTCGACACCGTGCGCCTGACGGTCTACATCAGCGAAGCCGATATCGGGCGCGTGCGCCTTGGGCAAACGGCGGAAGTCACGGTTGACAGCTTCCCAGGACGTGTTTTCCGCGGCACGGTAACGTTCATCGCTCAAAACGCCGAGTTTACGCCGCGCAACGTCCAGACGCGCGAGGAACGCGCGACCACGGTGTTTGCGGTGCGGGTTGAGTTGCCGAATGCTGATCACGCGCTCAAGCCCGGTATGCCGGCGGATGTGACGCTGTTGGAGGGGGGTGGAAGTTAGGATTCAGGAGTCAGGAGTCGGAAGGAAGTTGGAGGGAATGATGATCCATCCACGTGAGTACACCGTTGCCGGTCCCGAGAATGCGCCAGCCATCGTCCTGATCCATGGCGCACGTATGACGCGCGCGCTGTGGCAACCGCAGATCGACGCACTTGGCGACTCCCTTCGCGTGATTGCTCCCGATTTGCCGGGGCACGGCGCGCTGGCAGGCGTGCCATTTTCGCTCGATGCGGCGGTAGAGCGAGTTGCTGCCGTGATCGACGCCGTCGCTGGCGGGCGAGCAATAGTCTGTGGTTTGTCGTTAGGCGGGTATGTGGCGCTGGCGTTTGGCGCCCGCCATCCCCAACGCACAATCGCGCTGGTGCTGTCCGGTTGTTCCTTCTCATTCCGCAAGCTGCCCGGTCGTCTCATCGGAGCGCCGTATATCGCCGTGTCCCGCCTCGTGACGCGCACCTTCTCGCCGTTGCTGGCGCGCGCCGAAGAGCGTGCGCTGCGCAAAGCTTACCCCGCAGCGCTGGCGGAACCGATCATCGCACGCGGGTTCTTCTACCGCTTCTACGCTGATATTTCCGCTGAACTGCTTGCCTTCGACCCGCTGCCTGCGCTCCGCGCCTGCGATGTTCCCGTGCTGTTGCTCAACGGCGCCAGCGATCGCTTCTTCCGGCGCGATGAGCAATTCTACCTGCGCGCCCTGCGGCACGGTCGGCTGCGCCTGATAGAGGGCGCATCCCATCTGGCGAATCTCGATCAACCGGAAGCGTACACCACAGCGTTGCGCGAGTTTGTGTCCGAGATTGTGGCGGTGCAATGAACGACGCGCCTGCAATCGAAACCATCGATCTGAGCCGATCCTTCGGTCCGGTGCGCGCTGTCAACCGCCTGAACCTGACGGTGAGGACCGGGCGAATCCACGGCTTGCTCGGGCCAGACGGCGCTGGCAAAACGACGACGCTGCGCCTGCTCTGCGGCGCGCTGCGCCCCGACAGCGGGCGCGCTATCGTCGTCGGGATCGACGTAGTGCGCGACCCGGAGGGCGTCCGGCAGCGCATCGGCTATATGCCGCAACGCTTCAGTCTGTACGGCGACCTGACCGTGCTCGAAAATCTGCGTTTCTACGCCGACGCCTACGGCGTCCCGCAGGCGGAACACGCTGCGCTGCTGACCCGGCTGCTCAGATTCAGCCGTCTGGAAGCGTTTCGCAACCGGCGCGCCGACGAACTTTCCGGCGGGATGCGCCAGAAACTGGCGCTGGCATGCGCGCTGATCCATCGCCCGCAGGTGCTGTTGCTCGACGAACCGACAACCGGCGTCGATCCGGTGTCACGGCGCGAATTCTGGGATCTGTTGCACGAAGCGGTGCACGACCATGGCATGACTGTGCTGCTTACCACACCATACATGGACGAAGCCGAGCGTTGTCATGAGGTGAGTTTCATGCGCGCAGGCGACGTACTGGCGCATGGAACGCCGCGCGAACTGCAACGTCTCGTGCCTGGCATCGTGCTGGAGATTCGCGCCGAACCGCGTCACACGGCAGAAGCAGCGATCCGCGCCCTTCCTGGCGTGCGGGATGTGCACGTCTTCGGCGATCGTCTCCATGTCATTGCCGAACCGTGTTTCGACGACGCCACCCTGCGCCAGAGCCTCGCCAGGGCGAATGTCGCGCTGCATGCGATCCGTCCGGTGGCGCCTGGCATGGAGGATATCTTCCTGTATCTGCAACGAGAAAGGACAACGCAATGACGCGCCAGATCCTTGTCCCGCTTGATGGTTCCATCACCGCCGAGGCTGTGCTTCCCTACGCCACGTCCCTGGCGCACGCAACCGGCGCCTCGATCCTGTTGCTGCGGGTCGTCACTCCTGGCGAGATCAGCCAGTCCCTTTTCTGGAAGACAACTATTCCGGCGGAGCTGCGCCGTGAATGGACCGAAGAAGTGCTGGCGCGCGCCAACATTTACCTTGCGAGCGTGGCGGAACGGTTACGCTCGATGGGGTTGCACACATCGTTCGACGTTCAACCATCCGAGGACGCAGCTGCCGCCATCGTCACGCGCGCCGAACATGAACCCGGCGTTGGGCTGATTGCCATGACAACCCACGGCTACGGCGGCGCGCTGCGCTGGGCATTTGGCAGCGTCGCCGCAAAAGTCCTGCACGCCGCACCGACGCCGCTGCTCGTTGTGCGCTCAAATGGCGGCGTCCGTCCGCCGGTGACCGAAGTTGCATACCGCACCATTTGCGTTCCGCTCGACGGATCGCTGCTCGCAGAACAGGCGCTTGCCGAAGCCCAATTGATAGCCGCCTGCACCGGCGCAACACTCGTGCTGGTGAGCGTCGTCGCGCACGCAGACGACGGCGCCGCCGAAGCGCGCGAGTACCTGGAGCGGATCGCCAATCGATTGCGCGCCCATCACATCAACGTGCGCACCAGGGTCATCGAAGGCGCGCCCGCTGACCAGATCATCCACACCGCAGAAGCGGAGAGGGCTGACCTGATCGTTATGGCGACGCACGGTCGCACCGGTTTGCAACACCTGTGGCTCGGCAGCGTTGCAACGAAGGTCGTACACGACTCAGCGCTGCCGGTGTTGCTTGTACGGGCGCGCGATGAGGAAACTGTGAGCGTTGAAGGTTGAGCGCCATTCGCTGGCGCCATTCGTTGACGACTCACTCACAACCCTCTCCCCGCGCCTCGTCCGACCTCGAAGGTCGTAGGGAAAGAGCCCAGGGATCTTGCTGTCAACGAATAGGGATACGAATAAACGAATGATCTGCCCCTTCGCGTATTCGCTGACGCCATTCGTTTATTCGCTGACGCATTCGTTTATTCGCTGACACCATTCGTTTATTCGTTGACGCATTCGCTTATTCGTTGACGCCATTCGTTTATTCGCGGACGCCATTCGTTCAAAACTCCTGAGCATGACCGATGACGCCATCACAACCGACCGCCTGACGCGCCGCTTCGGGTCATTCGTTGCGGTCAACGAGGTGTCGCTGCAGGTGGCGCGCGGCGAGGTCTTTGGCTTCCTGGGACCGAACGGCTCCGGCAAGACCACCACGATCCGCATGCTCTGCGGCTTGCTGACGCCGAGCAGCGGCAGCGGGCGCGTTCTGGGGTTCGACATTGCCCGCGATCAGGAGGCGATCCGCCAGCGCATCGGCTATATGTCGCAGAAGTTCAGTCTTTACGGCGATCTGACAGCGCGTGAGAACCTGACGTTCTATGCCGACGTCTACGGTCTCCCGCGCGCACAGCGCGCCACGCGCATCGACGAATTGATCGATCTTGCGGGACTGCGCGGACACGACCGGGTGCTGACCGCCGAACTGCCAGGCGGCTGGCGGCAGCGTCTGGCGCTGGCATGCGCCATCGTTCACCGTCCGCAGGTTCTCTTCCTGGACGAACCGACCAGCGGCGTCGATCCAGAGGCGCGCCGTCAGTTCTGGGACCTGATCGACGACCTGGCGGGCGAAGGTGTGACCGTCTTTGTCACAACCCACTTCATGGATGAAGCCGAGCACTGCAACCGCATTGGTCTCATGTACGGCGGCAGTCTGGTGGCGCTCGACGCGCCGCTGGCGCTGAAGCGCACAGCGTTCGACGGCGCCGTGCTGGAAGTTGAAGGAACGCCGCAGGAACGGGCGCGCGCAACCCTGCTGGCGCAACCCGGCGTGCGCAGCGTCGCGCCGCATGGCGCGCGGCTCCACGTGATCGTCGACGATGCAGCGCTGCGTCTGCCGCACCTCGCCGCAGCGCTGCACGCGGCTCAGGTATCTGACATTCACATGGAGCCAATTGAACCGTCGCTTGAAGATGTGTTTGTCGCTATCATGGATCGGTATCTGGGGAGGCAGCCAACTCCTCGAGACGAGTCAACCACTCGTTGAAATGGGGGCAGCGAGCTGTGATGCTCCCGTCTCACAATGCGCGTGCCATCAGTATATCGGATACGCTTCTGACTCACAAGCCGCCCCATCAGTGACAGACACATGACCAAAGCATGGTACAATGTCGCTTACCCTCTGCACACCTGACAGGAAGTCGGACGCGCTCGCGCCTCCACACTTATGATAGTTTTTGCTATAAAAATATGGTATACTAAAAACAGCGGGGAGCGACGCTGAGAAGTGAGGGTCCATGGGTCTCTTTTCACATCGTCACGACACATTGAGCGAGCAGGTGGTGCTGCAGGCGCTGTCGACGGTGCAGGAGCCGGAACTCGGCGGCGACCTGGTGTCGCGCAAGATGATCAAGAACCTGGTCATCGATGGCGACAGGGTGCGCTTTGCGGTTGAATTGA
>JAUQOW010000404.1 GCA_030550675.1 Chloroflexota bacterium
CCGGCATGGCGAGCGGCGCGTTGCAAACCGGCGATTGCATCGAAATGATCAACAGCATTCCCGCCCATACATGGCCCCTGGAGGAACTGGATCGCTATGCCAATGGCGATCATCGGAGCAATCTGGTCGATGTGATCGTTCGTCGCGGCGATGAGTTTTTTTCAGTGCAGGCATCCGTGCTACGGCTGACATGGATGCACGTTCTTCAATTGCAATCGGGCATCATTCCGATCATGCTGTTTGTCTGGACGCTGGCGCTGATCGTGTTGCTGGCGCAGCCCCACAACGAGGCAAATCAGGTGTTTGCTGCGCTCTTCCTGACGCTGGCGCTGGCAATCGCCGGGTTGTTCCACGGGCTGGACGACGCTGAGGGTCACTACTACACCGCCTTCACCATCGTCAGCAGCATGGCGTGGATTGGACCGCTTCTCTATCATCTGGCGCTGCTGACCCCGCAACCCCTCGCGCGGCTCGCATTCTTGCGATTTGCGCTCCATCCTGTTGGATTAGGAGCAATGATCCTGCATCTCGACAGCATGCTCCATGTAGTGCCTTTCCTTCAATCCTGGCGCAGAGAAGCGCCAGGGCTGGCTTCTGCGATCAACGGCGCCGCCATGCTGATCGGGCTGGCGGCGTTCCTGGGACGCGCAGGGTTCTGGGCGCGACGCGGCGACCGCGCCATTGCCGATCAGATGTGGGTGCTGCTGATCTCGTGGGGGCTTGGCGCAGGACCACTGACGCTGGCAAGCGCGTACTACCTGCTGACGTACCGGGCGCCGCTGGGGACCTCGCTTCAGCCATTCCTCTTCTGCCTGGTCATTCTCTGTACTGGCATGGCCTATGTGCTGCTGCGGCGTCAGAGTTTCGCCCATCGCAGTCGCATTCTGAGCGTACTGGCAATGATATACCTCAGCGCAACAATAGCGTGCGCAATTATGATCATCGTCCTGATTGGCATCATCCGCATGCCAGTGGATGGTCTGCTGTTTATGGCGCTGTGGTGCGCCACGCTCGCAACCACGCTCTTCTGGCATACCGATACTCCATTTCGTCGCCTGTACCGACGCTTTTTCTTGCGGCATCAGCATCATTACCAGGCGACGCTCGACTTTGCAGCGCGCATGAATCAGGTGTCAACCCTCGAAGACGCCATGCGTGAGGGCGCAGGATTGATACGCCGGACGCTCATGTCCGATTGGGTCGCAGTGCACTCTGTGCTGGCGCCTGATCAGGTATGGCTGGCGACGGAGACAACCATCGAGAGGCGCCGGACGAGTTCAGACCATATCCATTTAGCCTGCTTGCCCGGATCGCCCGCGATGATTCGCCAGATCACCAGCGACGGCGAGATGCTGGGGACTCTGTACGTTGGACCACGCCGCGCGCCGGAATGGTTCGATGAAGAGGAAGAGCGTCTGATCGATCTCTTAACGACGCTGCTCGCACATTCCATGCATATTCGCGCGCATATTCAACGCCTTTCAGCCTTGTCAGCGCAGATCATCGCCGCGCAGGAGCAGGAGCGCGAGCGCATTGCACAGGAGATTCACGATGGAGTCCTGCCCTTTTTGGGCGCTATTCCGCTGGGACTGACCCAGATCGAACAGCGCATCCAGAAAGGCGACTCTGCACACGAGATCATCCCGATTTGCGAGACATACCGGGAGCGCGCCGTCAGGACGACCAGGGAACTGCGCAGCATTGTGCGTCATCTGCAACCGCCGCTGGTGGGGTCCACGCACCTCGGACTCTCGATCCAGGCGTTTACCCGGGAGATCTGTCATCTCTACGGCGTCACGGCAGAGATTCAGGGCGCCGGGGTCGCCTATCCGCTGGATGAATGGACAGCGCGCCAAGCTTATCGAATCGTCCAGCAGGCGATCGTCAACGCCATCCAGCATGCGCGCTCCACCCGACTGGAAGTGTCGATCATGGCGGATGAGCGCGGATGGACGTGTCGTGTGACCGACTTTGGATGTGGCTTCGACCCTCAGCGTCTCCGACAGCACAACGGTTTCGGACTTATCTCGATGCAGGAGCGGGCGCGGGTGATTGGCGCCACGCTCGTCATCGACTCACAGCCCGGACGGGGAACCACGGTAACGTTGCACGTGAAAGGCAGCGAGGGAACGTTGAACGTTGAACGTTGAAGGTGATGCGTTTCCGATAGAGATAGAGACGTTGCACTGCAACGTCTCAGCAACGTTGCAGTGCAACGTCTCGGCAACGTTGCAGTCCAATGTCTCTGTATTGCACCCCCGCGTCCTTATCAAAACAACGAGTATAATATCCCTGCCTGATGGGAGAGAGCGGGAGCGAAGCGGTGGCAAACGAAGAGTTGCGCCTGGTTGCAGCGGCGCAGCGCGGCGATGTCGAGAGTTTCAATGCGCTGGTGCGACTGTACGAAGGGCGCGTCTACAACCTGTGCTATCGTCTGCTCGGCGATGCCGACAGCGCAGCGGATGCCGCGCAGGATGCGTTTCTGTCGGCATACCGTCATTTGCATGCGTTTCGCGGCGGGTCATTCCGCTCGTGGGTGCTGCGGATTGCCACCAACGTCTGCTATGATGCGCTGCGCGCACGCCAGCGTCGTCCGGTCGTCTCGCTCGACGCATCGGGAGAGACTGCCGCCGAAGAGTCGCCATCGCTCCAGATCGCCGATACGGCGGAGTCGCCGGATGAGTTTGCGCTGCGCCGCGAACTGGCGCGCGCCATTGAAGCCGGGCTGGCGCAACTGCCGGTCGATCAGCGCCTGGTTGTTGTGCTGTGCGACCTGCAAGGGCTGACCTATGAAGAAATCGCTGAGGTGACCGGCGCTAACCTGGGAACGATTAAGTCGCGCCTGAGCCGCGGGCGCGCCCGCCTGCGCGACCTGCTCCGCCAGGGGGAACTTCTGCCCTTGCGGTTTCGTCATAATGAGG
>JAUQOW010000125.1 GCA_030550675.1 Chloroflexota bacterium
TTTAGGGATGTATTTCTTTTACATCGTTCCTTTATATGGAAATATGGCGTATATATATTTCGGGGTATTTTTGTTAATTCTTTCTATTTCCATACTGATTGGAATATTTGTTCGTTCGAGAAAGCTCTGTCGCCATTAATCCCATGAAATGCAAAATCGCCCGGAATCGAGTCCAAACCGAACCTGGAAAGGATATCTCATGAGTTCACCAAAAGAGCGTGGAATAATCGTCGCGCTGCTCTTCCTTGCATTGACATTTCTGACTTTCATGAGATTTTTCCCATATCAAGCCATATGGCTGTATGCTCTTGCGATGTTGAGCATATTCACCGGTCTCATTCTGATCACACGCGAAGTTGCTCAGTCGCCGAAACAATTCTGGGGTTTGATGGCTCTGTCGTTTGCGATCATCTTTGCCGGTGGGGTTGTATCCTGGTTTATAGGCGCTATGACCCTGCCTTCTCCATAGCGCAGATGACTGTTACTGCCGGATCGAGGGGCGCACGAGACGGGAGTTCGCCAGCGTGCCTGACGGCTTCCCGCGCAGGCGCTGGCGGGCGGGAATCCCAATACCTTTCGAATAAGCTCGCACAAAGGCGCAAAGGCACAAAGACTCCGCGCTTTTGCCCCGTCGATGATGGCTCGTTGTCCTCATTTGAAAGGTTTGGATCTAACCCTTAACCCCTGACCCCTAACCCCGGCTTCCCGCACAGGCGCTGGTGGACGGGGGTGACAGTCATCGAGGCGTCACCCGCGAATGATGTTCAGCACCTGCTCCAGCAGCAATCCATTCGTACCAATCGCTTCTCCGGCATGGATCGTCGGCGCGCCGTTCCAGTCGGTGAAGGTTCCGCCCGCCTCGGTCACGATCGGGAACAGCGCCGCGCAATCCCAGACGCTCATCACCGGGTCGAGCATGATGTCGGCGCGCCCGGTCGCTACCAGGCTGTAGCCGTAAGCGTCGCCCCAGGTGCGCACCAGGCGCGCCGATGCCGCCAGCCGCCGGTACGCCGCCTCGCGCCCGTGCGGCGCCATGCTCTCGGCGTCGCTCGACAGCAGCGCCGCCTGGCGCAACTCGCGCACCTGTGAGACGCGCGCCTGCCGCCCGTTCCACTGGCATCCCTGACCTTTCGCGGCGGTCAGGAAGTCGCCGAGCGCCGGGAAGGAGACCGCGCCGACTACCGCTTCGCCGTCGCGCTCCAGCCCGACGAGCACGCCGTAGAGCGGCACTCCCTGCACAAACGACTTCGTGCCGTCGATCGGGTCGAGAATCCAGCGATGCGCCGCGCCGGGGCGCGTTTCACCTTCTTCCTCGCCGAGAATGCTGTGATGCGGGTAGCGCGCCTCGATCATGCGGCGCATTAACTGCTCCGCTTCCCGATCCGCAATCGTCACCGGCGTCTGGTCCTCTTTGATATCCGGCGTAATGCCGGTCTGAAAATAGCGCAGCGTCAGGCGCCCGGCGTGCCACGCCAGGTCAGCGGCGAACTCGCGCAATGCCTCGAGCGTTTCAGATGCCATCGTGTCTCCCTCTTACTTCGAAAATCTATGGTACAATATGCGGGTGCCATTTTAACTGAGCTGAGTGACCAACTTGGCTCAAGTGCAGCCAGGGAGGACACTCAGTGTCATTCGAGACATTTCGTTTTCATCCACAGATCAACGCTGGCATCCGCGACCTTGGATACCACGCGCCGACCCCGATTCAGGAACAGGTCATTCCCCACGCGCTCGCCGGGCGCGATGTGATTGGCATTGCGCAGACCGGCACCGGCAAGACGGCAGCGTTCGTGTTGCCGATGTTGCAGCGCCTGATGCGCGGACCGCGCGGGCGCGTTCGTGCCATGATCATTACGCCGACGCGCGAACTGGCAGAGCAGATCCAGGGCGTCATTGAGGCGCTCGGCAAGCACACCGGCATCCGCAGCGTCACACTCTATGGCGGCGTCGGGTATCAGGGGCAGATCCAGCGCCTGCGCCGCGGCGTCGAGATTGCCGTCGTCTGTCCGGGACGGTTGCTCGACCATCTGGAGCGCGGAACCCTGGCGCTTGACTATCTTGAGATGGTGACGCTCGATGAGGCCGACCAGATGTTCGATATGGGCTTTTTGCCCGATGTTCGCCGGATTTTGCGCCTTGCGCCGGCAGACCGCCAGACGATGCTCTTTTCGGCGACGATGCCCGACGCAGTGCGCGCGCTGGCGCGCGAGACGCTGCGCGACCCGCTGACGGTGCAGATCGGGCGCAGCGCGCCGGTTGCGACGGTCACCCATGCGATCTATCCGGTTCCCGAGCATCTGAAGACTTCACTGCTGATCGAACTGCTGGAGCGCACCAATGCCAGATCGGTGCTGATCTTCACCCGCACGAAGCATCGCGCGCAGCGCCTGGGTGATACGCTGGCGCGGCTGGGGTATCGCGCAACATCATTGCACGGCAATCTGTCGCAAAACCGCCGCCAGGCGGCGCTCGACGGCTTTCGCAGCGGTCGGTATCAGATTCTGACAGCGACCGACATCGCAGCGCGCGGGATCGATGTGACGCATATCACGCACGTCATTAACTATGATATGCCGCAGACCGCTGAGGCATATACGCACCGCATCGGGCGCACCGGGCGCGCGGCGCGCACTGGCGAAGCCTTTACCCTGGCGACGCGCAGCGATACGGCAATGGTGCGCGCAATCGAACGCTTGATTGGCGAGCCGTTGAAGCGTGAAACAATTCCGGGGTTCGATTACAACGCGACAGCATCGACGCACGAGATCCATGCTGACGATACGCCATCCTGCCGCTCCACGCCGCCGCGCCATCCTGAGGCGCACATTCACGCCGCGCCGCGTCGTCGCTCCGCGCCACGCGACCAGGAGACAGGCGCACGACCGGTGCGTGCGCCGCGTATGACTGGTATGCTGCGCACCGGGCGATCTGATCGCCGAGAGGCGCGGCGCAAGCGCTACGCCAGTGACGAGTGATGAGTGATACATGGCGAGTGATGCCGGTGATAGTCATCTGTGACTATCGTCTCATCCGCCATGTCATTGACGCTGCGCTATGCGTGGGGTATACTCGCCACAGCGTCCCGTTCTGGGGGCGCGCGTTTTGTTTGCTTGCACATGGAGCCCTGGACCATGCACATACCGGAAACTGCACCTCGTTCGTTTTCGGCGCTTCGGCTGTTTTTCACCGGCATCGCCATGGGCATTGCCGACCTGATACCCGGCGTGTCGGGCGGCACGATGGCGTTCGTCCTGGGGATTTACGAGCATCTTCTATCTGCGATCAAGTCGTTCAACATCCAACTGCTTCGTCTCCTCGGTCAGGGGCGCTGGCGCGCGGCGCTGACCAGCATTCCCTGGGGGTTTCTCATTCCGCTGGGGTTGGGCATCGGCACAGCGGTGATCGGAATGGCTCGGGTGATGCGCTACCTGCTGGAAAACCACCCGGTGTACCTCTTCGCCTTCTTTTTCGGTCTCATCGTCGCCTCAATCATTGCCGTGGGCGCGACGGTTCGCTGGGGTCCCGGCTCTGCGGCAGCCCTGGCAGGAGGCACAGCGGCTGGTTACCTCATTGTGGGGCTGGTGCCCCTGACGATGCCGCACGATCCGGTCACGCTCTTCTTCAGCGGCGCTCTGGCGATCATGGCGATGATCCTGCCCGGTATCTCAGGGTCGTTCATTCTGCTCATTCTGGGGCAATACGCCTATGTGCTCGACGCCGTGGCAGATCTGAACTTTCTGGCGATTGTGCCGGTTGCACTAGGGGCAGTGGTGGGGCTTCTGAGTTTTGTGCGCCTGTTGAGCTGGCTGCTTCGCCATTACCATCATGTCACCGTGGCGGTGCTCATGGGCTTTATGGCTGGCTCGCTGCGCAAGATCTGGCCCTGGAAGGAAGTGGTTGAGACGATGCTGGATCGCCACGGGAAGCCTGTGCCAATCCGCGAGCGCAATATTCTGCCTGAGTTCGCAGCGTCGGAGTTCTGGCTGGCGCTGGCAATCGCCGCCATAGGGTTTGTCCTGTTGAACGTCATCGACCATGCACAAACCGGCTCGAACCCGTTGCTGCGCCGCCTTGGATGGAACCGGCAGGCGCGCCAGGAGCAGGACTCGCGGGCGCTGGGGTAGGGACGTATGTCGTTCCGGTTGCAATAAACGGCAAAGTAGAGCTGCTTGATGTACAATGCGGTATACAGGAATAGCTCTCGTCGCTAACCCTGGCTGAACACGTTGATGACTGGCTGATGCTATACCCGCGTTTGCTAAGATAGCGATGCCGGAGGTTATAATGGAAACTGTTCGCGTATCATTTGAATTGCCGCGCAGTATATTTTCTGCTCTACGCAAAGATCCGGAGGGATTTGTACAAGAAATGCGCATCGCGGCTGCAGTGAAGTGGTATGAAAATGGACTTATTTCGCAAAGCAAGGCTGCTGAAATTGCTGGTCTGTCGCGCGCCGGGTTTATCGATGCCCTGAACCGGTTCAACGTTTCAGTGTTCCAATATAGCGCTGATGAAATCGTCTCAGAAGTCTCTGATCGCTGAGCGATGGGTTGTCAACGCTTCCCCTGTCATAGCGCTGGCGCGCGTGGGGCAGGCGGAGTTGTTGCTGCGCCTGCCGGCAAGCGTCGTGATCCCGCAGGAAGTAGCTGAAGAACTCACTCGTGCGCCTGAGGGCGATCCCGCCCGCTGTGCCGTTGAAAGCGGTCTGTTTCCCATCGTCGCAACGGCTGTCCCTCCCTCAGCATTGCTTGCATGGGATTTAGGCGCAGGCGAGACAGCAGTGCTGGCGTATGCGATGGCTCACGCCGGATGGGTAGCGGTTCTGGACGACAGTATGGCGCGGCGCTGCGCCCGAAGTTTCTCCGTTCGGATGAAAGGAACCCTCGCCATTGTCATTCTGGCTAAACAACACGGCCTGATTGAATCTGCTTCACAGGTGTTACGCGCTCTGCGCAGCGCTGGTTTCCGGCTCGATGACGCAGTTATTCGTGATGCGCTCACCCGCACCGTGGATGAACAATGGCAACCGGAGCACTGACTTCAACATGCCCACCTGCATTGTCTGGTTCCGCCGCGATCTGCGCGTGCACGACCACGCGGCGCTCTGGAACGCCTGTTGCGATGCTGAAAGCGTCATTCCGCTCTTCATTCTCGACCCCACATATCTGGCGCACCGCGAGACCGGCAGTATGCGCGTTCAGTTCCTGCTTGAATGCCTGGCTGATCTCGACGCCAGCCTGCGCTGCCGTGGCGCCCGGCTGACGCTGCTGCTGGGGCGCGCCGAAGAGGTGTTGCCGCGCTTTGTTCGTGCTGTCGCCGCCAGCGCCGTCTATGCGTCGACTGATATTGAACGCTGGAGCGGGCAGGTGCGCGACCGCACGCTGGCGCAGGTCGCCGCTGCCGAAGGGTGGCGGTTGCGCTGGTTCCTCAACTACTACGTGCAGACCGAAGGCGAGTATGACCGTGAGGCATGGCAGGCGGCATGGACGGCGCATAGTAAGGAGGCGCTCTTCCCGGCGCCTGAGTATATCCCAACGCCGCCTGTGAGCCTCCCCGCCGATATTGCCCACATTAACCACATCCCCACGCTGGCGGAACTGGGTCTGCCACCGGCGCAGACGACCCTCCCCGGCGGTGAAACGGCAGCGCGCCGCCGACTGGAGGATTTTCTGAGCCGCCGCATCGACTCTTATCGGCGCTGCCTCTCCAGCCCGGCGCTGGCAGAGGACGACGGAACCAGCCGTCTGTCGCCCTATCTCAAGTTCGGCTGCCTCAGTCAGCGCGAGGCGATCCAGGCTGGGCGTCGGCGGTGGCTTACAGCCAGCCAGGCGGGTCGCAAGGGCCTGGAGGCGTGGGCAAGCCGGTTGCGCTGGCGCGATTATTTCATCCAGAAGTTCGCCCTCTACCCGCAGGCGGAGTTTGTCAATCTTTACACGCCCTTCGATGAGGTGCGCTGTCCGGAGGAAGCCGACGCGACGTTGCTCGATGCATGGCGACGCGGCGAGACTGGTTATCCGCTGATCGATGCCTCCATGCGCGCCCTGCGGCAGACAGGGCTGCTTAACTTTCGTATGCGCGCCATGCTCGCTACCTTTTTGACCATTAATCTCTTTCAGGCGTGGCAGCACGGCGCGGAGTGGTTCATGCAGCACCTGCTGGATGGCGATGTCTGCGTTGATCACTGGCAGTGGCAGATGCAGGCCGCCATCACCCAACCGAAGAGCGGCTTCATTCGCTGCTACAACCCGACGAAGCAGTGCTTCGACAACGACCCCGATGCCGTGTTCATTCATCGCTACGTCCCGGAATTGCGTCCCCTGCCGCCGCCGCTCGTCTTTCAACCGTGGACGCTGACCGAGATGGAGCAGCAGATGTATGGCGTGCGCATCGGCGTTGATTACCCGGCGCCGATTGTGGATGCTGAAGCGACGCGTCGGCAGGGCGTCGCCAGGTTGCAGGCAATCCGCGACCGTCTGGCGAGTGCGGAAGACCTGGAAGCGTTTGTCAACCGGAAGGATGGGGTGACGCCGGGTGTGCGCATCAAAAGCAACAGCGCCGCTGCGCCGGAGCGCATTGACTGCGAACCGTCAGACCCGGAGGCGCCGCAATCCGAATGCGAGCCTGATGCGGCTTGAAGGAAACGGGGCTGTTACGCCAGTTCCTCCAGCGCCTGCAACAGCGCATCGTTCTGTTCAGGTCGCCCGACGCTGATACGGATGCAGTCGTCGAGTCCTGGTCGGTTGAAGTAGCGGATCAAAATCCCGCGCCGCGCCAGACCGTCGCGGATGGCGCGGGCGCGGGCTGCGCCGCCGTCGGTCATCCGGCAGAGCAGGAAATTCGCCGCGCTGGGGTAGACGTGAACGCCGGGGAGCGCCGCCAGCGCCGCAGCCAGACGGTCACGCTCGGCGACGATGCGCGCCACGGTCGTCATCCGTTCCTCACGATCCTCGAGCGACGCAATCGCTGCGATCTCGGCGGCGACATTGACGTTGTACGGTTGCTTGATCTTCCACAGGTACGCGATCACGTCTTCGTGCATTGCCGCGTAGCCGATGCGCAACCCGGCAAGCCCTGCCCACTTGCTGAACGTGCGCAGGACAACCAGATTGGGGCGCGTTCCGACCAGATCAACGACGCTCGTTCCAGCAAACTCGGCGTAGGCTTCGTCAATCGCCAGGATGATCGGCAGGTCGAGCAGGCGCTCGACGGCGGATCGCGCTAGCGGCGTTCCGGTCGGGTTGTTCGGCGCCGCCAGGAACAGCAGTTTTGCGCCTTCGCGTTCGACAGCCTCTGCGACTCCCTCGACATCCACATCGAACTGTTCGGTGCGGGGCACCGGGACGACGCGCGCGCCGTAGAGCGCGGCATCGAAACTGTACATGGCAAAGGTCGGCGGGCAATCGACCATAACATCGCCGGGGCGCAGCACAGCGCGCATGAGCAGGTCGATCAGTTCGTCGGACCCTGCGCCGCAGATGATTCGCTCCGGCGGCTGCCCGATGTACCGGCTGAGGGCTGCGCGCAGGCGCGTGTGATCCGGGTCGGGGTAGATGGCGTAGCGGTGAGGCGCGTCGCGCTCAACGGCTGCCAGCGCCGCCAGCGCGCGCGGCGATGGACCGTAGGGGTTCTCATTGGCGTCGAGTTTGATGATCCGCTCGACCGGCAGACCCAGTCGCTCGGCGAGCGTCTCGAGCGGAACGATCGGCGTGTATGCTTCAAGCGCCGCAATGTCGGGGCGCAGCAGCCCGGTGATCGATGCTGGCATAACGTTCTTCCTGTGATCTGAAGCGGGAATGGTCGCACCTGCTATCGTACCACGAGTTGCGCTCGAGTATGTTCAGTCCTTGACATTCCTCCAGAGTTGCGTATGCTTTCTTTGAGCAACTCATCGATAACCAGAGAAGGCGAGACATGACCCGAGTCGTCAGCGCCACACAGGCTCGTATTCGTTTCGGCGAATTGATACGCTGGGTGTTCGGTATGCTATAATCTTTCGGCTTGCATTCGCAGACGCAACGACAAGAGACGCAATGAGTCAGGACCAGCGACGACCAAGCATTTCAGCCTTCTTTCCGGCATACAACGACGGCGGCACCATCGGCAGCATGGTTGTCACAACCATCAAAACGCTGGAGGAATTGACCGACGATTACGAAGTTATTGTGGTGGAGAACGGCAGCACCGATTATACGGTCGAAGTGCTGGAAGAATTGGCGCAGCGTTTTGATCGCTTTCGCTATTATTCCTACCGTGAACCGCTCGGTTACGGCGGGGCGTTACGCGTCGGGTTCGCCGCCTGCACCAAGGACCTGATCTTCTACACCGACGGCGATGCGCAGTACGATCCGCGCGAACTCAAACTCCTCCTCCCTGCGTTGAGCGATGATGTCGATATTGTGAACGGCTGGAAGATTGACCGGAGCGATCCGCTGCACCGCAAAATCATCGGACGCATCTACCACCATACGGTCAAGTTTCTGTTTGGCTTCAAACTCCGTGACGTCGATTGCGACTTTCGCCTGATCCGGCGGCATGTGTTCGATACGATCGACCTGGAATCCGACAGCGGCACTATTTGCCTGGAACTGGTGAAGAAGTTGCAGGATGCCGGGTATCGCTTCGCCGAGGTTCCGGTGCATCACTACCATCGCACCTATGGGCGAAGTCAGTTCTTCAACTTTCCACGGTTGTGGCGCACCGGCATTCAGTTGCTCGGTCTGTGGTGGAAACTGGTGATCCGACGTGAGCATATGCGCCGGATCAAAGTCCGTCGAAAGCAACAGGAACTTCCGGTGGAACGATGATGACCGGCGGTGTGCGCACAACCCGGTCGGACGGGGAGATCAGCCTGTGTCTGGCCAGGAAGACGCCGGGGTAGTCTTCGGCGTCTGTTTGTGGGCGATATTTCTCGAAAAGCAAAGGTTGACGCACAATTTCACAATCGATACGCCGCCCCTTCGCGTCTTCGCGCCTTTGCGTCAGCCTTTGTGAGAAAATCCTCTGAGGAGAAGGTGAACGCATGCCAGGCAGGAACGACTATGCCCATGCGTACAGTGGTGCGCGCGTGCTCATCACCGGCGGGATGGGCTTTATTGGTTCAACGCTGGCGCATCGCCTGGTAGAACTCGATGCGCAGGTGACCCTGGTCGACTCGCTCATTCCGATCTACGGCGGCAATCAGCGCAACATCGCTGGCATTGAGCATCGCGTGCGCGTCAATATCGCCGATGTGCGCGATGAGTATTCGATGAACTACCTGGTGCAGGGGCAGGATTACCTTTTCAACCTCGCCGGTCAGACATCGCACCTCGACTCGATGACCGATCCCTACACCGATCTGGAGATCAACTGCCGCGCGCAACTGTCGATCCTCGAAGCCTGCCGCAAAAACAACCCCCGCCTGAAACTGGTATACGCTTCAACGCGCCAGATCTACGGCAAGCCGGATTATCTGCCGGTCGATGAGCGCCACCTGCTTCACCCCGTCGATGTCAACGGCGTCAACAAGATGGCTGGCGAGTGGTACCACATTCTGTACAACAATGTTTATGGCATTCGCGCGTGCGCCCTGCGCCTGACGAACACCTATGGTCCGCGTATGCGCGTCAAAGATGCGCGGCAGACCTTTCTCGGCATCTGGATCAAACGCCTTATCGACGAAGAGCCAATCCAGGTCTTTGGCGACGGTTCGCAGATCCGCGATTTCAACTACGTGGATGATGTGGTCGAAGCGCTGCTGTTGGCTGGCGCGTCGCCAGCGGCGGACGGCGGCATTTTCAATCTGGGCAGTGACGAAACCATTAACCTGCGCGACCTGGCGGCGCTGCTGATCGAAATTAACGGCGGCGGCAGTTTTGAAATCGTTCCGTTTCCGCCGGATCGGAAATCCATCGACATTGGCGACTACTACGCCGATTACCGCCTGATCCAGGGGCGGCTCGGCTGGCGCCCGAAGGTGCCGTTGCGCGAGGGGCTGCGCCGCACGCTCGAATTCTACCGACGTGAGCGCGAGTATTACTGGTAAAGCGAGAAAGAAGCGCCGCCATGCGGCTGAATGTTCCTTTTGGCGATCTGAAGCGCCAGCACGATGCCATCCGCGCCGAACTCGACGTTGCCATCGCCCGTGTGCTCGATAGCGGCTGGTATATCCTGGGTCCAGCGGTGAGCGCGTTTGAGGAAGAGTTTGCAGCGTTCTGCAACACCCGTTTTTGCATTGGCGTCGCAAATGGCACCGAGGCGCTGCAACTGGCGCTCACCGCGCTTGGCGTCGGTCCCGGCGACGAGGTGATTACCGTTGCCAACGCCAGCGTCTATCAGGCGATCACGATCGTGGCGGTCGGGGCGCGTCCGGTGTTTGTGGACGTGGACGAGCGTAGCCATACGATGGATCCGGCGGCGCTCGAAGCGGCGATCACCCCGCGCACGCGGGCGATTATGCCAGTGCACCTCTACGGTCGCATGGCGGATATGGACGCGATCATGGCGATTGCCGACCGCCACGGTCTTCCGGTGATCGAAGATTGCGCGCAGGCGCACGGGGCGATCTGGCGCGGACGCCCCGCCGGGAGCATTGGTGCGCTGGGATGCTTCAGTTTTTACCCGACCAAGAACCTCGGCGCAGTTGGCGATGGCGGTGCGGTGACAACGAACGACGCGACGCTTGCGGAAAAAGTCCGTCGTTTGCGACAGTACGGCTGGGAGCGCAAATATTACACCCGCGATGCTGGCGGGCTTAATTCGCGCCTCGACGAGCTTCAAGCTGCGATCCTGTCAGTCAAATTGCGTTATCTGCCCGCCTGGAATGCGCGACGCCGCGCTATCGCCGCAATGTACAACGACCTTCTGGCGGATACCGATCTCGTTCTGCCTGAAGCGCCGCCGGAAGGCGATCATGTCTTCCATCTGTACGTTGTTCGCACAGCGGAGCGCGACGTTGTGCAGGCGCGTTTGCGTGAACAGGGCATTGGGACGGATATTCACTATCCGCTGCCGACGCATATGCAGCCGGTGTATGCTCCGTTCGCGCCGCGCGATGGTCTGCCGACGACTGAACGCCTGGCGCGTGAGATCCTTTCGCTGCCGATGTTTCCCGAGTTGACCGACGATGAAGTGCGGGCTGTGGCGATGGCGGTGAAGCAGGTTAGGGGTTAGGGGTTAGAGCGCTTGATTTATAGCCTTCTAACCTGCGGCGTTACAACGTTCGATGACCGACTGTAACCTGCAACCTTTGCACCTTTGCGTCTTTATGCGGTCAACACATTCCACACGCAACCCATGCCGTCTGCAACGTTCAACGTTCAACGTGTCACGTTCAACCGTTTCATCCTCAACCTTCGCGCCTGTGCGCCTTTGTGCGGGTTCATATGAAAGGTATGCGTGATGTGATCAACGACAGGCACGCTGGCGTTCGTAACGCTGGATATACGGCAATTGCAGCGCTATGCGCGTTGTTGATCATCAGCATCGCCTCTGCGCAGGCGTGGCCCCTGGTCGTCGATATTGGCGGACGCGATGCGCGTTTTGCATTCGGGTTTCACGACTCCGAAACGGATGCCGCCAGCGTCACGCGCTTTCGCTGGAGCGACGGCGACTCGACGATTGCACTGCAGCAGCCGCCAGCGCTAACGCCTGCGATTATGTCGCTGCGGTTGCCAAATGGTCGTCCGGCGGATGTTCCACTCCCGAACGTCGCCCTGACGATTGATGGCCGTGAGCTGACGTCGTTCGTCACGCCCGATTACCGTCCGCGGATCTATCGTGTCCTGATCCCTTCGACGGCGCGCCTCGACTGGGCGCTGCGCGTCGGGATCGTCAGTGATACGTTCACTCCGCCGACCGATGCGCGCGCGCTGGGAGTGGCAGTCGATACCGTCGCGCTCACGCCAGTAAACACACCGGTAATTCTGCCATCGCTGTGGGTCGCGCTCTGCGCTCTGGCGATCGGCGCTTTGGGGTTCGCCCTGCCACGCGCCATTGGTCTTGCGCCGCGCAGCGCCCTGCTTGCCAGTCTTGCGCTGACGCTGCTGATAGCGGCAGGAGTTGGACTGCGTCCGCTGGAAACGCTGCCATTCATTCAGCGGTTCGCAGCAATGCTCCTCATTGGATGCCTTGGAGTCGCGCTGCTGTATACGTTTCTGCCGCTCACTGTGGAACCTGGTTATCGCGTTCCGGTTCTTTCCGGCGCGTATCTGCCGCTCGCTATGGCTGTCGCCTGGTGGATGATGCCGCTCTTTCAGTTAGCGATGCGCTGGGACGAAGCGCCGCGTGTGGGTCTGGCGTCGCAGACGCTCTGGATCGGCGCCGGGCTGACAGGCGCGCTCGCGCTGGTCGGCGGCGGATGGTATGCCGCACGCGGACGTGCGCTGCTCCGCGATGAGCGTCGCGCGCGTCTGGCGCGCCTCGCGCTGGTCCTCTTCGCGCTGGCTGCGCTTGCGCACCTGATCTACAACCTGTGGTACGCCTACACCCGCCAGGCGCCCGATTTCTGGATCCTGTTCCGCGGCGCGCGCGAGTGGACGCGCGGCGGTTCGATGTACGACATCACCGCCGTGCTGACCAATCACTTCGGTCATGTGTTCAAGGTGCCGCCCTTCTACGGCATGCTGTTTGTTCCGTTCGTGACAATGGACGGACTGACTGTGCTGCTGTGGCACCGGATGATGAACACCTTCCTGATCATCGCAACTGCGCTGGTCTGGCTGCGGATGTGGCGATTGCCCCTGGCATCATTGAGCGCCGCCGGTTTGCTGATTGTCTTCAACTTCCGTCCGCTGGCGGATACGCTGGCGTATGGGCAGATTGATCTGGTGCTGCTGTTCCTGCTGACGCTGGCGCTGTGGGCGCTGCGCAGCGGGCGTGATGCGGTTGCGGGCGCGCTGGTGGCGCTGGGAACGCTGTTCAAGATTTATCCGGTGTTGCTGCTGGCATTCTTTGTCGTGAAAGGACACTGGCGCGCGCTGGTCGGGTTTGCCGTCGGGATGATGGTCTGCAATGGCATCGCCATCGCGATCATTGGCTGGAATGAACATCTCATCTACCTGACGCAGGTGCTGCCGAACATCGGCGGCACGACGTCGTGGGTCGAAAATCAGACGATCTCCGGGTTCCTCGCTCGCCTGACCGACTCGCCGCGCAGCGCGACGATTTACCAGAACGAAATGGTGCGCTTGCTGGGAACGCTGATCTCCGGCGCTGTGTCGCTGGCGGTCTGTGTGCTGGCGCTGCGCCCGACAGCGCGCGAGAGCACGGGGTATGCGCTTCAGTACGGCATGTTTTTGCTGCTGATGGTGCTGGCGTCGCCAGCCGCGTGGATGCACTATGAAACGC
>JAUQOW010000126.1 GCA_030550675.1 Chloroflexota bacterium
GCCATGCCGAGCACCGCGCCGTCCGGGAAGGTCATCCAGATTCCTACGCGCTCGTCGGGCGTGTAGCCAGACCCCTCGACCCGCACAATATCGGCGGCGCCGGTGCGATCAACGAATGTGACCGAGGTGCGCGCTGCTCCCGTCGTTGTGAGTGCACTAAACCCTGGTTGGTTGCCGACGTTCGAGGTCACGACCACTGGCGCGGGTCCGGCGGGATTGTTCACCGGCGCTGGCTGGAAACTCCCCGGCGTCACGTCGAAGCTGGCGATCTGTAATCGCCCGCTGGAGAGCCCCTTGGCAGTGACGCTGTAGCGTCCTGTCGGCAATCGCTCGTCGAGGTCGATCACGACGAAGAAGTCGCCATTGCCATCAGCCACCTGCGTCGGAAGGCTGCGCACCGCATTATTTGGCAGCGTCATCCACAGACCGACATACTCGCCGGGAGAGAAGAGCGCGCCGGTAATCGCGACGCCGCCATTCTGTCGCGTTGATCCCTGGGCTGGAAAAGCGACGCGCAGTTGCGCCCATCCGCTCGGCGTCGAGGATCGCGCCCGCAACTCGAACGGCGCAAAAACCTGATACCCGCTGAACGTCCCCAGCGCCGTGAAAGTATACCTGCCGGTCTGATGCGCGTTGGTGAAAATAAAGGATGACTGGAAGTTGCCGATGTCGCTGGCGACCTGTTGCGGATAGTCAAGCACCGTGCCGTCCGGTTGCGTAATCCAGATAGAAACCACTTCGTTGGGGAAGAAGTTGGCGCCATGAATATTGACCAGGTCGTCGTGGAACGCAAAGGCATTGAAGGTGCCGTTGTTCCACACTGCCAACCGCGCCGGACTCGGCGCCGGCGGCGGACCGACGCGCGGCGTCACCACCAGGTAGCCGACCGCCGTCTGGCGACTGCCCTGCCCCACGGCAGTCAGACGGTAGCAGCCATAGGGCCACTTGTTCGTCACCGGAAACTCGAAGTAGAGATCGCCGGCGACATCGGCGCGATAGGGCGGCAGCGCAAAATGCGGCGGCAGATCGACCACGCCGTCGAGCAACCGGGTATCGTCAGGACTAAAGATGCGCCCGTCAGGGAATTGGAAACTGATCGTCACGCCTTCCTGGTCGAGGAATCCGTGCAGTTCGGAGCCGAAGATGCTGTCTTGAAACGTCGCTGGCGCCGATTGACCAGTAATTGAACACACTGCGGTCGTCGGACCGCGCACAATGTACACTGCTGCGGCGCTTGCGCGATAGGCGAAGAACACCGTAATCAGCCCGACCACACCTGCAAGGATCATACTGGTTCGGTAGATAAAGGAACGTGACTTCATAGCAGATACTCCATCAGTTCAAGGCCCATGAGTCCCCACCTTCGCCCCTCGCCTCTCTCCCTCTCAAGGTAGAGCTTTTGGAGCGCGAGGGGCATTTTCCGCGTCCTGACGCCTGTTGTTACCCTCACCCCCACCCCGCTCCCGCAGCGCAGGAGCGGGGAGCGTTTTGGCGTCCAGATGCCTGAAGCGGGCGATTCATCAAGACAATGGCTCGCCAAAAACCCTCCACCGGCGAGCGCCTCTCTCCCGCGCTGTGACAGGAAATGACGCTCCGGTCGCCAGTGATTAAGATCGCTCGTGATAGACCTGCGGCTGACTGTCCTCCTACGCCGCCGTTCCCGTCGGCGTCCGCGCGCGGTGAGCGTGTCGAACCGCGCAAGCGGACGCCCGGCGGAACGCCTGCCCGGCGCGACTTCCGTCGCCAGCCGAGGCGCGACAGGGATGCGCTTGCTTGCCGCCCGACAATTCGTGCCTGCACCCCCAACCGCTCCACAGGCGCAGGCTCGATTATCCAGGTCTTATTTGATCCCACTATCAGTTCTCAGTTCTCAGTTCTCAGTTCTCAGTTCTCAGTTCTCAGTTCTCAGTTCTCAGTTCTCAGTTCTCAGTTCTCGGTTCTCGGTTCTCAGTCCTCGGTGCTCAGTTCTCAGTTCTCGGTTCTCAGTTCCGTCTACAAGCCTAAAGAAAGCAGCACGATACTACCTAGCCGCTTATATGACATCCAGATGACAGGTTTGTCTCAAAATGGTTGTGATTGCCTGAAACGATGCTGAACCTGCGACATGGCGCCGCGCGCTTGCGGCTCTTTTCAATGACGCTCCGCCGTGCTACAATTGATGGGAAAATATGCCTGGCATTCCCGGATGATGCACAGTGTGCGCAATCTCCGCACACTGTCTGCGCCATGCAGAAAGGTCTTTTTGATGCACCGTCTACGCCGCTTTGCTCTGGTCGGGATAATGGCGGTCGCGCTGACCGGATGCAGCGTCTCGATCGGCACAACCCCAACCGCCACGCCTGAGCCGCGCCCGACCGCCACCCCGCGCCCGACCGCCACCCCGCGCCCAACTGCCACGCCGTTGCCAACCGCTGAGCCGACTGCGCGCCCTGAGCCGACCATTGCGCCTACGATGCCATCAGGAACGGGCGGGTCAACCGGCGGAATGCTTGCGCTGGTGACAATTGATCGGCTTGATACATTCAAACATCCCGCCGGTCTGTTCAGCATCGACGTGCCTGCAGATTGGCGCCGACAGGAAAGCTCAAACGAGGCGACGCTGGTGTATGCGTGGACGGACGCAAACGAAAATGCGCTGATTGTTCTCAGCATCACCGAGACGCAGGAAGCGCCGACGCAGGACGATCTGGCTGAGCAAGCAACGGAGTTCGTCAATATTTTCAAAGATGAGAAAGATTTCTCGATGGATCCGCCGGAGAAACTGCGCGGCGGCGGCGTGCAGATCATCTGGAGCTACGCCTCAGATGCCAGCGGCGGCGTCGAAGCGCGGTTGCTGGCAAACACCTTTAGCTACCGCGACGTGGATAAAGTGTCGCTTCTGACGTTTGTGATACCCGAAGAGCAATTCGACGACCTCAAACCCTCGCTCGACGCCATTCTGCGATCATACATCGTCGATCCTGCGATTCCGCTCTCTGGCGATGCATCGGTCCGGCGTTTCGCATTCGATTTCACGAACGACGAGGATAAGTGGGCGACGGATGTTTCGACGAGCCTCCGGGCGGTGATCGAAGATGGCGTCTATCGGATTACGCTGAGCGATCCCGACCTGTACTACCTGACGGCGCCGGATGTCAGTCCAGCGGACGACCTGGAAGTGAGTGCGGATGTGTTGATTCAGGGCAACTCGCGCGCCGGGGTTGCAGTGCGCTATGGCACAGGCAGTCCGAGTACTACGCGGAACTATTATACCTGCTGGATTGATGGCGGCAACCAGTATGGATGCTTTGTCTCGGTCAATGACCGCTGGACGACGCTGCGTGAGCCGATCAGCAATCCGGCGATCAAGCCAGGAACGGTCAATCGGGTATCGTTGAAAGCGCAGGGGAACCGGATTATTTTCAGCGTGAACGGCGTTGAGGTGCAGACATTCACCGATACCCGCATCACCCGCGGTCAGGCGGCCCTCTATCTGGAAAACTTCAGCACAGAAGCGGGCGCTGAATTCGATAACGTGATCGTCACGCTCCTGAGGTAAGTTACCACAATTGCTCGTTTGTCATCAGAAAGCGCGCGTTTGCCGCAACGCGCGCTTTCATTTATAATAGCCGTTGGTAGATGCGCCTGTGAATATAAGGCTCCCAGGAGAATAGTATGAGCCAGCTGGGCGAGCGGCTGCGCGCAGCTCGCGAAAGCCAGGGCATCAGCCTCTCACAGGCTGCTGCTGAAACGCGCATCCTGCAGCGGTACCTTGTGGCGCTTGAGGATGGCGACTATCAGAATCTTCCCGGCGACGTCTACACACGCGGTTTCATTCGCAACTATGCCGCGTTCCTGGGCTTACCGGCGGATGAGCTCATCGATCTGTACCGCCACGAGCGCGGACGCACCGATCCGATCCGGGTCGTCCCGGCGACATCAAATCCTCGCATCCAGGGATGCGTCGCCCCAAGTCTGGTTGGCGTCTTTTTCGTCGTGCTGGCGCTGGTCGGGATAACGTACCTGGTTTTGAGCGCCACGAACCAGATCGGGGAAAATGCACAACTTGCCGCTATTCCAACGGCGACTCTGCCCCCCGCTCCAAGCCCGCTGCCGACGGCGCCGCCAGAAGCAACGCCGGCGCCATTCCCCATGGCGACGCCGACTGTCGCTGTGGCAGGGGGAGAGGTGGAGCCGTCGCCGACGCCAACCCGTGAACCGGAGGCGCCGATTGTTCTTGAGGTGCGAATCGATCCAGGGGATAATCCCGGATCGTGGCTGGAAATCAAGACCGATGGCGAGTCGGTTTTTCGGCGGGTGCTGGCGCCAGGACGCTCGGTGCGCTTCACTGCCCGGCGCTCGGTGTCGGTGCGCGCTGGTAATGCCGCAGTGGTGACCGTTGTGATCAACGATCAGGAACGTCGCCTCGGCACACGCCCCGGTGAGGTGGTGACTTTCGAGTGGCCGCCGTAAGCGGGAGGAAATCCATGCCTGCAGAAAGCACGTTCGATATCGTCTCGGATTTTGATCGCCAGGAACTGGTTAACGCCATCGATCAGGCGCGGCGCGAGGTTGCAACGCGCTACGACCTGAAGGACACAAAGACAGAAATTGTCCTGAGCGAGAAAGAACTGATCATTACCACCGATTCGGAAATGCACCTCGCCGCAGTGCGCGATCTGGTGCAAACTAAGGCATTGCGCCGCAATCTGTCAATCAAGATTTTTAAGTTTGGTCCGGTGCAGGAAGCGAGCGGCGGCCGCGTGCGCCAGGTTGCTGCGCTCCAACGCGGCATTCCTGAGGATGTAGCGAAAAAACTGGCGAAACTGATCCGCGATCATTTTCCAAAAGTGCAGCCGCGCATTCAGGGAGATGCGTTGCGTGTGGGGAGTAAAAGCCGTGATGAGTTGCAGGCGGTGATTCGTCTGATAAGAGAACATCAGGATGAGTTTGACATTCCGCTTCAGTTTACCAACTATCGTTGAACGATGAAGTTTCATATTATTACCCTCGGTTGCCCCAAAAATCAGGTCGATAGCGAGGGCATGAGCGGCATTCTGGCGGCGCAGGGACATACGCCCGTTGACAGCGCCGATGATGCTGATGTCGTAATTGTTAACACCTGCTCGTTTATCGCGGCGGCGCGCGAGGAAACGATGACGGTGCTGCGCGATGTCGCTGCGCGCAAAACAGCCGGTCAGCGCCTGATTGCGGCTGGCTGCATGGCGGAAAGCCACGGCGCGCTCGTGGCGGCGACGCCTGGTGTTGATGCGATCCTGGGCACACGCGCCTGGATGCGTATCGGCGATGTCGTCGGAGCGTTGCAGTCTGATCCGGCGCCTCCCCTCCCTGACGCGCCGTCAGCGCCAGAGGTTATTCCGCTTACCAGCGTGACCGCTCCCGCCCCTCCCTCCTATGACCTGAGCGCGCCAGGCGCCTACGCCGACTGGCGCACTGCGCCGATCCGCCGCCGCGCCAGCGGTCCCTCGGCGTATCTGAAGATTTCCGATGGGTGCAACCTGCGCTGTGCGTTCTGCACGATTCCGTCGTTCAAGGGCGATATGCGCTCCAAATCCGTGGGGGCGATCCTCGGCGAGGCGCAGGAACTGGCTGCGGCAGGGGTCAAGGAGATTGTGCTGGTGGCGCAGCATCTGACCGATTACGGGCGTGATCTGGGGTTGAAGGACGGTCTGGCGATCCTGCTCGATGAACTTTGCGCGGCGCTGCCAAAGGACATGTGGGTGCGCCTGATGTACGCCTATCCGCACGGCATCAGCGAGCGCCTGATCGCAACCATGGCGCGCCATCCGCAGATTTGCCATTACCTGGATATGCCGCTGCAGCACGCGCACCCGGAGACGCTGCGTCGGATGCGGCGTCCGCCCGACACGGACCGCACCCGGCGGATTATCGCCGATCTGCGCGCGGCTATGCCCGATATTGCGCTCCGCTCGACGTTCATCGTCGGCTTTCCGGGGGAGACGAACGCTGAGTTTCAGACGCTGCTGGCATTTCTCGAAGAGATGCAGTTTGATCGGGTCGGCGTTTTTCGCTACTCGCGCGAACCGGGAACACCCGCCGCGGCGCTGCCGGATCAGGTGTCGCCACACATTATTGAGCGTCGCTGGCATGAGGTGATGCGGCGCCAGCAGCGCATCTCGCGCCAGCGCAATCGGCGCTGGGTCGGGCGCGTGATGCGCGTTCTGGTGGAAGGGCGGGGACAAACCGACGACGGCCAGATATTGAGCGTCGGTCGCTCGTTTCGTGACGCACCCGAAGTCGATGGGCAGGTGTTGTTCTGGGGGGCGGCGGAACCTGGCGCCTTTGTGCACGTGCGTGTGACGCAGGCGCTTGATTACGACCTGTGGGGCGACCTCGTCGGCGCGTGTGATGAGGAAGACGGGGAGAGGATTGAGAATTGCGTTCAGGATGCCGGATAGGGTGCGCTGCTACAATTCGCAATCCTCTTCTTCTCTTCAAGCGGCGATGCGCGCCTGGATGGTCTGCTGAATGCGCCGCAACTCTTTCGGGTTCCGCCGCGCCAGATAGTCGATTATGTAATCAATGGCGGTCGTGCTGTAGTCGTCAAGCAATCCATCGAGCACCTGCTGCACTACCATGGTCACGAAGTCCGACTCACTGATCGCCGGGGTGTACACGTATGCCAGCCCTTCACGGTGGCGGCGCAAGACGCCCTTCTCAGCAAGACGAGTCATCGTCGTCATCACAGTGGTGTAGGCGATCTCGCGGTGCTGCGACAGTTTGCGATGGACTTTCTTGACTGTGCTGCGCTCATCCTGCCAGACGATCTGCATGATCTCCGTCTCGAGCGGTCCGAGCACCTTGACGAGTCCATCCTTAGTCGGGCTGAAGCGAAAGCGCATATTCAGCGGCATCGACGCTACTCCTTTCGATGACGTTAGTGACGCTACGGGCGGTACCGATGAGCGCTGATTCTTTGTTAGCGATATCGGGTGCGCTCTACTCAGATGCAGTGTACTAGCGCCGCGCGCAGACCTCAAGAGCGGCGGATTACCGACAGGTTACATAAGATTACGGCAGGATGACACCTATGAAGCACTCCGATGAGCGGACGGCAATCGAGGCGGCGATGCGTGCGGCGTTTCCCCAGGCTGACGAGCGGGTGGCGCGGTTCTACGCCATGCAGGAGTACCATCTGGGGTGGCGTGATGAAGAACTGCGACCGGCATCGTTTGATCCGGGCAAATTGCTGCGTCCGCGTCTCTGCCTGCTGAGCTGCCGCGCAGTCGGCGGCGATCCGCGCGATGCGCTGCCGCTGGCGGCGGCAATCCAGTTGATCCACGACTTTTCACTGATCCACGACGATATTCAGGACCAGAGCGACACCCGACGCGGTCGTCCGACGGTGTGGAAACTGTGGGGAATGGCGCAGGGGATCAACACCGGCGATGGGATGTTTACGATTGCTCATCTGGCGCTCCACCGCCTGGCGCTGACCAGCCTGCCCGCGACGACGATCCTCGATGTGTTGCGGCGCTTCGATGAGACTATCCTGACCGTCTGCGAGGGGCAGTTTCTCGATCTGAGCTATGAGGGAAACTTGCAGATCGACGAGAGTGCGTACATGGCGATGATTGAACGCAAGACGGCGGCGCTGATCGCTGCGTCGGCGGAACTTGGCGCGCTCGTCGGCGGCGCCGATGAGGACACAATCCAGGCGCTGTTCGATTTCGGGCGCGCGCTTGGGCTGGCGTTCCAGATCGAAGATGATGTGCTGGGCATCTGGGGCGATCCTGCTGTGACCGGCAAACCCTTCGCGGCGGACCTCTACCGGCGTAAGCTCAGTCTGCCGGTGATCCACGCGCTGACAACCTCGCCCGACAGGGAATACCTGATGAGCGTGTATGCGCAACCAGCGCTTGACGATGACTCGGTGCGCCAGGCGCTGGCAATTCTCGATGCCGCCGGGTCGCGGGTGTACGCTGAAACGACCGCCGCCGCCTATCACGGAGAGGCGTTTGCGGCGCTTGATCGCGTTCAGGGCGACGCGACGGCGCTCGAAGAATTGCGCGCCATCGCCACGAGCCTGCTTGGCAGGCGCGCGTGAGTCATGGACCAATGGTCGTGACCATGTCCAGCCAGGATGCTGGTTGCCCGCTTCCGCTCGCCGTTACTGCGGGAGCTGCGGTTTCCGGGATTACATGGGGAGACGCCTGCGCCGGATCGGTTGCGCCGGTCAGGGCTGCGGCTGCGCGTGCGAGAGGCGGCGCTTCGACTGTGATCAAGAGAACGGCGCGCGATCGCGGTACAGGCGAAGGCGTGACGCAGATGCACGATGCGGCGCGAGACTCTGGCGCAGCCTGGTGATCACGGTTCGAGACAGTCTCGGCAGGCGACGATTCAGCGCCCGGCGACGCTGTAGCCGCAGGCGCTGACACGACAGGCGGCGGCGCGGCGACTCGCACGGCTACACGCTCCGACGCAGCGGTGAAGTCGCTGTCGTCCTGCGTCAGCGCCTGACCGATCAACCAGGTGTCGGGCGCAACGGTGTCGCGCACGCGCACTGTGATGAGAATAGTCGCCGGTTCCTGCGCCCGCGCCTCCACGCGGCATATAATGACGTCTGCGCTGGTGCATGCGCCGGACGCGCTCTCGATGCTGATCACCTCCACGCCAGGATCCAGTGTGTCGCGCACCTCTGCCCGCGCCTGCGCTCGATTGGTGGCGATGCGCAGGGTGTAGGCGAATGATTGACCCGGAAGCACGACGTCGGTGGAAGCGGTCTTGGTCAACGTCAATGGCGCCGGTCCGACCGGGAGCGCCGTGCGTTCTGGCGTCGGAGTCGGCGTTTGTGGCGCGTCCTTCGGATCGGAAGCTGTCACGCTGCGGGCGATGATCGCCATACAGACGAGCAGAGTTGTCGCAAGGACCCCGATAAACCGGCGTCTGGTAGAATAACGCGCTGCTGACATGATCATGCCTCTTTCACTGATGCCTGTTGAGGTGTTCAGACTCATGCTTATAGTGCGCCTCTGCGTTTTTGCGCCCTTGCGTCAGCCTTTCTGAGTCGTCATCGTACCACTGGTTATGCGGTACCACATTGGCGCGTACATGACAATTCGCTCTCAACTGACACCCCGGCTATGAACATTGCGCTGCTCAGCGCCGAATACCCCCCCACGCCCGGCGGCGTTGGCGACTACACCCGCAACCTGGGCAGGGCGTTGCTCCGGCGCGGTCACGAGGTCGCAGTATTGACCGGCGCAGCGGACGGCGCGGACGACCAACCGCCATTGCGCGTCGTCCGGTTGCCGCTACGCCGGTGGGACTGGCGCTGCTGGCGGGTCGTTCGCCATGCCCTGAGCGATCTGAAGCCGGATGTGCTGCATATCCAGTATCAGACCGGCGCCTATGGGATGCATCCGGCGATTAACCTGCTCCCGCGGCAATTGCATCTGGAAACGAACCGTCCGCGCCTCATCGTGACTGCGCACGATCTGTTGCCGCCGTACCTGTTCCCGAAGGCGGGTCCGCTGCGCGATTGGGTAACGCGACGGTTGATGCTCGATGTCGATGCTGTGGTGGCGACGAATGACGCAGACGAGGCGCAATTGCGACGCTGGAGGGCAGGACGAAGACATCACACGCTGGCGATGATCCCGATAGGCGCCAATATTGCAGTTGCGCCGCCGCCTTCCTGGAATCGCCAGGAATGGCGCGCGCGCCTGGGGATCGCGCCGGAAATGACGCTGATCGCAAATTTTGGGTTAATGTCGCGCAGCAAGGGGGTGGATACGCTGATCCAGGCGCTGGCGCGCCTGCCGGAGACGTTTCGCCTGATTGTGATCGGCGGCGAGGCGACAGCGCCGCAGGACCGCATGTATGCAGATGAGGTGCGGCGGCTGGTTGCTGCGCTTCGCCTGGACGAGCGGGTGATGATCACAGGGTACTGTGACGACTCGACGGTTTCAGCGCACCTGCTGGCGGCGGACCTGGCGGCGCTGCCTTTCACTGACGGCGCTTCTTTCCGGCGCGGCAGCCTGCTGGCGACGCTGGCGCACGGCGCGCCGACAATCACGACTCCGGGGAGCGCAGCGCTGGTTGATCGAACCCATGTGTTGCTGACGCCGCCCGGCGATCCCGATGCGCTTGCCGACGCCATTGTGCGGCTGGCGAACGATCCGGCGCTCCGGGAGCGCCTGAGCGCTGGCGGCGCGGCGCTGGCGGCGCAGTTTTCGTGGGAAACAATCGCCCGTCAGCACGAGGAGCTGTATGAGCAATTGCGGAATCGGTGAGGCGCGAGGGGTGTTTTTAGCGCCATGACGCCTGTTCTCCCTCATCCCCCCCGCCCCCTTCTCCCACAGGGGAGAAGGGGGAGTCAGGGCATTCTGATGCCTGAAACGAGCGATGCAACGTGAGGGCGCGCCTGAAAACTTTACTCTTGTGAGGAGAGAGGCGGGGGGTAAGGGCAGCAACGGGCGTTGAGGCGCGGAAAACATTGATTTCTGTTTCTGGACGCTGCGAGTTGAAGCTCTGGCTGCGTTCGTGCCAGCCCCAGAGGGGCTTCCGCGTCCTGAGCGAGGGCTTTAGCCCGCAGCCCAAAGAATGCGCGACCGGGCAGCGCAGGTCTACTGGATTTCATCATCAATCCGCCGCCTGGCGAACGTGCGATCCGGCGGCGCAGGCTCGCCGGATGTATTTCCTGGCGCGAGGTCCAGGCATGAATTGTCACGCGGTAAAAAAGCGCACCCCTGCTGCGCCCTGGCTGGCGACCGAAGTTGCGCCGGTGGGGCGTTCCGCCGGTCGTCCGCTTGCGCGGGTCGGCGCGCTCACCGCGCGTGGACGCCGTTCCCGTCCGCGCAGGCGGACGGTCGTCCGCATGTTTATCAGGGGTGATGTCAATCGCTGGCAGTCAGAGCGTCGTGTCCTGACACATCATGCCTGCACACCCTGGTGCGTATCCATTTGACAGGTACGCCCGCTACGGCTATCCTTGCGTAAGATTCTGTGCAGATGAGCGCTCTGCTCGACACATTGCATTATCTTCGAGGAACTGCCATGCATCAGGAGACATGGACGCCTTTGTTGGGGCCGCGACTCGCCCCGGACGAACATCTGACATTTGCCATCACAGCAAATACGAACAACGCTTTTGTTCACTGGTTTGCCCAAGGGTTGCGCGCGGCGCTGGAGCGCCATGGACATACGTTCATCGCCGCTGATGCGTCGAGCGACGACGAAGCCATCGAGTCGCCGCCAGCGCGCCTGGTGCTGAACCTGTGCGACATTGATCGTCCACGCCCGATCCATCGTCGTGGACAGGGGACATTTGCGGTTACGATTGTGGAAGGCGAAGAGAACCAGCAGCATGTCATGAAAGCGGCATATCCGCTGATCCTGCGCTCGCTGGCGAATATGGTCATCTACAATACGCGCGTCAATGGCGTGCTCGAGAGCCATTTCGTCACCATCGAACAGGGGCACTACACGGTGCGACTTGACGGTGACGAACATGCGTTCTTTGACCAGATCTATCGGCGCATTCAGCCGCTGGCGTGCAGCCATCTGGTGATTAACAATAAGTTTACGCCTGACCTGCCCGATTACCTGTGGAACGGCGACGAAGCCACCCGTCAGATCAGTTGGGCGGGCAGGAAACTCGACAGCATGGGGCTGCTGCCGGCGGTTATTCCGATCCATGAGTATCTGTCGGAGCGCGAACTGCGCCACGTCAAGCGGCTGTACGGCATTGGCGGTCTCAGTTATGGCAACCTGAGCGCTCGCGCGCCGCACAATCCGGAGTATTTCTGGATGTCGGCGTCGGGGGTCGATAAGAGCCGCCTTGAGGTGGTCGGGCGCGATATTCTGCTGGTGACGGGATACGACCCGGAAAATCTCCAGATCAATTTGAGCGTCCCGCCGCACATCGAGCCGCGCCGCGTGTCGGTCGACGCCATTGAGCACTACATGATCTACCGCGAGCACCCGCAGGTTCAGGCGATCATCCACATCCACGCCTGGTGGCGCGATCCGATTCCGTCAACGCAGGTGAACTACCCCTGCGGCACGTATGAACTGGCGGCGGAAGTGGCGGAGTTGGTGCGCCAGGCGCCCGACCCGTCGCGCGCGGTCATTGGCTTGAAGAACCACGGCTTGACGATCACCGGTCATTCGATCCCGGAGATCTTTGAGCGCATCGAGGGGATGATCGTCCCGCAGGTGCCGATGTCGTAGCTCAGAAGAGAAAAAAGAAGGTTGACGCGAAGACGCAGGGGCGCAACGCTGCACCTTTGCGTCTTCGCGCCTTTGTGTCAGCGTTCTCAACCAACGCTCTAGAAACGGGCGGATGACAATGCTTGCAGGAAAAATCGCTATCGTTACTGGCGGCGCGGGCGCGCTTGGCGGCGCCGTCGTGCAGGAATTGCTCAACGCCGGCGCCACGGTATGGGTTCCGTACCTGGCGGCAGATGACCTCGACCGCTTGCGGCAGCGTCTCATCCTGCCAACCGGCGCGACGCTGGACGGCGCGCTGCTCGATCTGACCGACGAGGCGGCGGTGCAGCAGGCGTATGCTCAGGTCGCCAGCGCGTACGGCGGCATCGATATCCTGGTGAACGTCGCCGGGGGCTTCGCTGGCGGCGAACCAGTGCATCGCACTCCCTGGTCGCTCTGGCAGCAGCAACTCGATATCAATCTCAAAACTGCGGTCATTTCGAGCGCGGCAGCCGTGCCGCATATGCTGGCGCGCGGCGGCGGATCGATTGTCAACGTCAGCAGCCGCACCGCGACGCAAAGCGCCCGAAATGTGGCGGCATACGGCGCCGCCAAGCGCGCTGTGCTGCAACTGACCGAGGCGCTTGCCGCCGAACTGCGCGACTCCAACATCACTGTCAACGCCATTCTGCCCAGCGTCATTGATACGCCCGCCAATCGCGCCGCCGACCCGAACGCCGACCACAGCCGCTGGGTGGCGCCGGAGGCGATTGCGCGCGTCATCCTGTTCCTCGTCGGTCCCGACGCGCGCATCATCAGCGGCGCGGCGATCCCGGTGTACGGCAGAGCGTGAGGCTTTCGGAATAGGACACGGATCGGCACGGATACGACGGATGGACACGGACTATTTTTATGTATCCGTGCTGATCCGTAACATCCGTGCCGATCCGTGTGCTATGAATGGAACACGGATGGACACGGATGCGACGGATGGATACGGATTAATAAATAAAATGATCCGTGCTGATCCGTAACATCCGTGCCGATCCGTGTGCTATGAATGGAACACGGATGCACACGGATGAGACGGATTCG
>JAUQOW010000405.1 GCA_030550675.1 Chloroflexota bacterium
CGCGCAATCCCTCGGATGCTGGCGAAATGTCGCCGCTAAAGGTCTTCGATCCGCCATCGACTGTCGCCAGATCGAACGCGGGCCGGCTCACCACCGTACACAGGATCGAAAGCGCCAGCGTTTCATACGGCGTCACGCCGCGCTCTGCCATCATGTAGTCGCCGAAGACATAGGTCCCCGGACGCACCTCGGTGACGCCCGGCGCCCCGGCTGCCGCGCGCGCTGTCGGGGTCGATCCGATGCTCACGCTCCTGATCGGAACGCCAGCGGCGCGCAACGTCTCAGCCGCTGCGACCATCGCCTCTCCCTCGTGTCGCCCGGCCTGCTCCGGCGTGTGGTCGCTTGCGCCGGGGTAGAAGACGCTGCGGTAGGAAAAAATCCCGTCCAGGTCGAGGTTCGGCAACGACAGGATCTCCCTGCATAGCTGCAACGCACGATCAACCGTTACTCCTGAGCGGCTCAGTCCCTGCTCAATTTCCACCCGCACTGCAATGCGTGACCCGGCGCTCGCTGCAGCGTCACTCAGACCACGCGCGCCAACCAGGCTGTCTACACCAACAATCAGGCGTATTGAGCGGGCCAGCTCGGCGGCGCGGCGCCACTTCTGCACGCCGATCACAGGGTAAGCGACGAAGATGTCATCGCAGCCAGCAGCAGCGAAAACCTCGGCTTCACCCAGTTTCGCTACTGTGATGCCGCACGCTCCGGCGTTCAGTTGCATCCGCGCGATGTCAGGAATCTTGTGGGTCTTGACGTGTGGCCGCAGCGCTGCTCCGGCAGCATCTATCGCCGCCTGCCACGCGCGAATGTTCGTCTCCAGACGGTCCAGATCCACCAGCAGACAGGGGGTGTCGAGATCGGCAATGGCCATTCCGATGATACTCACATCTACCTCACAAGATCGGCCACCGGCTGGGATTGAGCAGCCGGTCATCATCGAGGCGAACCAGGCGGACGGCGTCACGAGCCTCAGGCGGCAGCTCGCCAGACTCCGTCTGCTGGCATATTTCTTCCAGTTCTTCGATGCGGTTGGTGCCAACCAGCGCCGTGGAGACAGCCGGGTGCGCAAGGACGTAGCGATAGGCGAGTGCGGGCAATGTCAGTTGCGCCTTCGCTGCGATGTCGGCAAGGCGACCGACGGCATGCCGCAATTCAGCCAGTGCGTCCGGCAGATGTTCCACACGTGAAGTCAGCGCACCCTTGAGCAAGACGGAGCGTGCGATGACACCCACCCCGCCGTCGTGCAGGGCTGGCAGCACGCTATCCTCCAGCCGCCGGTCGAGCGGGCTGTACGCGACCTGAAGCGCGTCGTAGCGCCCATCATCAAGCGCGGCGCGCGCCGCCTCCAACCCATAGGTCGTTGCGCCAATCGCCCGCACGAACCCGGCATCGCGGAGTTTGACCAGGATCGTGGTCAGTTCGCCGCGCCTGATTGTCTCCAGGGTTGCGCTGTGAATCTGGAGCAGGTCAATGCAATCAGTTCTGAGCGCCCGCAGGCTTGCGGCAAGCGATGCCTCAACCCAGGCGCGCAGCCGATCGCCGTGCAGATCATCGGGCGGATTGGCGATCTTGGTGGCGATCAGGTACTCAGAGCGCCGCCCGGCAAGCGCGGCGCCGATGCGCCGCTCGCTTTCGCCATAGGCGGGTGCGGTATCGATCAGGTTTACTCCAAGATCCAGCGCGCGGTGGAGCAGCGCCGTCGCCTGCGCCGCCGATGGAAGCCGGTGGTCGCCGCTCGGAATGCCGTAGTCCATACCAAGCTCAGCTGTCCCCAGCGCGACCGCCGATACGCGCAGACCTGTTCGCCCAAGCTGCCGATACTGCATAGACTGCTACCAGATCGTCCAACCGCCGTCCACAAGGAGATTCTGCCCGACAATGTGTGATGAAGCATCGGACGCGAGGAACACCACCGCTCCTTTCAGGTCGGTGCTATTGCCAGAGCGCCGGTCTGGCGACATGGCGTGATAGTTGCGCTCGAAGACCGGGTCAGCCGTTCCAGGACGCCAGAATCCGCCGGGGCTGATGCAGTTGACCCGCACGCCCGAAGACGCCCAGGTTGAACCAAGGTAGCGCGTCAACTGAATAATGCCAGCCTTGGCGACCCCATACGCCACCGAGTTGCGCGCAAGACCTGTGCCTTCGTAAATGTGCGTGTAGGGAGCGACTACGCCGTAGATCGAGCCGATTGTGATGATGCTGCCACGGCGTCGCGCCAGCATGTGTCGCCCGACAACCTGGCACAGATAGAAGACGGCGCTCAGGTTCGCGTGAATGCTCTTGCTCCACTCGTCCGGCGGGAAATCCTCAGGGGTGAAGGTGCGCCCGCCAGCAATCGAGCAGACCAGGATGTCGATCCGCCCGTGGCGCGCGATGACGGTCTCTGTCATCGCAATGACCGAGTCGTATCGTTCAGCATCCAGCTCGACGGCATCCGCCTCAATGCCGCTGGATGCAGTCAACTGGCTGGCAGCCGCCTGGCAACGGCTGATGTTGCGCGAGGCAAGCACGACCGTCGCACCAGATTCGGCAAGCGCCGCAGCCATCTGGAAGCCCAGCAACCCGGCGCCGCCCGCCACGACTGCAATCCGTCCGCTAAGGTCGAACAACTCACGCGTTGTGGACATCCGGTCACCCCTGCAACTTAACAGACAGTCATGCTGGTTAGACCAGCAGGCCAGCATCCTACTATAGCGACTGCTCTTTGTCAAGCGCCTTGGCGGTGGGGGAAAGGCATGATGCTCACAGGTGTAGAGTTTTTGATGTGCGAGGGGTGTTGTCGGCGTCCTGACGCCTGTTTTCGCCCTCACCCCCAGCCCCTCTCCCGCAGCGCGGGAGAGGGGAGCGTTTTGGCGTTCTGACGACCGAAGCGGGCGATTCAGTACGAT
>JAUQOW010000406.1 GCA_030550675.1 Chloroflexota bacterium
TATTTGCTGCGCTGCCTTTTGGCGGGCTAATCGCGTCGCTCAGGACGCGGCGCTTCGAGGAGCAGCGGCTCATCGATATTTGTGGTCATTGAACTCTGACCACGGAACAAGCCGCCCGGCTCGATATGCAGCGCAGAGGTCGTAATATCGCCCCAGACCTTGCCTGTCGGCGAGATTTCGAGTTGCTCGAGAGCGGTGATTTCGCCCTTGACCGCGCCGGAGACGTGAACATTCTGCGCCTTGATCGTTGCGATCACCTGGCCCGTTTCACCGATGATCAGATTCCCCAGAATCTCGATATCACCCTCGACTCTGCCGTCGATCCGAATATTGCCATCGGATTTGAGGGTGCCGACGAAGCTGGTGTTGGCGCCGATCACCGTCTCTGGCTTGCCATTGAGCGCAGGTGCAGAAATCGCCTGAGACTGCTTTCTGTTGCCGAACATCGCTCCTCCTCTAACGGCGGCGCTACTCACTTGATCAGTCCGGTCGCGGTTTCGCGCACGACCGGCCGCCACGACCGCCAGAATGATCGCCAC
Source organism: Chloroflexota bacterium (assembly GCA_030550675.1). Classification (GTDB taxonomy): domain Bacteria; phylum Chloroflexota; class Chloroflexia; order Chloroflexales; family Roseiflexaceae; genus Roseiflexus. The sequence continues at coordinate 540 of JAUQOW010000406.1, forward strand.
GACGGCGACTGCGGCAATTATATAAGACGTTTGACCTTCGATCAACTTTTTGCCAGAGCGGGAAGCCCGCTCCCTCCCATCCCTCTTGGCGCTCTTTCCGGGATGCGGACGTGGCCCTGGTAGTGACGAGTGATGAGTACAGCAGATCTGCGTCACCAGGTCGCGCACCCGCTGAGCTGCGGGCTAAAGCCCTCGCTCAGTGCATTGAAGCCCCTTCGGGGCTTGCACGATCTCAGCCAGGACTTCAGTCCGCAGGGTCTATATCGTCCCCTGGCATTCCGGCTGTTTCGCCCTGACCATTTTGCGCGGCCAGCCGTGTCGTTTCGCTGCCTGCGAACGGCTATTCCTTCCTGTGTTCTGGATTATCCGGATCACGCCATCCCAGCGTGCGCAGATACGCGCGGTCCGCATCGGTCAGCACCGCGCGCGCCAGCAGATCGGGACGGCGCTCAAACGTCCGGCGCAACCGCTCGCGCCGCCGCCACTGCGCCACCTCGCCGTGGTGACCGGAGACCAGCACCGGCGGCACTGCCCGCCCTTCCCACACGGCTGGACGGGTGTACTGCGGATATTCCAGCAACCCGTCGCTGAACGACTCCTCGGCGGTGGATTCGGCGTCGATCACGCCAGGAACCAGGCGCGCCACCGCATCAATCACAACCATCGCCGCCAGTTCGCCGCCGGTCAACACATAGTCGCCGATTGACAGCTCGCGGTCGATCAGCGCCTCGCGCACCCGCTCATCCACCCCTTCATACCGTCCGCAGACCAGCACCAGGCGCGGGCAGGTCGCAAGTTCGGCGGCGATGCGCTGCGTGAACGGTTCGCCGTCAGGCGTCATCAGAATGACCGGCGGTTTGGGCGCCGACTCTCCGGCGTCGCCGTCAGTCATCGCCAGCACTGCGCGAATGCAGGCGGCGAGCGGTTCGGGCTTCATCACCATGCCCGCGCCGCCGCCATACGGTGCGTCGTCGGTTGTGCGGTGACGGTCCGTGGCGTAGGCGCGAATATCATGGAGCACAACCGAAATGCGCCCGGACTGAATCGCCCGCTTGAGAATGCTCTCGTTCAGCGGACCAGTGAACATTCCTGGAAACAGCGTCAGCACATCGAACCGCATGGCTGCATTGTAACATAGCGCGGGCGCGCTGGCATGCTGGCGAGGTAACAACAAAATCACATGTAAACTTGACAAAATCAATCAAATAATACAAGATATATCTGCAACCGTCATTATCACAGGAGCAACGCTATGACCCGTTTCGACGAATTCCTGAAAGCCAACGAAGCCTTTGCCGCCGGTTTCGATCGCGGTGATCTTCCCATGCCTCCGGCGCGCAAAGTCGCTGTCGTCGCCTGCATGGACGCTCGTCTGCATCCTGAAAAGGCATTGGGGATCGACATCGGCGACGCGCATGTGATTCGCAATGCTGGCGGACGTGCGCAGGACGCGCTCCGCTCGCTCGTCATTTCGCAACAACTGCTGGGAACGCGAGAGATTGTGGTATTGCATCACACCGACTGCGGGATGCTGACCTTCACCAACGAGCAACTGGCGGCGAAGATTGCGTCTGAGCTTGGCGTCAATGTGGAAGGGCAGGATTTTCTGCCATTCGCTGATCTCGAACAGAGCGTGCGTGATGATGTAGCGTTTCTGCGCAATTCACCGCTGATCCCGAAGGACATTCCGATCAGCGGCGCGATCTACGATGTGCGCACCGGCAGGGTGCATGAGGTGGTGCGGGCGTGATGCCAGTCGTCCTCGAACAATGACCTCTCGGAGTGAACACTTTGAGAGGTCGTTGTTCGATGATACAAGCGTGTCGTTTCTGTGTACAGCCTTCTGCCTCATATTTACAAATCGCGGTACACGCCTCCGCGGGGGGCGATTTCAACGACAAGCACGACAAGCCGATCGTCTTCGACTGTGTAGATCAATCGCCAATCACCAATGCGCAGGCGATACAGGTTATCGTGGCCCTTGAGCTTTTTGCAGCCGACCGGTCGTGGGTCAGCAGCCAGGCTAAGGAGCAGGCGGTCGACACGAATCAGCACATCCCGCGGCAGGCGCCGGAGCGCCTGCTCGACCCTGCGTTCGAGGATGACCGTATAGCGCCGATCCGGCTCACTCATTGTCTAACAGACCTTCAGCCAGAAGTTCAGCCCGCACCTCAGCATAGGGCCGTCCCTGACCGGGGTCCTTGCGCCAGGCCTCCAGTGCAGCCTGGGCGCGGCGGGCTGCGCGCAGATCTTCCAGCTCCTCCTGCAGCGCCTCGTAGTCGGCAATGGGAATCACAACAGCGGTCGGTTTGCCGTAACGGGCGATGACGACGTCCTCCCCGCGAT
>JAUQOW010000127.1 GCA_030550675.1 Chloroflexota bacterium
ACCATAAACCTACTTGCTCCAGGTGGCGATATTCCAGATGCTCGAGTCGAAGGTGTTGAAGGTCGGACCCTTGAGCGCCTTCACCTTAGCGTTCGGCGTCTGGCGGTTGATCAGCGGGATGACGGCGCCGTCGGTCACCAGCAGATCATTCATCTTGATCGCCAGTTCAGCGCGCTTCTTTGGGTCGAGTTCCTTCTTCAACTGCTCGAAGAGTGCATCATATTCCGGGTTGCAATAGCGTCCGTCGTTGTTGCCGCTCCATCGATTCGCCGCCGACGCTCGCTCGGAGCAGATCCAGCCTTGCAGATACCGTTGCGGATCAGTACTGTCCGGACCGTTAGTGTACATCTGGAGGTCGGCGTAAAACTTGTTCAGCGTATCGGGGTTGCCCGGATCACCGCCGAAGAAGACAGCAGCATCAATGGCTTTGACGTTCACCTGGATACCGATCTCCGCCAGATTCGACTTAATGATCGCCTGCGTGCTCTGGCGCAGCGGATTGATCGAGGTCTGGAAACTGACGACCAGCCTGACCGGTTTGCCCCCGATCTCCTTCTCGCGCACTGCGCCGTTCAACTTCCAGCCCGCATCTTCGAGCAGCTTCTTCGCAGCCTCGACATCGCGCTCACACGTCAGGTTCGGCGAATTGACCGATGCTGGCACCACCAGAATGTTGCAGGTCGGTTGACCCGTTGGTCCATACAACTGTTCAGCAATCGCCTTGCGGTCGATTGCCAGTGAGATCGCCTTACGCACGGCAGGGTCGGTCAGGAACGGATGCGGTTGATCCGGCTCGCTGCGCTTATCGCCGAGGAGCGGGTCGGGATTGGAGAAGTTGACCACAATGCGCTCGACGCCGAACGAACCGCCAGCAATCGGATCGCATTTGCCGCTTGCCAGGATCGGTTCGAGCACCGCCTTCGGGATTTGCAGATTCCAGGCAAAGTCTACCTCCTCCGTCTCGCAGACGGCGCGCGCCGCCGAAGCCGCATCGCCGCCGCCCTTGATCTCGACTTCGTCGAAGAAGACGTTGTCGGCATCGCGGTAGTACGGGTTGCGCTCGTAGATGACTACATCGCCTGGCTTGAACTCCTTCAACTTCCATGCATTTGTGCCAATCGGCGCCAAGTTCGCCGCCTGGCATGCTGCATCGGTGTTGGCTGCCGCACCGATGCACTTCTCGAACTGTTTCTTCTGCAGGATCATGCCGTTCGGACCGACGAACGAAATATACGGGTTGGCGTTTGGCTCCTTCCACGTAATTTTCACCGTGGTATCGTCGATCCTCTCGATATTGGCGATTGGATCGAAGTTTGCCTTCGTTGTGCAGGCTGTCGCCTCATCGGCGCAGTACTGCCAGGTGAAAATGATGTCGTCAACGGTGAAATCGCTGCCGTCAGACCATTTCAAACCGGGCTTGATCTTCCAGGTGACGCTGGTCCCATCAGGCGCGACGCCGCCATTCTCAATCGTTGGAATCTCCGCCGCCAGGAAGGGCACCAGTTCATCTTTTTCGTTGTAGCGCGCCAGCGGTTCAAGGATGACGGTGGCGCCATCAAAGTCCTTCGTGCCGGTCGCCAGGTGCGGGTTGAGAGTCGTCACCGCCTGCCAGTAGAGAATCCGCAGGCGTCCGCCGCGTTGCGCCGCTGGAGGCGCGGTTGGCGCCTCAGTCGGTTGCGCCGCTGGCGCCGCAGTCGGCTGCGCTGCTGGCGCCGCAGTCGGCTGCGCTGCTGGCGCCGCAGTCGGCTGCGCGGCGGGTTGCTGACCGCCACACGCCGCCAGAACCGGGATGATCAGGATCAGAAGCAGCGCCAGTGCGCCGCTCCGCCGCCATACGTTACGCATCGAACGCATAGTGGTGTCCGTCCTTTCACTAGAGAAGAATCTGCCAGAAACCTGTGCGTAGCCCTGTCGTTTTTGCGCGCATCACCCCCTGCACGAACGAGATTAGCGCCTCACACCTGCGGGTGTGACGAAACAAGCGCATAGCATCTAGTTGCTCTGCACAGCCTCGCAGAAAACATCCTGCATCCATCGCGCGGGTGTGAAAGGCGGGGCTCAAAGGTTGCTGTATCTTACCATGAAGATTAAGGGTCGTCAACGGCGCAATGTGGAGGTCCGGGTATGAATCGCCAGAGGGGACGCGGATTTGCACAGATGCAACGGTTTCACGCGGATCTTCCAGTGATAGAAGGTGACTGAAACCCATGTGACCCCGTCTCGATCTGCGCAAATCCGTGTCCCCATTATGTCATTGGAGGATGAATTGCAACGCGGACGTAGACGACCCCGCCTCACACTTCCAGTCGTCGCAGCAGGTCGCGCACTCTTGCGAACTGATCCGTCGAGGCGTAAGGATTGGACGCCTCAATTTCCTGAATGGCGCGCCGCGCGGCTTCAGCCACTGATGCGCCCCATGAGGTGTAGCCCGTATCTTCCTCTGCCCGCTCATGCAGCGCGGGAATTGCATCGACAACATTCATATGCGCCAGCGCGCTGCATGCGGCGAAGCGCACATCCGGCGCGGGATGGTGCAGCGCCATGAGGAGCGGATGGAAGGCGCGCGTATCACCGATGCGCCCCAATGCGATCGCAGCGCGCTGCGCAACCCGCGGGTCCGGGTCGGTCAATGCCTGAAACAGCGCATTAAGCGCACGCCCTTCACCGATCACCCCCAGTATTCGGATGGCTTCAATGCGCGCCGCCGAGTCGTCACTCTCAGCCAGCTTCAGCAACGCGGGCAACGCTGGCTGCCCAATCACGCCAAGCGCCCATGCCGCACGCATGCGGACATCGCGATCTTCGTGACGCAACAGGTCAATCAGCGGTGCGACCGCCGCTTCACCAAGCATGCCCAGCGCAAAGGACGCCTGCGCACGGCTGAATTCGTCGCCGTTCTGCAATTCCCCGACCAACTGGCGGATCGAGTCAGGCGTTCGTTTCATTGCACTGCCTCTCTTTCAGGGAGGTTCGAGGAGCGCGACCAGAGGCGCATCGCCTCCTGCATCCTCTTCGTTGTCGCCTTCACGGTCCTCGATCATTCTCGCTATGGAATCGCAATGCCCGTCGCTCAACCCAACACGTCCCGAACTCCCCGGATGCGCATCGTCAGCATACTTTGCGCAAGACGACTATCCAGCGCGCAGTTGCGCGGACGACGCGGCGCCGCTGGGCTTGGACCGCCGCGCACACGCGCTGCATCGCGCCCAAAAGCACGCGCGACCAAGCAGGCGAATTCGTAGCGACTGACCACATCCGGGCCTGCCACGTGCAGGATGCCGCTGTAATCCAGCTCTGCCAACTCCAACAATGCTGCCGCCAGATCGCCGACTTTGATCGGGCAGCGCAGTTCATCAGTGAAGAAGGTCGCCTCTGCGCGCCCGTCGATCACATCGAGCACAAACTGTTCGTGCCTTCCAGGACGCTCCGGTCCGCCGTAGATCAGCGATGTGCGAACGATCAGCGCTGCGGGATGTGCAGCCGCCGCCAGGCGTTCCGCCTCAGCTTTGGCAGCGCCGTATGCCGTCACCGGCTGCGGCGCATCCGCCTCGGTGTATCTGCCGATCCGTTCTCCATCGAACACTACATCGCTCGACAGATGGATCAGACGCGCTTGCACTGCATATGCGGCTTGAGCAACGGCGCCCGCCCCATCGGCGGTGATCGCCGCCATGTCTGGTCCCTCCTGGCGATATGCCGTGTGGATGACGACATCCGGAGCACAACGTTCAATCAGCGCCCTGGTTGCCGCTCCATCACGCAGATCGAGCGCCTCCCAGCTTATGCCCTCCATCTGCGGTTGATGCGTGTGGTACGTTGCAACGACCCTCCATCCCTGCTTGCGCGCCAGATCCGCCAGCGCCGAACCCAGGAACCCGCTGCCGCCGGTGATCAACACGGTACGACCAGTGAGCATAGCGCCTGATAGAACATAGATTCAGACTGATTAAGTGAAAAGGCGCGGATCAGACTCTCACCATCATCTCTCAGTTCCCCTAACTCTTAACCCCTATTCTCCAGCCGATCAAGCGCCGCGCGCGCCGCGTCCTGTTCCGCCGCCTGTTTGCTCGGACCGCGCCCTCTGCCGAGCGACTCTTCGCCAGCCAGCGCCTCGAACGTAAACTCCGGTTGATGCTCCGGACCGCTTCGCTCAATCAGTCGGTAACGCGGCGTGATCCCTCGCTCCGCCTGAATGCGCGCCTGTAATTTGCTCTTGTAATCAACCGGCAGACCCTGTTGTTGCAGCGTCGCCAGCGCTTCCTCGAAAAGCGGCAGGAGAAACTTCTGCACGGCATCGAGCCCCTGGTCGATAAAGATGGCTGCGACCACCGCCTCAAACACATCCGCCAGCAGCGCCGGACGCTGCCGGGCGCCGCTCAACTCCTCGCCGCGCGCCAGCAAGACATGCGAACCGAGGTTGTACCGTTGCGCAAAACCGGCGAGCGTTTCCGTCCTGATCAGGGCGGAGCGCCAGGCGGTCAACTCCCCCTCGCCAGCATCGGGAAAGCGCGCGAACACCAGCCTGGTCGCAAGAAAGTTGACGATCGCATCCCCCAGAAACTCCAGGCGCTCATTGCTGGAGAGTGCGAGACGCTCCTCGACGCGCTCATTAAGAAACGAACTATGCGTCAGCGCCTGCTGGAGCAGACGCTGATCGGAGAATGCCACATTCAGGCGCTTGCACAGCTCATCAAGCGGTTTCTTCATAACGCCGGAAGATGAGCGACACATTATGACCGCCAAAGCCGAACGAGTTGCTCAGCGCCACATCAATGCGAGCGGGACGCGCCGCATTGGGCACATAATCAAGGTCGCACTGCGGGTCAGGCGTGGTGTAGTTGATGGTTGGCGGGAGCAGGTTTTCCTGAATGGCAAGAATGGTGACAATCGCTTCGATCGCGCCCGCAGCGCCGAGCAGATGCCCGAATTGCGATTTGCTCGAACTGACCGGCACGCGATAGGCGCGTTCGCCCAACAGACGCTTGATTGCCTCCGTCTCAGCGATGTCGCCCGCTGGCGTGCTGGTGCCGTGCGCATTGATGTAATCGATGTCGTCGGGCGAAAGACCAGCGTGTTTCAGTGCGGCGCGCATCGAGCGCAACGCGCCCTCGCCGCCAGGCGCCGGCTGGGTGATGTGGTAGGCGTCCGCCGAAAGACCGTAGCCGACCAACTCCGCCAGAATGCGCGCACCGCGCGCGCGGGCGAACTCCAGGTCTTCCAGCACCAGCATCGCCCCCCCCTCCGCCAGCACGAAACCGTCACGATCCGCATCGAACGGACGCGACGCGCCAGCCGGATCGTCGTTGCGGGTCGAAATGGCTTTGGCGCTGGCGAACGACGCAATGCCAATCGGCGTAATCGGCGCCTCGCTGCCGCCAGCCACCACCGCCGACGCCCATCCGCGCCGGATGATCTCCGCCGCCTCGCCGATAGCGTGCGCGCTGCTGGCGCAGGCGGACGTTGGGCAGTAGTTTGGTCCTTTCAGACCAAACATCATCGACACCTGACCGGCAGCCATATTCGTGATCATGGCAGGCACGAGAAACGGGCTGATGCGCGAGGGACCACGTTCCTGCAGCGTGATCACCCCCTCTGCCAGGGTCGCAATCCCGCCGATCCCGCTGCCAATGATCACACCGATCGACTCGGCATTCTCCGGCGTCACGGTCAACTCAGCCGTGCGCAGCGCTTCGGTCGCGGCGGCAATCGCCAGATGAATGAACCGGTCGTTGCGCCGGACCTCCTTGCGGTCCATGTAGTTGAGCGGATCAAACCCGCGCACCTCGCCTGCAATGCGCGACTCAAGGTTCGAGGCGTCGCACAGAGTAATCGGACCAATACCGCTCCGCGCTTCGCGGATGCCCTGCCAGAGCGACGGAACATCAAGCCCCAACGGACTGACAGCGCCCATTCCTGTAACAACAACACGCCGTGACATCGGCTGACATCTCCTTGATTGCGAAATCGAAAGGCGCGTATCGCAAACATCTCGTTTCCGTTCGACCGCGAACGGTAGAGCGCGCCAGGGTGATGACAACGGTTATTAGTAGTGATTATAACAGAAACCTGACATCGAATATCAAAATTTTGTTACTTTTTCACCCGCTGCAGTCCGGCAAGCGCGTCTCTATTGTCCGGGTCGATCTGAAGCGCCTTCTCGAAGGCATGCTGCGCTTCTTCCATGCGCGTCAGGTGCAGCAAACAGGTCCCATACCTGACCCATCCCTCAACTGAGCGGGGATCAATGCTAAGCGCCTCAGCGTAAGAGTTGGCGGCAGCCTTGTATCGTCCTCGACGACAGAGCAGATCACCGAGCCGCCGATGGGCGACGGCATCGGACGGATCGAGACGGATGGTTTTTTCGAAGCATTCCTGAGCCGATGCCAGTTCTCCGAGATGCTGCAACAACATGCCCTTGCTACGCCACAACGCTGGCGCGCTCGGCGTATATGAGAGCGCCTTGTCGTAAGCTGCCAGCGCCTCGATCGGCTTCTGCATCGCTGCAAAAATGTCTCCGCGCGCGCCGTACAAATCAGCAAACTCAGTGCGACTCACAGCCCGTCGCAACCCTTCCTCAACCGCCTGCAACGCCTCATGGTACAGCCAGAGTTTGAGGGAACAACGGGCAATCAGGTTCCAGCCATCCGGCTGATCCTGATCGAGTTCGACCGTGCGCTTGAAGCAGCGCAGGGCTTCCTTATATTCCTCCAGGTTCATATGCGCTATTCCGCGCTCCTTCCAGCGCTCAGCTTCGTCGTGGTTGTCAAACGATGACTCATCAACGAAAGGAGAACCGACGAGCGCTTCCCGGACACGTTGCAGCGCCGCTTCAAGTTCGGCAAACGATTGAAACCGCTCAGTGGGTCGTTTTGCCAGGCAGCGCATCACGATCGCCGCGGCATCCGGCGGCGTACCGGGCGCCAGGCGGCGCGGATCGGGCGGCGGAGCTTTGCGGATCAAACGGATCAGCGCATCGTCGCGCTGCGCATCGAAGGGCAGACGACCGACAAACATCTCATAGAGGGTCGCGCCGAACGCATAAATATCACTCCAGACGCTGGCATCCGCGCCCTCGAACAGTTCGGGCGCCATGTAGGGCAGCGTTCCTCCCACTCCAGAGGTCGAAATTGCGGCGCGCAGCGAAACGCGGTTTCGCTGTTCGGCATGGTCAGCATCAAACGACGTCCGCCATGGACGCAACACGCGCGCCAGGCCGAAGTCAGTCACCCTGGCGCGCCCGTCGAATGAAATCATGATATTGTCTGGCTTGAGATCGCGATGCACCAGGTTCAGGCGATCAACCGCATGCTGCATTCCGCGACAGATCTGAATGCCGTAGTCGATCACTTCCTGGGGTTGAAGGCGCCCGACCAGAGCGCGGAGCGTGCCGCCGTGGACATACTCGGCGACAACGTGGGGGCGACCCATGTAGGTATGGATGTCGTAGGCGCAAACGATGTTGGGGTGGCTGCCCAGACGAATCCAGAGCTCCGCTTCAGCGTTGAAGCGTCGGATGGCATCCTCGTCCCAGAGGTACTTCGTCTGATACGTCTTCAACACGACGCGGCGGCGACGCTGGCGGTCGTAGACAATATAGACGACCCCCATATACCCGCGACGCACCTGCTGCACCTCGTAGCGCTGCTCAATGACGTCATCGACCTTATACTCGCGCCCGAGCTGCGCATCACTGAGACGCCTGCGACGCTGAAACCATCTCTTGAGCATGGGCGGTTCTCTTGCGATACTGTTCCATACTACCATGAAACTGTCCAAAAAGTAAATATGGCGAGATGGTGAGCGACCGGAGGCGAGAGGTCATAGGAGCGTTGAACGTTGTACGTTGCACGTTGAAGGCGGGAACGTTGAAGGTGGTAAGATCACCCCCAACTCTTGGTTCCTGGTTCTCGGTTCTCAGTTCTCAGCTCTCCCTCGCCAACGCCCGCAAAAACGCCAGATACCCGGCGATCCGGCGCTGCCGCAGATCGCGCCGATGCCCCAACAGCCATTTGCCTCCCTCGACGAGCAGTTCCGCACCGTATGCTGCGATCAGGAACGCGCGCAGCGCTGTTTCCAGTCGGTTGCCGTAGCGCAGCCGCGCATACCGCAGACGACTCCGGTGAAATGTCATCAATCGCCAGGTCGGAACCTGTGCGCTGCTCTTCCCCTCGTGATGAATAATCTCAGCAGATGGAAGATAGACGATGCGACCGCAAGCGCGAAGGCGCTGCTGCCATTCCAGTTCCTCCGAATACATGACGAAACCGGCATCGAGCAGACCGGCATGTTCTATCGCCGACCGCCGCACCATCAGCGCCGCACCCACCAACCAGTCGACTGTCTGCTCCTGATCGTCCGGCATGTCCGCGCAACGGTAACGCTGCGCCCACGGATTGTCGGACCAGCGCCATTCAAGGGGAGTGCTTTCCCAGAAGAAAACCCCTGGCGTCGGGAAACGCCGCCGGCTCGACTGCACTGTTCCGTCCGGGTAGCGCAACCGCGGTCCCACGACGGCGACATCGGGATGTTCCTCCAGATAGCGCACCAGCGTCGGAATTGCGTCGCCGACCGCTTCAGTATCGGGATTGAGCAACAACACATATCGGACGCGCGAACCATTCCAGGCAAGAACACGGCGCAACGCAAGGTTGTTGCCGCCTGCGAATCCCAGGTTGCGCCCGGCGTCAATCGCCTCAACCTCGGGATGCCGCGCACGCAGCACAGCGGAAGTCCCGTCCGTCGAAGCGTTATCGACGACAACGATACGATACGCAATGCCAGAGCCAGCAAGTGAGGCATGAACCGTTGTGATGCACCGCTCAAGCAGATCGCGAACATTCCAGGAAACGATGATAATCGCAAGCATCAGTCACAATACCGGAGGACGAATAGTGATGCCAGATGATGTGACGCAGAGGCGCAAAGGCGCAAAGATTTACCATTAATGCCCATATCTTTGCGTCTTTGCGCCTTTGCGTCATCCTCTACAATAACCGGACAGACAAATGGCGACGCCGAATCATGTGACGCACAGACGCAACAGCGCGAAGTTCCACTATTATTGCCCCTTACCTTTGCGTCTTTGCGCCTTTGCGTCAGCTTTCTCAAGAATTGCCAGCCCCTTGAGGTGAGCGTACTTCACTATCTCGAAATACGCCATTGTCGCGCATAGAAACAAACCGAGCACGCCATCGCGGTAACCGCGCAGCGTCACAAAACGCCGGTAGAACTCGCGCGCAGGCGCGCTGATGAACGTCCGCCGGCGCACCGGCACACCCGCCAGAAAGAGCGTCTGCGCTTCCTGAATGGCGTAAGCCCGCTGCTTGCCCCATAATTCATCGAGGCGCTCGATGTTCAGGTGCAACAAATGACCCCGCATTCTTCCCGCCGGTCCGTCCAGCGCCGCAAATTCGTGCACCAGGCGCGCCTCGTCGTAGCGCGCACAATCGCGGCGCATCAGGCGCAATTGCTCATCGGGATACCACCCCCCGCCCTTCAGTCGCTGTCCAAAAAACAGGTTGTAGCGCGGAATCCAGAATCCCGACATATTCACGCCGCCGCTCAACGTAGCGCGAATCTCGTCCGCCAGGTCGGGCAGCACCCGTTCATCGGCATCGAGGAACAGCACCCACGCTCCCCGGCACAGATCAAGTGCGCGATTGCGCTGCGCCGGGAAGCCGCGCCACGGCTCGACATATACCCGCGCGCCGTAGTTTCGGCAGATCGTCGCCGTCGCATCGCGCGAACGGTCGTCGATCACAGCAACGATTTCACCGGCAAGATCGGCGACGCTGGCAAGCGCATCGCCAATATGACGTTCCTCATTGCAGGCGATGATCGCAACCGACAGCGCAGCAATCGGTTCATTTCGAGAAGATGTCATAGGCGCAGCACGCTTCCATACGCCCACAACTGCGACCGCAACTCATCACGCCCAATGACGCGAGCGGCATAATCGCGCCAGGCGCGCAGCATCAACCGCAGCATCCCGGCGCGGATAATCGCCGTATGCAGGCGCGCAGCGCGCTCGCCGTAGTGTTTGCGAAAGAACCGCAACCGGCTGGCGTACAGCGCCACCAGCATCCGCGCGCGGAATTGACTGGTCGCAGCGCCGCCGACGTGCACCACACGAGCGGCTGGCGTCTGCCAGATCGCCCACCCTGCGCGTCGCACACGGTAGCACCAGTCAACCTCCTCGACATACATGAAATACCCCTCGTCGAGCAGACCAACCTGATCGATCACTGCACAACGGACAAGCATGCAGGCGCCAAGCGGATGATCGATCGGGAAGGGCGCATCGCCGGACTGCTCCTGCGGGTAACGACCATGCCACCAGGAGTTGTACAGTCGCCCCGGCAACGCCTCGCCCGGCGGAAAGAGGTCGAGCAACGTCATCGCCAGTGTCGGAAAGCGAAACGCCGCCGGCTGAAGGGTTCCATCAGGGTTGAGCAGCCGCGGTGCAACAATGCCGACGCGTGGGTGGGCATCAAGAAACGCGACCAGGCTCTCAATTGCGCCTTCACAAACAATCGTATCAGGGTTGAGCAACAGCACATATTCGAGCGCCGAATGCTCACGGCGCAACGTACAGATTGCCAGATTAGTCGCAGCAGCGAACCCAAGGTTGCGTCCCGCTTCGATGAGCGCCGCCTGCGGAAAGCGGTTGCGCACCAGCGTCGCGCTGCCATCGGCGGAGGCATTATCGACTACCACGATCTGCAACGGCAGCGAGCACGCCTGAAGCGACTCCAGGCACGCGGCGAGGAGATCGCGCGTATTGAACGACACAATGGCGACGCCGACGCTCTTCATTGCGGCGCGTAGTGTAACAGGGGAGGGCGCAGGACGCAAATTGCGGTCCGGTAATACACTGGTGCTGACTATCAACTAATATGTAGATTGAGGAAAACAGTTGCTCGAAAGAGAGCGAGACCCCGATGCCAACCAATGTCCTCGTTGTTGACGACAATCGCGTCTTTCGCGACTCTTTCTGCGAACTGCTCAACGCCTGTTACGATCACCTTCAGATTATTCCAGCGGGCGACGGCAGCGCCGCGCTCAGTCTGACACGGCAAATCTCCTTCGATCTGATCATTCTCGACTACGAACTGACAACCTTCAGCGGCGGCGATGTAGTGCGCCGGTTACGCGCGCGCGGAACGCCGCTGCCGCCAATTATCTTTATCTCTGCCCATCCTGACCTGCCGGTGATTGCCCGGCTGCACATGGTGAGCGGCTACCTGCAAAAGCCAATCGATGCCGATACCCTCCGCGAGACGCTCGATCCCTTCCTCAAACAACCAACAACGCGCAGCGCCGGTCCCACCCTGTGGCGCATTCGAGCGCCGAAAGGAGAAAAGCTGTGATCGCAAACATTGTCAGAATGTTGTCGCTGGTCGTCATTCTTACACTTCTTTCCGCCTGCACAGGACCGATGGCAGACCTGAAGGTCGCAACTGAACACGATTGCGCCGATTACATGAACGCTGAGTGGAACGGTGCAGATCAGACCATCTTGAATCGCTTGAAACTTTCATACTATGTCGATGTGACCAATATCGGCAGCAATACCGTTAATCTTGGAGTATGGACCCTCATCGACGACCTGGGCAAGCATCCTCTTCCGGCGCAGCGGCTGCAACCAGGCGCAACTGTGCGCATCTGGCGCGGCATCGGGCAGAGCGATGCCAGCAACATCTATCTCAATGAAGCGATACCAGCCTGGACAACAGGCGGTTCGGTACAGATGGGGTCTGCTCTCATCCTTGAGTATAAGGATTTCTTCCGGTTCCAGATGTACTTGACGAGCTGCTCCGTCGAAGCGTTCCTTATTCAGCGCTGGATGGGGTCTTCTTCCCCAACCATCACCCCCGCGCCACGCCCGAAGGAAGTTCGGTTCGAGTGAAACAGTCTTCGGACTGAAATAATAGAGCGATCAACCGAAACCCGGACAATGACCTGGGCTTGTGGAACAACTGGCATTGGCTTCGACAGGCTCAGCCAACGCTGCCAGGGGGTCCGGGCATGAATTGCCAGGCGGCAAGCAAGCGCCTTCCTGCTGCGCCCTGGCTGGCGACTGAAGTCGCGCCGGGCAGGCGTTCCGCCGGGCGTCCACCTGCGCGGTTCGGGATGCTCAACGCACGTGGACGCCGTCGTTCCCGTCCGCGCAGGCGGACAGGCGGCTGCAGGTCCATCAGGGGCGATTTCAATCGCTGGCAACTGGAGCGTCGTGTCCTGACAAATCATGCCTGCACCCGCCACCGGGGACGAGCGGTGCGAGAAAGACCGCAAGCGGCTCAACACGCGACCTGTACTATACTGATCAACAGCCGTTCTGAGCGGCGCCCCGCGCTTTCGTTTCCTTTCGTCATTATTGTGTGTTATTATCGTCTTAATACAATGAGAGACTCAGTTGCACTCCGCGTCAGATATGACAGCGTTCAAATGACGTTCATACAGCGTCACGCCGTGCGATCAGGAGACGTTGCCTGCGATTTTTACTCCTGGAGAGCATGCCATGCGCGACTCTCTTTCATCCCTGATCAGTGTACATCATTCCGATGAGGACGCTCAACGAAGAGGACAGAACATCATTCTGCTGGCGGCTGGATTGAGTCTCATCACTGTTCTGCTGGCAGGATACGTCGCGATCACCGGCGCCCGCTCGCTCTCAGAGCAGCGCGTGATCCTGCCATTCATCGCCAGCCTCGTCGTGCACACGGCGATCATCATTCTTGCCCGCAACGGGCGCGTTGATCTGGCAGGCGGCATGATGGTCGTTATGGCGATTGCGGGCATAACCGGCGCCGCTCTTCTGAATGCCGACCAGTTGCTGATACCGATCTTCTTTCTTATTCCATTGCTCATAGCCATGGCTGTGTTGCGACCGATTGGCATCGTCGCCACACTGTTCGGCGTTCTGGCGGGCATGGGGGGCATCGCTGGCGCGTTGCCGCCGCCAGAAAACGTTCTGGTGCGCGATGCGCTGTTTGTCATTATTGGGCTGCTCGCCTTCTTTGCGACCTTGACCGGCGTGCTGATTGGCGTTGGACACGAACGTCTGCATCGCCGCCTGCGTCATGCGCTGGATCGCGCCGATCAGACGGCGCAGGCGCTGCAAACAATGAATGAAGAACTGGATCTGCG
>JAUQOW010000128.1 GCA_030550675.1 Chloroflexota bacterium
CCAATCGCAGCACGCATGATCTGGGAGGACTCACGCTGGGGCTGTCCTTCGATATTCGACAGGCGACGGTCCAGGGCGCGCATGGCGACGTCAGTTCCATCATCAAAGGAGCGATGCTGGCGTTTGATCTGGCGGCTGGCGCGACGGTTGAGGTGACGGTATGGCCAGCATAACAGGAATGCGCGCATGGACGAAGACGATGTGGCGCATACAGCCTGGCGACTGGGCTGTGGTTGCGCTCTTCGCCTGTGGCGCGCTGGCAATGATGCACCCGGTGCTCGCCGCGCCGTCGTCCCGGATTATTGGATTTCCTGGCGACAATGTGCAGTATGTGTATGCGGCGGGATGGATGGCTGAGGCGCTGCGCACTGGTGCGTCGCCATTTGTCGATCCGCGCATCAATGCGCCTGATGGTCTGGCATTGACTGCCACTGACGTGCCATATGTCGGGTACCTCGTCGTAGCGCCGCTGACGTGGCTGTTTGGTCCTGTCTTTGGATATAACGCGCAACTGGCGCTGGCTCATTTCCTCTCAGGGCTGTGTGCGTATCTGTGGATACAGCGTCTGACCGGCAGTCGCTTTGGCGGTCTGGTGGCTGGTCTGGCATTTATGCTGGCGCCATTTCGCCTTGTCCACAGCTACGGTCACCCGCAGATTGTCAGCACCTATCCGTTGCCGCTGTTTTTCTGGGCGCTGGATGCCTCGCTGCAACCACAGCCGAAACGCAGAGCGCTCGCCGGCCTGTCTGGCGCAACGTTTCTGCTTGGCGCCGCGTCGCAGTATTATCTGGTTATTGGCCTGATCTGCGGGGTTGTCTATGCGCTGTTGACACTGGCAATACGCCGGGTGCGCCTGTGGTCGCAGGTGTGGCTTGCAGTTCCAGCAGTCCTGAGCGGGGCGCTGCTCGCGGCAGCGCCCTACCTCTTGACGGCGCGCGATGGCATTTATACGCCCTACGGTCTTGAATCGACACGTATGTGGTCGGCGAGTCCGATGAATTTTGTCGCGCCTTCCCATCTGCACCCGCTCTGGGGAGCGTTCATTGAACAGCGACGCCCCGAAACGCTGTGGGTTGAAAAAACGCTCTACGTCGGCGTCGTTTCTGGAATGCTGGCGCTGGTCGCGCTGCGTTGCTGGGATCGTCGATGGGTCTGGGCGGGAACTGCGCTTGTGGCAGCTATCCTAGCGCTCGGCACCGATTTGCACACCGGAAATGTTCCCATTCACCCTGATCATCCGGTCTGGCTGCCTGCGTATTATCTGCACCAGTTGCCGGGCATGAATTTGATGCGCGTATGGGCGCGATTCGGGATTGTCACAATTCTGTTCGTCGCACTGCTGGCAGGCGTGGGTGCGGCGCACCTGGTGCATCGCACCCATGCATCCGGGCGACTCAACGATGGCGCCGTCGCCTGGTCTGTCAGTCTAATGAAACCACGGACGGCTGTCCTGGCTGTCGGGGTCATTGGGCTGATCGTCCTGGACCTGATGCCAGGACGCATCAGCGAGTATACGACGCTGACGCCTCGCCCGATCGACCGCTGGCTTGCACAGCAGTCGGGCGATTTCACCGTGGGATTTGTACCGGTTATTGATGCGACGACCAACTATTATATTCTGTTCGGCACGCTCACCCACGGGAAGCGGACGATCGCCTTTATGCATCAGGCGCATCTCCCGCCCGTCTTCCAGGATTTTAACGAGCGTTCGCGCGGATTCCCCGATAGCGCCTCGGCGCAGCGGTTGCGCGAACTGGGGATAAGATATCTGCTGCTGGAAAAACCAATCTTCGACGGAACACGCGCTTTCCGCTGGAGCGTCGTCGAGCAGCGATTGGCGGCGACGCCGGAACTGCGCGTTGTTCAGGCAGTCGGCGATGTTGTGGTCGTGGAATTTCGCTAGATGACGGGCATGGCGCGTCTTGCTGCACCGACAACCTGGATCGTTGCACTGAGCCGCCAGCGAGGACCGTTGCGCCTCTATCAGTGGCTCTGGCTGCTGCTGTGCACCCTTGGCGCGCTGGCGGCGGCGGCGCCGCGCATCCTCTCGCAGCCGATCCGCTACGAAACGGTTGCTGTGGTGCAGATCGATGCGGTCGGACGATACCACGAGTTGTATACCGATGGTCAGCCCGACGACGACTATCGCGCGGTTGAGATGCAGGCGTTCGAGTTGCTCAGGGCGCGCCGTCCTGATCTCGGCGGTCCGACGTATGCGGTGCGTTTCTTGCCGCACCCCGATGGGCGGGTCGAGGTTCTTGCCACGGGTCGGACCCCGCTCGAAGCGCAGGCGCTGGCGGACGAAGCGGCGGAAACGCTGGCGCGCGCGGTGCGCGCCGCCGGCGGGCGCGAGATTCTGCGCAATCTGATGGGCTGGGAACTGACCGAGGCGCTCCAGGGGCGCCAGCCGGAAACGGCGTTCCAGCGCCTGTTGCGCGAAATCATCAGGACGCAGGCGTTCCCGCTCAACCGTGCAGTTGAGCCGGTTTCGGCGCACATCACGGTCGATCAATTGCTGCGCGAAGAGTTGAGTGATCTGACCCGCGCCCTGGAAGTGCGCGAGGAGCAGTTGACCCGCATCGATATTCCTGCGCTGGAGGTGCGTCGCGCAACTGCAACCGGCGCGGCGCTCCAGCAGATCGACGCCGATCTGCTGCGTCTGACGGCGGGGAGGCAGGCGATCCGCGAGGCGCTGGCGTACCTGTATCGCAATCTGGGAGCGGCATTTGCGCCCGATACCCCCGGCGACGCCTATCGCGCCAGCCGCGCGCCGTTGCCGGAAAACGCGGTTGACCGGCGTATTCCGCTGCTGCTCTCGGCGGCGACGATGGTCGGGTTGCTGTTCGGCGCGGCTGGCGTGGCGGTGGATCGCAGCGCTGGCGTGATGCGCAAAATCCTCGAACTGTGGGCGTACCGCGAATTGATCCGCAACCTGGTGCTGCGCGACTTGCAGGTGCGCTACAAAGGCAGCGCGCTTGGCTATCTCTGGACGCAACTCGCGCCGCTGCTGCTCATGCTGGTCTTCTGGTTCGTGTTCAGCGTCTTCTTCCAGGCGGATATCGCCATGTTCCCGGTGTTCATCCTGGTCGGCTTGCTGCCCTGGAACTTTGCCAGCGAAGCGGTGAGCGGCGGAACGCGCAGTGTGATCGATAATGCCGCGCTGGTCAAAAAGGTGTTTTTCCCGCGTGAGGTGCTGCCGCTGGTCTCCGTGCTCTCCAGCCTGGTGAATTTTGTGCTGTCGCTGCCGATGCTGCTGCTGGTGATGGCGGCGGTGCAGTGGATGTACCCGCCGCTGCGCGCGATTGGCGCCTGGACGAACTTTTCGTGGACGTTCGTGTATCTGCCGGTGTTGATCGGCATTCAGACGATGTTTCTGACGGGGGTGGCGCTGTTCCTCAGCGCGCTGGCGGTGCGCTACCGCGACACAGTGCACCTGATCGGCATTTTCATTCAGTTCTGGTTCTTTCTCACGCCAGTCGTCTACGCGCTCGACCGGGTCGCCGGTCCGCTGGCGCAACTGGTGCGCTGGCTGAACCCGATGGCGTCGCTGATCGAGTTCTACCGCGAAGTCCTGTACGGCAACGCTGTGGCGTTCGGGCAGATACCCACGCCGAATCTGCCCGCGCTCGACAGTGTGCTGCGCGTGCTGCTGACATCCCTGGCGACGCTGGCGATCGGCTACTGGTATTTCCAGCGTCGCAGCGGCGAGTTTGGGGAGCGATTGTGATGTTCAACGTTCAACGTTCTTCCCCTGTCCCGCGGCGCCCGCCGGTTACGATTATCATCCTCACCTGGAACGGTTTGGAGTATACCCGGCAGTGCATTGAAAGCGTTCGCGCGCATACGAGGGATGTTGAGTATCATTTGCTCGTCGTGGACAACGGCAGCAGCGACGGGACGCTGGAGTGGCTGCGGCAGCAGAACGACATTCAGGTGATCGCAAATGATCGCAACCTGGGTTTCACGCGCGGCAACAATCAGGGGATGGCGGCGACTCCGTCGGATCATGATGTGCTGCTGCTCAATAACGATACGCTGATCATTCAGGATCACTGGCTGGCGCACCTCAGCGATGTGGCGAACAGTCACCCGGAGTATGGCATTGTCGGTTGCACGCTGCTGCATGCCAACGGGCTGCTTCAACACGCCGGAACGTATATGCCAGCGGATAGTTTCTGGGGGTATCAGATCGGCGGCGGTGAGACGTACATCGGGCAGTATCCAGGGGTGCGCGAAGTGGAAGGCGTCACCGGCGCGTGCATGTATATCCGACGCGATGTGCGCGCGCGGATTGGCGGCTTCGACGAAGCGTACACGTCCTACTTCGAGGATACCGATTATTGCCTGCGGGCGCGCCAGGCGGGATTCAAAGTCGTCTGCACCGGCGGGACGCAGGTGGTGCACTATGAGAACACGAGCGCCAGGATCAACAATGCTTCGTGGCGGGCAATGTGGGACGAGGGGCGTGAGACATTCACGCGCAAATGGCGCACGTTCTACGACCAAAAGTATCGCCGCGCCGTCGTCTGGCACTCGCTGGTGGCGTCGCCATCCGGCTATGCCACGTCGTCGCGCGAACTGGTGATTGAACTCGACCGTCGCAATATCGACGTGCGCCTGGCGTGCATCTGGGGGAACGACTTCACCGAGCCGCTGACGGGCGATCCGCGCATCGACCAGTTGCGCGCCCGTCTCAAAGACTCCAGTCTGCCGCAGGTGGTCTATCATCAGGGCGACTCGTTCATTAAGAACAGCGGTCGCTACCGCATTGGCTATACCATGCTGGAAACGGACCGGCTGCCGGATGAGTGGGTCTACCAGGCGAACCAGATGGATGAGGTCTGGACGCCGACGCACTGGGGGGCTGAGGTGTTTCGCGCGAGCGGCGTCCGGCGTCCGATCTACGTCGTGCCGCTGGGGGTCAACCCCGATTATTTTCACCCCGGCATCGCCGGACGCAAGCCAGCCAATCGCTTCGTCTTTCTCTCGATCTTTGAGTGGATCGAGCGCAAAGCGCCAGAATTGTTGATTCGCGCGTACCAGCAAACGTTTCGACGCAGCGACGATGTGTTGCTGCTGCTCAAAATCTTCAACCACGACCCCAGTCTTGATGTCGCCCGACGGATTGGCGACCTGATCCGCAGCGACGGTCCGCCAATCGTCGTACTCCCCAACCAGAAGGTTGCCGCTTATCAGGTCGGGTGTCTGTACCGCAGCGCCGATTGCTTCGTGCTGCCGACGCGCGGCGAGGGGTGGGGCATGCCAGCGCTGGAAGCGATGGCGTGCGGGCTGCCGGTGATCTCGACCGATTGGGGCGGGCAGACGGAGTTTCTCCATGCAGGAGTCGCCTATCCGTTACGCATTCGCGGTCTTGTTCCGGCTGAAGCGCGCGCACCGTACTACCGGGGATTGCGCTGGGCTGATCCCGATGTCGATCATCTCTGCGCATTGATGCGTCATGTCTATGAGCATCCCGATGAAGCGCGCGCGGTCGGCGCACGCGCAGCCGCCGAAACTGCCGCGCGCTGGACATGGGCGCATGCAGCGGCGAAGATTATCGAGCGCCTGGAAGCGATTGGATGATGCACATCGGCGTTGACATCTCGCTCCTGCGTCTTGCTCAGGCTGGCGTGTTGACCTATCATCGGTCGCTGCTCAACCATCTGGTGCGCGTTGGGCGCGACTGCCATTTCACGCTGATCGACGTGCTGCCGCTCAATCCCGGTCGTTCGATGCCGCCGCTGGCGGCGCTCGGCGCGCCGAACGTGCGGGTCGTGCGTTGTCCCGGCATCAGGCGGGGTTACCTGAGTGCGCTGCCTGCGTTGCGTTCCGGCATTGCGCACACCCTTGCTGAGAAGATCGACCATGCCCTCGATCCGATCTGGGCGCGCCTGTCAATTGTCGAGATGGGGCTGGAACTGAGGGCGGCGACGCGGTTCGTCGAGGTGTTTCACGCTACGGATCAATTGCCCTATGCACCGCCTGGCGCTGCGACGGTGCTGACGATTCACGATCTGACCACGCGACGCTTTCCTGACCTGCACGTTGCGGAGAATGCCGCGTTGCACGCCGCCAAAGAACGATTCGCCCGCGACCGCGCCGACCGGATCATCGCCGTGTCGGAAGCGACCTGTCGGGATATTGTGAGCGAACTGGGGATTCCGCGCGAGCGAATCAGCGTGGTGTACGAAGCGGCAGACGCGCGTTTTCGCCCGCATACGCCGGATGAGACGCGCCCGATTCTGGAGCGGTACAATCTGGCGCATGGCGAGTATTTGTTGAGCGTCGGCACGCTCGAGCCGCGCAAGAACTATATCCGGCTGATCGAAGCCTATGCCGCGCTGCGCGCGCAGTACGTCGCAGGCGAGCGTCGATTGCCGCCATTGATCATTGCTGGCGGCTACGGCTGGAAGTATGAAGCGATCCTTGCCGCGCCGGAACAGGCTGGCGTTGCCGGGTTGGTCCGCTTTGTGGGGCGCGTGCCCGACGATGATCTGCCCGCCTTGATTGCAGGTGCGCGTCTCTTCGTATACCCATCGCTCTACGAAGGGTTCGGGCTTCCGCCGCTAGAGGCGCTGGCGTCGGGAACGCCGGTGATCACGGCAAACACCTCATCGCTCCCCGAAGTGGTTGGCGATGCCGGGTTGTATTGCGATCCGTATCATGTGAATGACATTGCGCGTCAAATCGCCGCGCTGCTGGAAAACGAGGACCTGGCGCAGCGATTGCGGTGCGCCGGTATTGAACGCGCAAAGCGGTTCTCGTGGGAGCGCGCCGCCTGCGAGACGCTGGCGGTCTATGCTCAGACGCGCGCTGAACGACATGCGAGGCGACGATGGCGATTTATTGGGTCAATGCCGACAGTGATGATGCGCTAACGCTCATGGCGGCAGTCGAGCGCGCTCTGGAGACCGGCGACACAGGCACGCCGCCAGCGCCAGGCGCCAGTTCACCCGCCGCGCCCGCCAGCCCGGCGGACGCATATCTGCACGAGAATCTGGCAGTCGCACGCGCCATCTGGTCGGTCGATCCGCATCGAATTGTTCAGTCGAACCGTCCGGGGCTGGCGGCGGCGATCAACACGTTTCAGCGCCTGGTGCGCCGGGCGACATGGTGGTACACCCTCCCGCAGTGGCTGCAGATCAGCGAGTTTCACGGCGCGGTTGTGCGCGCGCTCGATGCGCTGACCGAAAAGGAGCGGCGACTGGACATGCGTCTCCGTGATATTGAACAAATGCGATTACAGGCGCATCTGTTCGCCTTGCAACAGCAAATCGCCGTGTTACGCGCCGAGCGCGCTGAACTCGAACGTCGCATCGCAGCGCTGGAAGCGCAGCAGGCAGATCGTTCGCCCGGTGATATAATAACCGATGGCGTGTCGTAGCCGCCTGCACGATGTCATGATGAACGCATCGTTCTGAGCAAATGATCCTGGGGTTGTGAAACCCTTCTCTTCCAGGCGCCGGATTGCTGCACAGCCATCGTATGCAACGCTGGCACGTCGTCACTGCCAGGAAGGATATTCACATGCCCGGCAACAGATCTGGCGGATCGTCACGACGGAAGATGACCCGGCGCGAGTTATCCGCTCTCTACGAGGAGCTTCGCATGCGCGAGGCGTATCTGCGCGACGCACTGTACAGCATCGGCGACGCTGTGATCGTGACCAATGTCGAAGGGCGCATCAATCTGATGAACCCCGCTGCTGAACGCCTGACCGGATGGACCGAGTCGGAGGCGCGGGAAAGCCCGCTGGAACAGATCTTTCAGATTGTTGACGAAGAAACCCGCGCAACCCTCGAAAGCCCGGTGGCGCGCGTGTTGCGCGAGGGCGCTGCGGTCAAGTTGAGTCGGCGCACGGTGTTGGTCCGTCGTGACGGACGCACTGTTCCAATTGGCGATACCGGCGCTCCGATCCGCACGGCAACTGGCGATATTGCTGGCATTATTCTGATCTTTCAGGACCAGACCGCCGCACGCGCCGATCTCCGCAGCGCTTACCAGGCGCGCGAGTTTGCCGAGAACGTTATCGCAACCGTGCGCGAACCATTGCTCGTCCTCAGCCGCGATCTGCGCGTGATCTCAGCCAATCGCGCTTTTTACCAGATGTTTCGCACCACTCCAGCGGAAACGCTGGATCGACCCATTTACGAGTTGGGCAATCGCCAGTGGGATATTCCTGAATTGCGGCGTCTGCTGGAGGAGATTCTGCCGCAGAATACGCACTTTGACGGATACGAGGTCACCCACGATTTTGAGCATATTGGTCGCCGCACCATGCTGCTCAACGCCCGCCGTGTGCAGCATTCGGACGAGTTCATCCTGCTGGCGATCGAAGATGTGACGGAGCGGGTGCGGGCGGAGCAGCGACTGCACCTCCATCTGCGACGTTTGCGGGCGTTGCGCACGATTGATCGGGCGATCATTTCCTCTCTCGATATGCGCGCGGTGCTCGACATCCTGCTCGAGCAGGTCACGCTGCATCTGCACGTAGACGCTGCATCCGTCCAGTTGCTCGACCCCCACACGCAAACGTTGACGTTTGCCGCCGGACGAGGGTTTCAGTCGCTTCCCATGCAGCCGATGACGCTGTCTGCCGGCGAAGGATATGCCGGGCGGGTTGCGTTCGACCGGAGATTATTGTTCATCGCTGATCTTCGGCAGGAATATCCAGAGACCTTTACTTCGCCCATTCTGCAGCGCGAAGCATTTGTGACCTATTGCGGCGTTCCATTGATTGCCAAGGGTCAGGTGAAGGGCGTGCTGGAACTCTTCCACCGCAGTCGCCTCGATCCCGATCAGGACTGGTTCGATTTCCTGGAGACGCTGGCGGTTCAGGCAGCTATTGCAATTGACAGCGTGGCGTTGTTTGAAGCCATGCAGCGCTCGAATGCGCAAATGGTGCTTGCGTATGAAGCCACGATCCGGGGATGGGCGCAGGCGCTCGATCTGCGCGATCGAGAGACGGAAGGGCACTCGCAACGGGTCACGGAGTTGACGGTGCAACTGGCGCGTGCAGCAGGTCTGAGCGATGAACAGATCGCCCACATTCGACGCGGCGCGCTGCTGCACGACATCGGCAAACTCGGCATACCCGACGCCATTCTGCGCAAGCCTGAACCGCTGACTGAAGAAGAATGGGCGATCATGCGCAAGCATCCCGACTATGCGTACATGATGCTATCGCCTATCGAATACCTTCGCCCTGCGCTGGACATTCCCTACTGTCACCATGAACGATGGGATGGCACAGGGTATCCGCGCGGGCTGAAAGGCGAGCAAATCCCGCTCTCGGCGCGCCTCTTCGCGGTCGCAGACGTATGGGACGCCCTTCAGTCCGACCGTCCGTATCGCACGCGCTGGAAACGGGAGGAAGCGCTTGAGTATATTCGATCACAGGCGGGGAAGCACTTTGATCCTGACGTCGTTGAACTATTTTTGAAAGTGATTGGTGAAGAGCCAAGCAGCCGTGTGCCGTGATCCTTGGGGTTCTCGCGTTAGAAAAGGAAGTGCGTTTCTCTGCGCCTTGGGACTCCCCTTGCATCTTCCCATGGACGCACGAGCCATTTCCGCATTTCCTGGCATCCCTGCGCATTACTCACGCGGGATCGGAGCGCCTGGCGGGGCATTGATAATTTCCGCCTCGATCTCTTCTTCGGCTGCCGCTGCGGGTGTGGGAGTCGTCTCGCTCTCAGTCGCAAGCGGTTCAACCTCGAGACGCTCGATCACCGCTTCTTCGCCATGCTCCGCGCCTGTTTCCAGATGCGTGCGCTCCTCGTCCGCCAATTCGCCGGGTGACAGATTGACAATCGCTATCTCGCCATTGGCGTGTGCTTCGTCGTGGTCGTGGTGATGCGCGATGCCATATTCTGTGATCAGGCTGGCACGTTTGATGCGCCGGTCGTATTCGCGGTAGACCGCATCGGCGATACGCTGGAATAGACCTGACATATGCCTGCACCCTCCATCGAACTCGTTGCGATTGCAGGGACTATTATACCAGAGCGGGGATCAGGGGTTAGGGGTTAGGGGTTATTCTTATATGTGAACCAATCCCCAAGGGCATGCAGCGGGATGTGGAACACCAGCCACGTGTCGTGCACAACTACATCGAGACCAATCCCGCCCGATGGATGAACGACGGCAACAATCCGCAGAAGCCGCGATCATATGCCTTATCGGGCTGATCCGCGGCGTCTCCCGGCGGAGCGAGACGTCTGTACTTTCAGGGAACGCATAGTCATATGTCTTCAAAGTCTATGCCTCGGCATGCACCATTCGCCCGTTTGCCGCCGCTGCTTCTTCGCCTGCACGCGCATCGTCTGCTAGCGTCTGCCCGGCAGGTTCGGCATACCCGCCCATGCTGAACTCCTGCGCCCACGCCTGGACGTCGGGCCAGTCGCGCAGCGCCAGCTCGACGACCTGATCAGGACGCCATAGACTCCGCAGGTATGGCAGGTCAATCGTTTCGGGATGAAGGCTGGCGATCGGCATCACGGTGGTCGTTTCGCCTTTGCCCCACTGTTCTTCCTGCCCCGGACCGAGCGGCAATGCCAGTTCGTAGCAATGGATGACGTCGGGATGCTTTGACCGATCCACCAGCGTATCGGCAATTTCGCATACGCGCACGTGATTGACGAGGGCAGCGAGGAGTTCATCGGTCATGCGGGAGCGCACCGAGATCTGCACCAGGCGCGGGTAGAGCAGCCATTCCTCGTGCGCTCCGGCGCCAGCGCGGTTCGGACGGCGAATCTGCACGTAACCGCGGATCGCCATCTTCGAGCGTTCGCCCTCGCCGCGCCCCCAGCGCAACCCGATGCCCGCCTCAATGGTGGCGGCAATGTTGCGCGGCGACAGGCTGGCTGCCACGGTCGTCGCCACCGGACCGCTGGTGACAGGAAAGAACCGCAGTTGCTCACCCAGGTTCCAGTGCCGAACGATCTGTGCGGACGCCCCCTGCCGCGGGTGGCGGATCTCCATTTGCGGTATGCCCGCCTGGTAGACAAACCGGTCGAACTCGTCGTCGCGCCCGACTTCGGCGTACCAGCCGACATGCGAAACGAACCGTCCGCTGCCGGGAGTGAGCCGCGCTTCGTTCTTGCCGTTGGCCCACTGGATGGTCATTGCATCGGTGAACTGGCGGATTTTGTTGCGACCAATCGCCATGGCTGCCTCGCTGTCGTTGATTCGTACATTTGTTCTGATTATAAGCGATGGCTGCCCGTATGTCAATGCCTATGCACGCTGCGAATTGTGGATGGCAAGAAATTCCCGCACCAGGCGCAGGAACTCTGCGGGACGTTCGTCCTGTAACGAGAGGCGGGCTTTGTCCACCACTGCGAGGCGTGCGCGCGGATTGCGCGCCAGGAATGCGTCGGCAGTGCGCAAGGGCGTCAGATCGGCGTAACGACCCCAGACCAGCAGGATGGGCTGGCGCAATTGCGCAAATGCCTCCCGCACATCACAGTTCAACAGCCCGGTCAGGAAGCAGATTGGCGCCCATTTCGCGCCTGCCTGATGCGCGGCGCGGTAGAACCCTTCGATCAGATGGTCGTCCACCGCTGATGGGTCGTAGTACGATTGGGTGCGCAGGAAAAAGGCGATGCTGGGGCGACTCGCCAGCGCACGAAAGATCAGATCGCCCAGCGGACCGGCGAGCACCTCGTAACTCCACCCCGGTTGCTGCGGTTGCGCCAGGTTGCGGATGCCGGTTGGGCAGATCAGGGTCAGCGGACCGAAGAGTTCGGGATCGCGGGCAGCCGCGCGAATAGTGTACGCCGCGCCAAGCGAGCTGGCGATCACTGGCGCGCCTTTTCCGACGATGTCGCGGGCGAAGTCGCTGATCAGGTCAATGTAATCATTGGCGCTGTAGGTGCGCCGGGGGTGGTCGGAGCCGCCAAACCCCAGAAAATCGAGGGCGAAGACCTGATGTTCGCTCCGCAGCGCGGCAAACGGACGCCGCATCTCGAATGAGGATGCGGCGGCGTTGATGCTATGGATCAGCAGAATGGGCGAACCGACGCCTGCGGTGTAGTATGCCACTCGATAATTGCGCCAGCGATAGAACTGTCGTGGCGCATCGACGGGATATCCGTTGAGACTCATTGATTTCTCATTTCTATGAGGCTGTGGAAGCCGCATATATCCAGTATACTCTGGGGAGTATCGACTATCGCCAGGTCCAGCCCGCGCAGGCGGGCTTCGCTTCCCGTAGCCCGCGGCTTATGGAGATTAACTAAATTAAAATCGGCACACCCAGGCTGGCGGTTGAAACCGCGCCTTGGGGCGCGTGCGCGCCGGGCGTCGGCCTGCGCCGACGCGGTCCCGTTCGCGCAGGCGGGTGTCCGGCCGGAGGACCACAGGCGCGAATGTATTCGCCAGCCCGCATACCAGGATTTAATTCTTCATGTTCATCAGCCCGCAGCGCCCAGGAATACCGGACTATATCAGGAATTACGTTTTGTGACGCCCATGCGGTTTCTGACATTCCTGCTGATTATCCTGACAGGGACGCCTCTGGCGCCATCGGCGTCGTCCGAGCCGCAGCGCCCGGCGCTCCCCGGTCAGGGGCGCATTCTTTTCGCCGCATCGCGCGGCGACAACGGCGCCTTCGACATTTTCAGCGCCGATCTCGCCGGTGAACGGGTGGCGAATCTCACCGCCGACCCGCATCCCGACCGCAGCCCCTCCTGGTCGCCCGACGCCGAGCGGATCGTGTTCGCCAGCCGCCGCAATAGCAATTGGGACCTCTTCACGATGCGCGCCGACGGCAGCGATCGCCAGCGGTTGACCGATCATCCCGCCTACGACGGCGAACCCTCCTGGTCGCCCGATGGTCGCCGGATTGCGTTCAGCAGCATGCGCGACGGCAATCTCGAGATCTACACGCTCGACCTCATCAGCGGCGATCTCCGGCGCATCACCAACCACCCCGCCGCCGACTCGCAGCCAGCGTGGTCGCCCGATGGGCGGCGAATCGCGTTCACCTCCTGGCGCGACGGCAACCAGGAGATTTATATCGCCGAAGCGGAAAACGGCGCAGTCGTCAATCTGACCAATCACCCTGCGCCGGATCACAGCCCGGCGTGGTCGCCGGACGGACGGCGCATTGCGTTCATTTCGGAC
>JAUQOW010000407.1 GCA_030550675.1 Chloroflexota bacterium
CCCTCCGCCTCCTGCTCGCTCTCCCCTGGCGTCTCAGCGGGTGGAGGAGCAGGCGCGTCCACCGGCGGCGGGGCAGGCGCCGCCGCAGGCGGCATCTCTGGAGGAGATGGAGGCGGAGCGGATTGTTCCAGCGGATCACGTCCCATCCAGAGGAAGGTGACTTCGACCACCGCGCGATCGCCTTTGATGCCGAAGTCGTCCCGCCAGATGCCATCGGCAATGTCGATGGCGGTGGGGAAGCGCACCCTGCCATGCTGCGCGCGACCGTTGTTGTGCCCCTCAAAGAAGGCGGCGTGGTCCTGGGGCCATCCCTGGCGCAGATCGCTGAAATACCGTTTTTCCTGCGGGTCCCAGTAGTTGTCGCGCGTATTCCACGGACCAACGTCGTACACCGGCGCGACGACGCTGCGCCCTTTGTAGGTGATGCGCACCATGTACTCGCTGCCGCCGCGACTGGAGAGGACACAGACGCACGGCAGCGCCACGAAACGGTCACGCTGGACAATGCGATGACCATTGGCGGTGCGCCGACCGACCAGTCCCAGGCGCGTGGCGTGGACGGTGAACGTTGGCGCAACCGGCGGCGGCTCGTTCTCGAACGCGGCGAACAACGGCGCGGAGCGGATTGGGGTTAACCGGATGGAGCGGAGCTCTGGCGTGTCACCCGTCGCCAGCAGGCGAACGCGGTACTGCGCAAAACGCGCTGGCTGATCGAACTGCGCCGTCGCGCCCGATGCCAGATCAACGACCCATGGCGTCCACCGCACGCCGTCAGCGCTGGCGCGCACATCAAGCGCCGCCTGCGCACCGCGTGGATTGCGGGTTTCATACATGACGCGCAGGGTGTCGAATGCGCCAGCATACTCAATTGCATCGCTCATGAAACTGCCGTAGCGCCCGACGCCGCCGAACGCGGCTGGCGCCGGCGGCGCATCGGGCGCCAGCGCCAAACCGCCGCCAGGCGCAACGATCACGCCATCAGCGACGCCAACCGGTCGCGGCGCGGCATAGGCTGGCAACGCGACAATGCACGCGATCAGCAGCGCAAACGCGGCAACGCCCCTGACCAGGCGATAAGCAACATGGTGCATGCAGCCTCGTGGCTCTCACATGTATAGACCGGACAGGGGCGGATTATACCATACTTCCGAAAACGGAATGCAACCGTTGCGTCACCGCGCCAGCCACCCGCCATCAACGACGAGCACATGACCATGCACATAGTCGCTGGCGGAGGATGCCAGAAAGATCGCCGCGCCTGCCAGATCGCCAGGGACGCCCCAGCGCCCGGCGGGAATGCGCTCGAGAATCTGCCGGGAGCGTTCCGGGTCATCGCGCAGCGCCTGCGTATTGTCGGTGACCATGTAACCGGGAGCGATGGCGTTGACATTCACCCCCAGATGCGCCCATTCATTGGCGAGCGCCTTCGTCACCCCGGCGACGGCGTGTTTCGCGGCGGCGTAGGCGGGTACGCGAATGCCGCCCTGAAAGGCGAGCAGGGACGCAATATTGATGATCTTCCCGCGTCCCTGGGCGATCATCAGACGACCGACCGCCTGGCAGAGCGCCCAGACCGCATCCAGGTTCACGTCGATCACGGCGCGCCAGTCGTTCCATTCGTAATCGACGGCTGGCGCGCGGCGGATTATCCCGGCGTTGTTGACCAGAATATCAATCCGTCCGAGTTGCACGAGGGTTTCGCCAACAATCCGGTCAATCGACGCGATGCTGCTCAGATCAGCGGTCAGCGCCACACCGCGCCGTCCCGCAGCGGCGATGGACTCCAGCGTCGCCGTGGCGTTCCCGGAACGGGAGACAACCGCCACATCTGCGCCAGCCTGCGCAAGGGCAATGGCGATCCCCTGCCCCAACCCTTTATCGCCGCCGGTGACCAGCGCCACGCGACCATCGAGACGAAAAAGATCAAGCGCGCTGCTCATCACGATCGCTCCGCCTGCCTGATCAACGGCACAGCCTTCTGCACCCAGGCGAGCGCCGGGTCGAACGCCACCGCCTGGGTGCGTCCTGTGCCTGCGAGGAACCAGAGGAAGTAATTCATATATCCTGGCGCGCTACAGGTCGTGTGATAGCCGTGCGGCGCCATGAAGATCGTCGAGTCGGCGATGGTGTAGGTGTGGTCGTAACCGCGTTCCGGGCTGTAATGGCGGCACAATCCGAACCCTTCGGGCGGATTCACGCGAAAATAGTACATCTCCTCGTGATACGCCTCGTAGGGCGGATTATCGACCTCGTGTTTGTGCGGCGGATAGGTGCTCCAGTTGCCGGACGGCACGAACGTCTCGCCGACCAGCAACCGCGCGGCTGGCAGATCAGGTTGACTGCTGGTTGTCAGAATGTTGTAGAGCGTGCGGCTGAAGTTAGCGGCGCCCGCATCAACCCGCGCCACCATATCAGGCGTGATCACATACGGATCGGTGGTCAGATCCGACGGCGCCGAGCAGATTCCAGCGTCCAGCGGGCCGTGCGCGGTGATTGTGTAAGCGCTGCCCGCTGGCAGATAGACCGCATACGGCTTTCCGGCGAACGGATTGGGGCGCTCGCCGATCCTGGCGAAGGTCTTTCCGGCTGCCCGCACCGTGCAGCGCCCGCCGAAAATGACGATTAACGCCTCGCGCCCGCCGGTTTCGCCAGCGAAACTGGCGCCATCAGTGAGAACGAGACGACCGAAATCGAGCAGAGTGCAGGGATTGACATCCAGCGTGTTGAGACCGTGGTCACTGCCGACACGGGTGAAAAAGGCGGTCATGATGAGCTCCTTCGAGTCTGCGATGTGAAACCTGTCTAATCCTCCCAGAACGGTCGCGCCCACCGGCGGCGCACCAGTTCGGCGCGCAG
>JAUQOW010000129.1 GCA_030550675.1 Chloroflexota bacterium
CAGGTCGAGGCGCTCGGCGTTGATTCGATCTGGAACTGGGACCATTTCTTTCCGCTCTACGGTCCTGCCGACGGCGCCCATTTCGAGGCGTGGACGCTGCTGACCGCTATGGCGATGCTGACGAGTCGCGCCGAGATCGGCTGCCTGGTGACGTGCAACAGTTACCGTAACCCGCACCTCCTCGCTGACATGGCGCGCACCGTCGATCATATCAGCGGCGGTCGCCTGATCCTGGGCATCGGCGCGGGATGGTTCCAGCGCGACTATGACGAATATGGATACGAATTCGGCACGGCGCCGGATCGCCTGCGCGCGCTGGGAAAGGCGCTGCCGCAGATCAAACAGCGGCTCGAGCGCCTGAACCCGCCGCCGCTGCGCCAGCCGCTCCCCATCCTGATCGGCGGCGGCGGCGAGAAGGTGACGCTCAGGCTGACTGCGCAGTACGCCGATATGTGGAACGGGTTTGGTCCGCCTGAACGATTCCGCCACAAAAACCAGGTGCTCGACAACTGGTGCCGCGAGTTCGGGCGCGACCCGGCGACGATCGAGCGCACCGTCGCCATTGGCGCCGACGACCTGGATAACCTCGACGCCTTCGTGGACGCTGGCGCGACGCACATCATCCTGGGGTTGGGTGAGCCGTGGAACTTCGCCGCTGTTGAGCGCCTGGTGCGGTACCGGGAGACGCGCGGCGCTCGAGGATAGTGTCTCTGGAACGCTCTCTTGTCAGCCTGAACCGCTGGCTGAGCCTGTCGAAGCCAGCGGTTTAGCCCAATACCCTTCGAACAAGCTCACACAAAGGCGCAAAGGCGCAAAGATCCGCGTTTTAGCGGGTGCAGGCATGATTCGTCAGGAAACGACGCTCAGGCTGCCAGCGATTGAAATCGCCCCTGATAGACCTGCGGCCGACCGTCTGCTTGCGCGGATGAGACCGGCGGCGTTCACTCGCGGCGAGCTTGCTGAACCGCGCAGGTGGACGCCCGGCGGAACGCCCGCCCGGCGCGACTTCAGTCGCCAGCCGAGGCGCAGCGCAGCAGAGACGCGCTGGCTTGCCGTCTGACAATTCATGCCCTGACCCCGTTTTAGCCCTGTCGATGATGGCTCGTCGTCCTTCTTTGAAAGGTATTGGGTTTAGCCCGCGTGAACTGCACGACGCCTGATACACCTTCAGATCGTGCGAGAACGACTATCAGCACATCGCGGATGTCAGCGCGCATCTGCGAGAAGGGGGCAACGTGAGCAGACAGATGCAACCGATTGGTTTCTTCGACAGCGGTGTCGGCGGGATCACGGTGTTGCGCGAAGTGCGTCGCCTGCTGCCGGAGGAAGACCTGCTCTACCTGGCAGATCAGGCGCGGTGTCCGTATGGTCCGCGTCCGTCCGATGAACTGCGCGCCATCGCCGCTGCATGCGCCGGGTGGCTCATCGAACATGGCGCAAAAATGGTCGTGGTTGCGTGCAACACCGCCAGCGCCGCCGCGCTCGCCGATCTGCGTCGCCGCTTCCCCGACACACCTTTCGTCGGCATGGTGCCGCCGGTGAAACCGGCAGTTGCGCATACGCGCAGCGGCGTCGTCGGCGTGCTGGCGACGCCTGCAACCCTGGCGGGCGATCTGCTGCGCGACGTGATTGACCACTGGGCGAACGGCGCGCGCATCGTCCCGCAGGCGTGCCCCGGTCTGGTCGAGCGTATTGAGGAGGGGGCGTTCGACTCGCCGGAAACCGTGGCGCTGCTGCGCCGGTATGTGGCGCCGCTCCTCGACGCCGGCGCCGACACGATTGTGCTCGGTTGCACCCACTACCCGCTGCTCCTGCCGCAGCTCCGCGCGCTGATCGGCAACGACATTCGCCTGCTCGACGCCGCACCCGCCGTGGCGCAGCGCGTGGCGCAGGTGCTGCGGGAATGCGGGTTGACTAGACCGCCGACGGGAACGCCGGGCAGCGTCACCTACGCAACCACCGGCGACCCGGCACGCCTCGCTGACCTGATCGACCGGCTCGACCTGCCGCGCGGAGGGGTGGTTGCGGCTGCTGGCGCCTCTGCTTTCAGAAAGGCATAATAGCGCCATCGTCGCCGATATCGACGGAAGCGGAAGGAACGCTGCATGGGCGAGGAAAAGACAATCCAACTGGAAGTAACCCTCACATTGCCTGAAGCCGTTGCACGCGAAGCGGAGATGCGCGATCTTCTGGCAGCGCAGGGTCTTGCGGCGTTGCTCCTGGCAGAGCTGCGTCGCCGTCGTGTGGAGCAGTTGTTCGCAGCAGCCGACCAACTCGCGGCGTTGCCGCTCCCTCCGCTCACCGATGCAGAAATTAGAAGCCGAGATCGAAGCGGCGCGGAACAAGAAGCGAGGGGCAGTGCGGGTCGTCGCTGACACGAATACCTCCCCACTGCAGTCCGCACCTTACGCATATCGACGAGGCGACGCAAAAAGGCGACGACCAGCCATGGCAACCACGCCACGTCCACAAAAGCATCCGCAGCTGGGAATAGTCTAGTGTCCAGCACGTGTGGCAGCACCGCGCTAAACAAGTTCTGATCCGTCGAATCGGTCAGCGTGGCATGCAGCAGATCGATCAGAAATGATAGAGATGTCCGGTCGGCGGCGTCGGCTGACCACGCAGTTCTGTCGTGTGCCGTGATGGTCTCTCTCCTGCGCGCTCGTGGACAGCAAGGCTCTGGCGCAGTTCGTGGAGGTACTGCGCTGGCGTCAGCGCGTCGATGCTGCGGGACAGATGCCTCCCTGCCAGGTTCAGCGCGAGCGGCAAATCGTCAAGTTCGGCAGCGATAGCCACTAACTCTTCATCGCGCATCTGCGCCAGCGGACAATGCTTCCGCAGCAGTTCCACACTCTGAGCACGGCTGAGCGCTCGCAGCGGCAGCAGTGTCAGACCGAACCGTTGCTCCCACATTGCGCGCTGGCTGGTCACCAGCACCCGGCTGGCGCCGCGTTGCGGCAGCCAGCGGTTGAGCAGCGTTTCGTCCTCACAGCCGTCGAAGATCAGCAGACGGACAGTGTTGTCCCCCCACGCCTGCGTCACCAGCTGCGCCTGATCCTTGAAACTGAGACGATCAAAACGGGGATGCAGACTCATAGCCGCTCCACAGATCGCCATGCCAGCCGGGACCGTTTCGGCGTTGGCGAAACTGACCCAGAAGACGCCGCCATGGAAAAAGCGTCCAAAGCGATGCGCAAACTCAATCGCCAGTTGCGTCTTGCCGATGCCGCATGGTCCGGTCAGCGCCGTGCGCAACGCCGATCCTGCGCTGAAGTGCGCCTCCGCCGCCTGATCACGGGCTGCGCGCTGCCCCGACGCCGCTCTGCTGCGAGGAGAACTCAAAAGCAACTGAGCCAGCGCTAGCAGTTCGGTTGTCCGCCCGACGAAGTGCGGATGTGGCGCAAACGGCAGCACTGACCCTGGCGGCAACGGACCGGGATCGGGCACAGCGTTCAGTGGCAGCGCCAGTGCATGGGCAGCGTTGTCTGACGCGGGCGCAGAACGCCTCTGGCACGTGGAGGATGGAAACGCACCGGGCGTCTGTGCGTGAGCGTGGTCTTTCGGTGCAGGCAGCGGCGACAGACCCTGATCGATCATCGCCCAATCCGCCGGGTGCAGCGGCTCCCATCCCCATTCTTCCACCGCCACATTCCAGACAGCAGCAAGGGTGGCGCGGTCGGCGGCGAGATTCAGGGTATGCGCCAGATACGCCAGAAACGCATGGCGAACGGAGGGTCGCGGCACAGACTCGCCGCGCTCCCAGGCTGCCGCCGACTCATACGCCCGTTTCCCGTGCAATCCGCAGGCATGCGCCATCTGCGCCAGGGTGACTCCGGCGGCTTTGCGCAACTGCGTCAACACTGCCAGCCGACGATGATCGGGCATAGCGGTTCCTCCGCGATGGAGCATCGAGCTGCGCCTGACCTGCAATAGTCTATGGCGACAGGTGGAGCGGAGTATTCCCGATTGTTCTTGCAGGCTCGCACAAAGGCGCACTATGCTGGAAGACGAAACTCTCCGAACGATGATTCGTACACCCGTATTCTGCGTCGTCTCCTCACACAAACGTACAAATGTGCGGTGATGCAGTATTCCAGCGTATCTGGTCGAACCCGTGCTCATTGGGGTGGGAATGCGGGCTCTTTGATGATAATGCCAGCAGATGTGGATGTAGTGACAGAGATCCAGCCTGTCGCTTAAGACTCTGATATGTGGACTTTTCTGCGTCTCTTGACACTTACTATACACTGAAGGCAAACCTTGATCAGGCGCCAGTGTTGCTTTGAGCAACACCTCCGCTGGCGGGAGACGGAAGCGCTGTTGTATGCTCTGGGGTGTGATGTGAACGAGATTTCCAAGCCGAATTGGGATGCCGCGCGGCGTCTCGTTGCGCAGGTGTTGGACGATGCCGGTCTCAGTATGAACGGGCTTGCCAGGGCAGCCGGGGTGCGGACCAGCGTCATCTCGCGATTTTTAGCAGGTCGCACGGTTGCGCTGGATTCAGACACGACCACGAAGATATATACCGCACTGCGCCCGATCATGAATCACGCCAAACGCCGGGATTTCTTGAGATTCACCGGATTGGGAGCGATCTTTGAGATCATCGGCTTTGATGTGCTGCTTGATCTCGAACCTCTTCCCGGTCAACCCGCCATGGGTCGGCAGTTGCTGAACCTTGGTGCAACCCTCGATGCGCAGGGCAAATGGACAGAGGCGATCCCTTTTTTCCGCCGTGCAGAACACCTCTTTGGTCCAGCATCAAGCCAGGCGGCGTATGCGGCCTGCCAGACGGCGCAGATGCACCTGAACCTCGGCGATATGACCCGGGCGATTGCCGAACTCGACCGCGTGTGGACAACGTATGGCGCTGTGCTCGACCCTGAGACGGAAGCGGAGTATTACCGGGTTCGCGGCTGGATCGCCTTCTATCGCGGGGTGTTTGATGAAGCCAATCAGTATTTCCTCAAGATCGTGAAGATCGCACGCGACAATGGCGCTCACTATCTTGAAGACAACATCCAGCACTTTCTTGCGCGCACCTTCTACCATATGGGGCAATTGACCACTGCCGATCACCACTACCAGAAATCGCTCATGTTCACGCTCAGGCGCGGCTCGGACATGAATATCGCGTTCGAATACTTCCGCCAGGCGCAACTCCGCCGCCGGGAAGCGCAGGAGAGCGGCAACCGGCAGAAGTATCAAGAGGCGCAGAAGTTGCTCGAAATGGCGCGCATGTTTTTTGGTCACAACATAGGGAAAACGCACATTGTTCTCGAAGAAGCGCGGATGAAACTCGACGATGAGTGCGATGATCGCCTTGCGCTGCTGAAGGCGCACGAGGCGCTGGAGGGTTGGGCGCACCTCAACAGTGCCAAGGGCATCGCCGACTCACTCCACGTTATCGCCCAAAGCAACGTGCTCAGAGGTGACTGGGCTGAGGCTCTGCCCCCGCTTGTGGCGGCAATTCTGGTGCATCCCCCGCAAAGCGACATTGTGACACTCAAGCTGTGGGATCTCCTGGACGATGTTCGCAGGGATCTCCTCAGAACCGAGGGCCACAGCAAATATGCGCAGCTTGTGGCCAACCTGCACGAGCAATTCCTGACGCGCCAGGACTACTTCCACTACTTGACCTGCGTAGTATTTGACAACGAGGAACAGGCACACCACGTTTTCCAGCGTCTGCGGTGAGCTAGGCGCCATACCTGGCGACCGTGGCGCCTGACGCGCGCTGGCTGAGCTTGTCGCAGCCAACGCTCGGCGACCGTGGCGCCTGGGGTAGACGGTGGCTGCACCTGTCGCAGCCAGCGCCCGGCGACCGGATCATCACCGTTGCCGCCTGACGCAGGCGTCGCGTGCAGAGGGTGTAGGCATCCTGTGTCAGGAAACATCGCTCCGGCTACTGGCGGTTGACATCGCCCCTGATGGGATTTGTCGCTGTCCGCCTCCGCGGATGGGAACAGCGGCATCAACGCGCGGTGAGCGCGCCGAACCGCGCAGGTGGACGCCTGGCAGAACCCCGCCCGGCGCACCCCTCGCGAGGGTAGAGTTCTTGGAGTGCAAGGGGTTGTTTGTCGCGTCCCGACGCCTGTTTTCCCTCATCCCCCCAACCTCGCAGGTGTAGAGTTTTTAGGGTGCAAGGGGTGTTTTCCGCATTCTGACACTCGTTTTTGCTCTCACCCCCAGCCCCTCTCCCGCGCTGCGGGAGAGGGGCGCGTTTTGGTATCCTGATGCCCAAAGTGGGCAATTCAGTTATGATAGCTCGCCGAAAAACTCTACCCTTGTGAGCGCCTCCTTCTCCTGCATGCGGGAGAAGGGGGAGTTTGGGCGTTTGTACGCAGCCGCCTCCACGCCATTCATTGCAGCCAGCGACGCGGTCAGCGCGCTGCATCGCAAACCAAACCCGGAACCGCGCCAGGCGCGGGCGGCAGCGGCGCGGTGCGGGGGAATGACGGCGCTTCCATCAGATGATGACAATTTCTTTAATCAAAATACGGGGTTTACGGGGTGACAGGACGGTGAGATATTTGCCATAATGGGCATACCCGAGATGCGTTAAGCCCATCGTTCCACACATGTCGAACGGCATCGCCGGCGGTTGACGCCGCCTCTTGAACCGGGGGCGTGTGAGGTGGTGATCGTGGAACTCCTTCCCGGATTGTTCGGCTTTCTTGGATTTGGCTGGATTTATTATGGTAATACCAACACAGGTCTGCTATGGCTGGGCGGCATGCCAGCGTGGGTGATCATTGCTCTGATCATAACTTACTTTCGCATTAGGTGTTGACTGCTTGTGCATCGTACCTGTAAATATTGCTCTGATTGCCCTTTCAGTGTCATTGCTCAACACATACATATATGAAGCAGCTTCCTGGGTTATTCGGGTGATTGTGCGGGGGAATGGACGTCTGAGAGCATGATCGGAAACCCGGGTTTGTGGTATGATAGCGGCGATCATGGCGTTCTGATGAGGAGAAAGACAGCATGCCAAAGCGTGAGCGTCGCTCTTACCCAACCAATGAGCCGACAGACTTGACCGACGCGCAATGGGCGGCGATTGAGCCGATCGTCACCACGTCCTCACCAAAGGGCGGTCGCCCAACCGAGATTGATCTGCGGGCGATCGTGAATGCGCTCATCTACAAACATCGCACCGGGTGTCAATGGCGCATGCTTCCGGCGGATTTTCCGCCAATCAGCGCAGTTCGATACTATTTTGACAAATGGAGACGTAATGGAACGTTCGTTCGGATCAACGATGCACTGCGCAAACAAGCGCGCAAAGCGCTGGGTCGGGACGAAGAGCCGTCCGTCAGCGTCTTGGACTCGCAATCGGTGAAAACGACGGAAGCGGGCGGCGAGCGCGGCGACGACGGGGGAAAAAAGGACAACGGGCGCAAGCGTCAATTCTGGGTTGATACGAACGGCTTTTTGTTGCGCGTGCTGGTTCACGCCGCTGATATTTCAGACACGGAAGGGGCTGAATGGCTGGCGGTCAAACGCCATCACCGTTTTCCGCGGATAGCGGAGATTCGGGTCGATCAAGGGTACAAAGCCGGGCTTGAACGGCGCCTTGCGCAGCATACACCGATACAGCTCACAGTCATTGAAAAGCCGCCTGAACAAAAAGGTTTTGCGGTCATTCCGAAGCGATGGGTGGTGGAACGCTCGATTGCTTGGGCAGGACGCAAGAGACCGGCGAGTCGTGAGTATAACCGCGACCCAGAATCGAGTGAAGCGTTTATCTATCTCGGTTCGGCGACAATGTTACTCAATCGTCTCTATCCGAGAAAATGGTTTCCGATCATGCTCTAATCTTCTCGTCTCTTCTGAATGGAGGTGGGTTATGGAGAATCGATCTAGCTATCAATCAAATTGTCCCATCTGTCATCGCTCAGATAAGACTGAAAAGCTCTCTTCGATCGTTCGTAGCGGTACAGACGAAATCCGCGGAGAGCTCGAAACAAAATCTATATATGTTGATAAAGATGGCAGGAAACAATATGATACACACAAAACGCCGATTACTGCAATAAGGCAATCAGAGTTAGCTCGGATACTCAATCCACCAGAAGAACCGAAGAAGCCTACTGGATTTGGGTGTTTGTGGATTCCAATCTTGCTGTTACTTTTATTTTTTGCTTTTACGTGTCTCATTATGACGGCGGTCACTGCGGATGGTATTGGGGCGAGAAATAAATTGGCAGGTATTTTTGTTGCAATCGTACTGTTTGCTATTATAGCGGTGTTATTTATTGCTATTTTGGGATATCTGGTAAGAAAGGATAAATCTATCCTAGAACAAAATGAAAAGATATATTTCGCGGAAAAATCTAGATGGGATAACGCTATGTCGATTTGGGGTCGATCATATTATTGTTATCGCGATGACGTTGTCTTTGATCCAATAACAGGGAAAGCGTGTCAACCTCAATATATACAGCCTTTTATATTTGATTCGACGGTTAACTTTCCGTAGAATATGGGAGTGGTGCTCCATGTCCGAAATATCGGCGGCAGGCGCCAGCGCTCGCAACAAGAGAACATTCGTATCAACCCGGAACTGATGCTTGCGTCCGGTTACCTTTTTTCCTCCGTTGTAGCCGCGCTCATTGTCCGTCTCCGTTATTTTCGCTGATAGCGAGTTGTACTCTGGTTGCCAGATCTTCGTCCTCGACCGAATGCGTTGCGCCCTGGTTTGTGCAGCGCGTTGCTATGACTCAGCGGCATGAAATTTCAAATCATCATGGCGTTGAGCCAAGCGTCTATTACTTTCCCTTCACCACGATCTGCTCAGGCATTTTACCGCCCTTCACCCATCACCCCTCACCGAAATGTCATCGCTCCGCACGTCGCCAGGACGCCGCTCAGCACTGTAAACACGAGAACGCCAATAATGGACAGGACGTCGTTGCCTCGAGCACTGTGAGTTCCTGCTGTCCACATCTCTCGCTACATTGTCACCCCGCAAACCCCGTATTTGAGATAACAATCTCTTTATGCGCGAGATGGTGCAACTCCGCCGCCATAACCATCACAACTCCCCCTCTTTTTTGCGTTCTGTATCGACTCCGGCGCCAGGTGCGCCAACTCTTTCCCCCAGGGTGACAGGGCTTATCGCCGACTCTCTTACTGTGACTGGTCGCTTTTAGCAATAGTGCGAACGGGAGCATTTATTATGGCGGCAACGAACGTCTGCCAGCAAGATAACAAATTCCTAATCTGAATACGGAGTTTACGGGGTGACAGGAGAGGAGCATATGTGGCATACTGCTCATGCTCGCGACGCATCAAACGATCAAGCCTGCATGTCTCTCACCCGATGGCTGGCGCCACATCGCTGAAAGATGTGCTTATCTGTTTTTTATGCGTTCCTGCTGCCACAACAGACACACTTCAATCTGCCTGCATCTGTGACGCTACTCGCTGGCAACGGGAAAAGCGAGCAATCGTCGGTTGTATTCCCTGAAGGTAGAGCGCTGCTCTGACCCGGCGCGGAAGCGTCGGGAAGCGTCGCCAGGATGCTGCTATCCCGCATTGCAACGCAGTGCGCGGCTGCTGATTTCGTTATGATTGAAGGAAGGAGGAAATGGTCAGATGTCTCATCAACCGACACTCGCCCGGCGTGTCATGCACACCGTTCTCACCCTGTTGGTCATGTTTGGCGCAACGCTGATCGGCGCCCCGGCGCGCCCGGCAAAGGCGCAGACGCCGCCCACGCCGCTCGATCTCATGCTCGTGCTCGATGGTTCCGGTTCTATTGCTCCTCCCGACTTTGAACTTGCGCGGCGTTTTGCCCGCACCGTGGTCAATTCCTGCCTTTTCGTCCCTGGATCGCGCGCCGGCGTGGTGGAGTATTCTACGACGGCGCGACTGGTACAGGCTCTGTCGGGCGATAGAGGTGAAGTTGATCTTGCACTTCGAGCACTGCTCCAGAGCAGCGGGATGACTGCCACCGGTGCAGCCATTAACCTCGCTCAAAGCCACTTGACATCCAATCAGCGCCAGGGCGCGAAAAACGTTATCATTGTCCTGACCGATGGAGAGAGTAACACCGGTCCGAACCCAATCACCGCCGCCAATGCCGCCCGTGCTGCCGGTTCCGAACTGTTCGCCATCGGGGTTGGCGGCCTGGTCAATCGCGCTGAACTGGAAGGCATTGCCAACCAACCGTCTGCCAGCCATGTCTTCGAGGTCACCGATTTCCCCTCGCTTCAGGCGGCGCTGGCGCCGGTCATAGGAGCGGTGTGCGGCGTTCCTGTCGTGCCTCTCGAAGAGGAGGAGCCGCCTGCCGCCGATGTCTGGGTTGTGCAGCGTCTTAACCCTAATCACGGAGTAACCCCGGGCTCAATCATCACAGTGCAGGTGGTCACAACGAACATGGGGAGAGGCGCAGCAAAGAATACGCGCATCACGATGCCGTTCGATCCGGCGAAGGTGCGCCTGATCGACGCAAGCTTCAGCAAGGATGCCGCATGGGTTTCAAGCGTCGTCACCAACTCGTTGACAATCAATACCGGACCGGTTGGCGTGAATGAGGTCATTACCGGTACCGTGCGCTTCCAGGTGTTCGAGACCCTCGCAAGGGACGTCGCCCTGGGCGAGCGGCTTTCGTTCGTATGGATTGATAATGCAGGCAGCGGAAGGGGGAAGAGCAACCTGCCTGTTCTTGTCACCGCCGCTGCAACGGACAACCGCAGCGTCTATGCTCTCACGGTCAGTCCAGGCTCAGGACCGGCAGGCAGCCGGTTTACCTTCTCGAGCGCCATTTTTGCGAGCAATGAGGCGGTTTCGGCATGGTATAACCTGCCCGATGCTTCGGCGCGCGCTATTGGCTCGTTCGCAGCAGACGACGACGGCAAGGTCAACCTTGTGTTCGATGCGCCCGCCACCCTCGCTCCCGGTGTCTACTCAATGGTGATTTATGGGCATCGAACCGGATTTGCGGCAGTGGCTCTCTTCACCATCGCGCCATAGCGGGAGCTTTTTGGGGCGCTGCCAGAGCCCCGCAGCAGCGCGGCGCTCTCGATAAAAGGTGATGCAACGCAGCGGCTTCGCTGCTGCGTTGCATCATAAAAGTTGTCGTATCGCCTGTCGCCACGTCCAGCCCGCCTGCGCGGGCTTCGCTTTCCATAGCCCGCGGCGTATGGCGTTTGCGCGCATCATCCGGCATCGCCCGGTCGAGCCCGCGCAGGCGGGCTTCGCACCCGTAGCCCGCAACTTCAGTCGCCAGGCAAACGAACGCATAGCGGAATATATAATCGAACGCCATAAACGAGGCTCATCGCCACAACATCGCAGCCCATCACGGCGCTGAGTCGCCCCCCGCCTGTCACTCCCTCTCAAGGGTAGAGTTTTTCAAGCGCAAGGGGTGTTTTCTGCGCCCCGACGCCTTTTTCCCCTCATCCCCCCGCCCCCTTCTCCCCTTGTGGGAGAAGGGGGAGTTGGGGCGCCAGGATGCCAAAACGCTCCCCTCTCCCGCAGCGCGGGAGAGGGGTTAAGGGTGAGGGCAAAAACGGGCGTCAGGATGCGGCAAACACCCCTCGCACCCCAGAAACTCTACTCTCGTGAGCGTCTCTCACTCCCCCTTCACCACGATCTGCTCAGGCGCCTCGACGATGATCACCGGGTCGCCCTGATACCAGCCGATCACCCCGGTCACCTGGACGCGCTGCCCCGCGGTGTACTGCGTTTCCGGCGCTGCCGGGAAGTTCTTCCACGACGCTTTCAGGATGCGCACTTTGAATGCGCCCCGGTGCGGGTTCTCGAATCCCAGGTACACGGCTTTGCCGTTGTTGAAGACGACCCGGATGGTTCCTTCCACGGTCACGGCTTCGCCGGAATAAGCGCGGGCGCTGGTGTAAGGAATAACGGCGCTTCTCCCAGACAACGCTGCCTGTTTCAGGTTCAAGGGGCGCTGTTCACGCGCCGTTTGCTCGATAGACATTACGCTGAACGTATTGGGGCGCGCCGCCAGTACTGACGATCCCCCGCCGCTGGCTTGCGGTTCGCCCTGCGTCAGCGCCACAAGCGCCCCGTCCGTGCTCAGGAAGTAGATGGCATCGCCGCTTGCCGTCCACACCGCGTACTCTGTCCAGTAGCGGTCATAGACCGCGCCTTCCCTCCAGTAAATGTAGAACCCGCCGGGCCATTGCCGGGTGTTGCTGAGACCGGCTGCACAGTAATGGCTCGCCTGAAAGCCGCGTCCGCAGACATCCGTATCTTGTGATGTGGCGATATGCGGCAGATTCTCGGTCACAATCGGCGTCCCTGACGATCCGCCGCGCAACGGCGACCGATCCGTGATGCGATGGGCGATCCCGGCTTCCCAGTGCGCGGCAAACAGGTACTCCCCCGCCATCGACAGGTTCGCCTGTTCATCCGTCGGGAAGAAGGTATTCCGTATGAAGCGCACATACCCGGCCTGATACCCTGGAATCGTCGTGTCATCCAGCACCATCTCGCCAAGATGTGAGTCCCACCGTCCATCGCACGGGCTCGCCTGGCACGGCGATCCGCGCATCACCACGTAGGCGACTTCCTGACCATCGGCGAAGCGTTTCACCACCGGCTGCGGACCCATCGGCATATAATTGCCGTCGCC
This sequence comes from Chloroflexota bacterium, assembly GCA_030550675.1. Classification (GTDB taxonomy): domain Bacteria; phylum Chloroflexota; class Chloroflexia; order Chloroflexales; family Roseiflexaceae; genus Roseiflexus. The sequence continues at coordinate 12,611 of JAUQOW010000129.1, forward strand.
AAACCCGCCGTGTCCGACGTTGGCGATGAACGCCGTCGCTCCGTCTTCTATTCGCAGAACATGCAGTGCCTGCTGATCCGGGCGCGCCTGGAGATTGCTGCGCATGGCGGCATTCGTTGAGGGCCACGGACTCCAGGTCCACAGGGTGTTCCAGTTGAGACGCAACTTGATCAGCACCAACCCGTGCTCCTCGGCGATCACGGGCCAGCCGTAGGAGGCTTCCGCTCTCAGCACGCTACTGCCCGGATCGCCGGGATCGAGCGTCGTCGGCTTCACCCGCCAGATGCGCGCGCCGCTGGCATTATCAATGGCGTGAACGTACAGATCGCTGCTAACTGCGACGATCCGGTTGAAGCGCGCCGAGTAGGACGGCGGCGTGTGCAACGGCGCTCCGGCATCATACGTCCAGAGCAACGCAAGCGTCTGGCTGTCGCAGGCATACACCCGGCTGCCCATACTGA
>JAUQOW010000130.1 GCA_030550675.1 Chloroflexota bacterium
GGCGGAGAGACGTTGCATGCAACGTCTCTCCGCCCCACTATTGCTTTGCCATGCAACGTCTCGTTCCGGTTGTCGGGGTTGTTTCACGCGCTACGGCGTCGGACAGACGTTATCATTCAGGTCGAGCGCGATCGGAACGCCGATGACGCCGCCGAGGCTGCGCCCGGTGCTGACCTGCACCGTGATTTCACGAGTCACATCCGGTCCGCGCACCAGCAGTTCATACTTATCGCGCGAGATATTATCCTCCGGCGCGCGGTAGCCGAGCCAGGCGCGCAGCGTATACTGTCCTGGCGGGACGTTCGTGAAAGTGTACGACAGCCGGCGCGTAATCGGGTCAGCGGTAATCCAGGCTTCGCGCACATTGTTGTTGGCGTCGGTGAGCGTCACCTGACCAACGATGCGATCCGTCAGAATCGGGCGCAGGTCGGTCGGCACCTCAGACGGCGCCATTGTGTCGCGCCACTCGCCCTGAGCAGGCGTGCAGTCGCCCTGGATCGCCGAGACCTGGATATCGTCGAAGATCTGCTGCAACTCCTCGGGCCGGTCCGCGCGCTTGACATAGTCTGGCTGGCTAGCGACCTGGTTGAGTCCCGTCGTCTCGAACGTGGGGCTGAGCGCCACCACATAGACCGCGCCGTCGCTGGGGCGGATGTACGCCTCTTTGAGCGCCTGCGCCTCCGCGACCATCGCATTGAGCGGTCGCAGGCTGCCGTCCGGCAGCGGATCGCCCATCTGGCAGCCGACGTTCTCAGCGCCCAGTTCGCAACCGGGACCATAGTTGTTCTGCATGCCATTGCGCAACACATTCGCCACGCCGTCGGTCACGAAGATGACCACGCGGCGATACTTCATACCGTTCGGCGCGCGTTCCGGCGCATTGGCGAACACCTGACTGGCGCGGGCGAAGGCGACGGCGCTTGGCGTGGCGCCAGCGGTCATATACGGATCGCTGTCATAGCCAGGCACCTTGCCAGCATTGGTGATCGCCGCTTCCAGCGTCGCGCGGTCGTTCGTCCAGCCAGCGGGCAACACCTCGGTCAGATCATTCAACGCGCGGTTATTGTCGCCAACGGCGCCGCTGCTGTTGACGAAATTGCCCAGGCGTCCGCTGAAGGTCACAAGGCGCACGGTATCATATGGGCGGAGACCGCTCTGCCGGTCCTGATCAATTTGGGCGACGAACTGGCGCAACACCTGCTTTGCAGTGTAGATGCGGCGCTCCTGCGCGTTGGGCCATGCAGTTTCAATCGACACGCACCCCTGCGTCGGGTTGGTGCAGGTGACGACCCGACCGTTCTGCACGCCGCGTCCGTCGAACGTCCACGACATCGAACCGGAGACGTCGAGGATCAGCAGGAACTGCACCGGACGGTTGAGGTCCGGGTAAGTGCGATAGCGCGGCAAATACGTTACGCTGCCGCCGACGGTGAAGTTGTTGGTTGGCGGCGCGCCGGTGACCAGATTGGCGCACTGCCCGCCTTCACGGACATATGCCAGCTCCATCCAGGGACCGTCGGGCGCCCGTCCGTCGCTGTCCACCCCGTAATCGACCAGCAGGAAGGCGCCAAAGCGCTCGATATAGTATGCTGGATTGGCAAGGTTGCCGTTGTCGAAGCGATACATTGGCAGGGTCATCAGCGTGCGGTTGCGCTTCAGCGTTTCGAGTTGGGTGAGCACCTGCACGCTGAAGGGGTTGCCGCTGAACGCATTCCCGTACACCCAGTCAGTCGTATTGATCGTCTTCGGTTCGAACGGATAGGAGTCAGGGCGAGTCGGACCGTCGGAGCCGCTGGCAATTTCGGGCCATGGCGCCTCGGCGTACCCCCGGCTATACGTGCCGTCGCCAGTTAGCATCTCCGCCAGCGCATTGGCGTTGCCAGCCGGGATGTCGCTGCGCCAGCGCAACAGGCTGAACCCGCCGTTCGGATTGCTCTCAGTGCGCAGGTAAAGGCGCTTATAGCGCAATTGAGCGTAGGTTTCGTCCTCATAGAAGCCGTCGTAGTCGGCAAACCCATACTGGTCGAACATGGGCTGCCCGCCGACTGTCGTGCGCACACCGATGGGATAGTAGCCAGTGGCGCAGGCGCCGACGCTGGCGTATGCCGTGGCGCCGACCGGGAGGGTGCTCTGGCCAAACAGGCGGGCAAAGTAGGTATCAACATTGCCGCTCAGGTTGATCTGGATGTACTTCACCCCCTGCGGTCGCTGCGAGCCGCATGCGCCGACGCGGCTACATTCGCCCGGAATAGGCGCGCCGTCGCTTCCCAGATACAGCGCCTCGAACGTGCGGTCGCCGGGCTGCGGCGACTCGCCGGGGGCGGTGACCTGAACGCCGTTCGAGCGGAGCGACTCGTAAATCGCGCGGGCGACATCAACATCGCGTCCGCCGCTGATCAGGCGGTTCATGCCGGCCAGCGACGCCGCGTTGACGCCTCGCACGATGTTCCGCTGTTCGGCGTAGGTTACGCCGAGGTCGACAGCCAGGGCAGCCATGCCAACCAGCAATGCCAGAATGCCGGCGAGCAGGGGGATACTCTGCCCTGCTGTCTTGTGGTGAAGCAACCGTTTTTTCATACCGCCACCTCTTGTTTCTGTCTTGAGTTGTTCTGGTAGATCGTTACGACCATCGTGCATGCGGCGCCGGATTCGGCGCGCGGTCGGTATCGAGTTGCGCGCCCGGCGGAGCGGAAGGACTCCGCCAGGCAGGGTGTTCTTACGTTCCAGTGTCCGGTGTGCGCGACGGCGTCAGCGTTGGCGTTCTGGTTGGCGTATTGGTGGGCGTATTGGTGCGCGTCGGCGTCGGCGTGCGCGACGGCGTCAGCGTTGGCGTTCTGGTTGGCGTATTGGTGGGCGTATTGGTGCGCGTCGGCGTATTGGTCGGCAACGGCGTATTGGTGCGCGTCGGCGTGCGCGACGGCGTTGGCGTGCGCGACGGCGTCAGCGTATTGGTTGGCGTGATCGGCGTCGGCGTGCGCGACGGCGTCAGCGTCGGCGTGCGCGACGGCGTTGGCGTGCGCGTTGCAGTTGCTGGCGAACCGCTCGAGTAGAGCCGTTGCACTGGAATGATCTGCTTTGCCTGATTCGCATGCGACCACGAGAGACGTGCGGTCTGGTTGCCCGTCCACTCAAAGTATTCGACAGTGATGCTGACGCGCTGGCAGGCGGTCAGGGAAATGCGCCCGATGTTTTCGCTGCTGCTCTTCGTGCGCCAGTCATTAATGATCTGCTGGCCATTGACCCACACCCGCACGCCATCGTCAGTGTCAGCGTAGAAGGTGTACTCGCCGCTGAACAGCGGCTCGATCTGTCCCGTCCAGCGCACGGAGAAGTAGTCTCTGCCAACGCCTGTGATCGGCGAGTTGTTGTTTATCGCCATATTGATATTCTCGAAACGGAAGGCGACCGGCGCGCCCGGGAAGAAGTTGGTTGTGCCGACGCTGCCGCCCGGCGCGTAGATGAAGTAGTCGCCGCGCAGACCGTTGCCGACGCCGCCAGCGCATGGCGTCGCGGTTGGCGTTGGTGTATTGGTGCGCGTCGGCGTGCGCGATGGCGTGAGCGTATGGGTAGGCGACGGCGTATTGGTCGGCGTCGGCGTGTTGGTGCGCGTCGGCGTGTTGGTGCGCGTCGGCGTATTGGTGGGCGTGCGCGTCCACGTCGGCGACGGCGTATTGGTGGGCGTGCGCGTCGGCGTATTCGTTGCGGTTGGCGTTGGCGTATTGGTTGGCGTATTGGTTGGCGTGTTCGTCACTATCGTCGGCGGGAGCGTCGGCGCGCCCGGCGAGACGAACCCGGCGCGCAGCGGCATGACGAAGCGCGAACTGAGCGGCACTTTGTCGCCAAATGCGGGCGTGAAGCCGAAGACCGTGTTGTAATCGGACTTCACAATGACGAAGACGTAGCATTGCCGGTTCGGGTCGGCCAGATTGGCGCAGGGCGTGGTATCCACATCGGGGGCCAGGTCGTCGGCGCGGTTGCCGTTGGCGTCCTCCGGTCCCAGCGGGTTGCCGTTGAAGGGGAAGACGTCTTCAATCGCCTGCACCAGGATGTAGCGATCTATCAATTTCACATACCCGGCGGGCTGCGTCCCTTCCGGGATCAGACCGGTCACCGGGTCGCCAATGGCGCGCCCGTCGCCGTTTTGGTCGAGGAAGTACTGAAAATGATCGAGCACGCCGTCGCCGTTGGTGTCTTCAGCGTCGGGAATGGCATCGCTGTTCAGGTCGTACATATTGACGAAATTGATGCCGCCGGTTGTGCCCGCCTCCTGGCGCACCCGCATGCGGATCATGTCGTAGTCGAGGTCGACTGTTCCATCGGGTCGGACGACCAGGTAGCGACTGCCATAGGTGGCGCCTTCCTGCGCTGCGGTGGTCAATCCCTGCATATTGAAGAAGAGCAGGCCGATGTCGACCGCAGCCGCCAGCAGCAGCAGGATAAGCGTCGAGGCGATCACAAACTCGACGAGCGCCTGTCCTGGTTGAAATCGTCGTGCCATAGTGTACCCCCTTGCCTGTCAGTCTGGCGGCTACGGTTGCGGTTCCGTACAGGCAATGCCATTGGCGAAATTCGGGTTATTGCCCAGACTTTCGATCGTGCGCTGCGCCGTCACTTTGATGCGCATCGTGCCGTTGTCCCCCAGCATCGTGTTGATGAAACTGACCAGCGGCGTCAGCGGCTCGATAACATAGTCGATCTGCACCTCGATGGTTCCTCCGAGTCGTCGCGGGTTGGGATCGAGCGCGTTCGGGTAGAGAATGGTCACCTGACTGGCATTGACCGGGAAGAAGCCGGTCGAGTCGTTGGTCACTTCCAGGATGCGCTGCACGCAGGGATCATCAGCCCAGCGCGGGTCGCCCTGAGCGCGCAGCGCCAGCCGCGACGGGTAGGGCGGCAATTGTGACGCGACCTCCGCCCCCGCGCGTGCGGCGCTGAAGAGCGTTGAATAGCCCCAGATGTAATAGCCGAGATCGACGATCGCAAACAGAAACGCGAACAGGATTGGCGCAATCAGCGCCATCTCAACCAGCGACTGACCTGTTGATCGCCTGGGCATGCTGCGTCCCTTCCGGTCTACACCCTCTGATGGAATTATAGAAGGCGAGGATGGCGCGCTCAATAGTCCGTTAGTCCTGAGACGAATCGAAGATTACAGTTTGATGACGATGAGGTTGCGGGTTATAAGGTTGCAGGTCGAACGTGCCAGTTCCGAACCCCAATGCCTTTCAAATAAGCTCGCACAAGGCGCAAAGGCGCAGAGAATCCGCGCTTCATCCCGTCGATGATGACTCGTCGCCCTTATTTGAAAGGTATTGACCCTAACCCCTGACCAGGCGGTTCTCATAGGGGGATCACATAAAACCTGGACCATCGAGCCGGCGCCTTCGGTTGGCGTTGGCTGAGCCTGTCGAAGCCAACGCCAACCGCAAGGTGGTCAACGCGGGCAAGATTGTTTTATGTCTGGTTGATCTTCCTGTCGGTTCTCAGTTCTCAGTTCTCGCAACCCCCACTCCCAGAATCTGCACCCCCAAACGTCGCGGGTCGTGGCTCGCAGGATCATCACGAGCGGGGATGAATGTTGGCGTCTGCACACGTAACAGGAGATGACCCGTCGGCGAGCGCGGCAGGGTGCGCGGGTCGGCGGTGAGCGCGATGGTGCGCGGTTCGGCGTCGGGGGAGACGCAGACCGGCTGGGTGAATGTCGCCTGCGCTGCTTCATCGGCGGAGTAGCCGGGTTCGGCGGCAAGCGCCAGGCAGGTTTCGCCGACGCTTGCCGCAGGTCGCGCGCCAGCGGCGAGCGTCACGCTAATGGTGAGCGGTTCGGTGGTCGGCGCTGGCAGGCGGAAAAGCGCGTCGCCATCGGTCCAGGCGACCAGACGGTCGCCAATGCGCTCGGCGCGGTAGATGCCGCGCACCTGGTAGGCGTAATCGTTGGGGGCGATGGTGAGCGGCAGCGCTTCCGCCGGTTGTTCCTCGGGCAGCAGGCGGTAGAGGGCGAAATCGAGGGTGAATCGCTGAACGGCGGATGGTTTGTGATCGGTCGGTTGTTCGTACTCCGGCAGATCCAGGCTCAATCGCCCTGCCGGTTCGAGCCGCCATTCCGGCAGCGCGAGCGCGCCGCTGGCGCTGATCGCCAGGTACACCGGTCGTCCCTGGTCGTGCCACCGACGAATGTACAGCGTCAGTTGCGGCGCGTACCGTCCGGGGTCGCGGCTTTTCAGCGCAAATGCATCAACGCCAAAGGCGAAGGTGAGCGGCGTGGCGAGCAGGTCGGGAATATCGCGCGCCTGTGCGAACGATGGCGCGCCGCCGCGCATGAGCACAACAGCGCCCGGTTCGAATCGCTCCGCCATCGCCCCAATCTGTTCCAGCGCGCCAGCGTATTCGGCATGGCGAAAGATTGGTCGTCCGGTGACGACCAGGAAGAGGATGAGGGCGAGGGCAAGGAGGAGGCGGAGAAACGTTAAAGGTTGAAGGTTGAAGGTTGAAGGTTGAGGGCTGGACGTTGAAGGTTGAAGGTTGAAAGTTGAAAGTTGAAGGTTGGGCGTTGAAGGTTGAACGCCGGGCGGCGATGATTCGGGGGTGGGTTTGTTGTGTTGAACGTTGAGCGTTGAAGGTTGAGGGTTGGACGTTGAATGCGGGGCGTCGGGCGGCGATGATGGGGTAGAGGCGGTGCATTGCACCGCCTGCACCGTGCATCGCAACGTCTGCACCCAGGATCGCACGTTCAACGGCATGCGCGTGACGGCGTAGGCGATGCCAATGGCGAACGCCGGGTAGACGTGCGGGACATAGCGGCGCATAATATAGATGTAGTGCTGGTCGCTGGTTCCATATGTCAACCGGAGAAACACGACCGATGCGACCGCAGTGATCACGAGAAACAGCCAGGATGTCGAGTCAATGCGATAGACCATCAGCGCCAGCCCAATGAGTGCAAGAGCGATGCCCAGCGGCGACAGGTACCATCCCAGGCGCACCAGGTTTGCCTGCGCTGCGCCAAACAGGTCGCGCAGCACATAGCGGTCGCAGGCGTGCAGGGCTGCAAGAGTCTCTGGCATAACCTTTGTTTGATCGAACAACCCATCGCGGATGACTTCCGGCATCGTGCGTCCTTCGGCGGCTGGCGGCAGCGTGGCGCGGCGCAGCGCGATGCAGGCGTCGAGCGGCGGGGTCGCACGACCGCGCATCGCGCCGATGGCGCGGTCGATCCAGGCGACGAGCGGATCAACGTAGGCTGGCGTTGCAATCGGTGCGCCGACATACCCCTGCAACGTCAGGCATGCGCCTTGCGGGTTGGTCAACTGTTCGGGGGAAAGGCACGCGGGAAGCGCCGCGATGACTGGCAGCGACAGGATCTGCGGGCGGATCAGGTACGCATACCCGCCAAACCCGATGACGGCGGCGGCGGCAACCAGGCGTAGCGGGCGATTCAGGCGCGCTGGCAGCGGCGCAACGCGGGCGATCAGGTTCAGACGGCGAATCGCAATCAGGGCGGCGACAATCATCACAACGACCAGCGCTTCGATGCCGATGCGGGTCCAGTTCAGTGGCGCGTCGGCAGTCGGCGGCATGCCGGCGATAGGCGGGCAAGGTTGCATCGTCAGGCGCGAGCAGGGGCGCAACATATAGACCTGGCGCAGCGTCGGGGTGAGGAACGGCAGCGCGAGCGCGGCGGTAAGCGCAAAATCCTGGAGGCGGGCGAAGAGCGTATCAAAGAAATAGGCGCGCGCCAGGAATGCGATCTGCAATCCGGCGTGCAGCAGCATCGCTCCTGCGCCAGCCAGCAGCGCCGTGTGCGGCGGCGTCCAGCGGCGCGCGAGCCAGATATACAGCAGATAGAGCGCCACCGGACCCAGCACGAGGAAGAATTCAATGCGCGTCAGCGCCAGTTGCCCGAACGAGAGTCCGGCGAGGAGGGCAAGGACCATTTCACGTTGAACGTTGAACGTTGAACGTTGAACGTTCAACATCGAACGACCGAAAGCGGCGGTAAAGGCGTAGAGACCGGCGAAGACCAGGAACTGCGCGGTGGTTTCGGCAGTGGTGTAGCGGCTGAACCAGACCTGAACGGCATTGAGCGCCAGGAAGAGCGCCGCCAGGATCGCAACCCAGGGACCGGCGATTCGGCGGGCAAGCATGGCGACGCTCCAGACGCCGAGCAATCCCTTAACGGCGGGCGCGATCAGCCCGGCGTGCAGTCCGAAGAACGCGGCGATCAGCCCGATCCATGCAGAGAAGAGGTGCAACCCCTGCGGCACAACGCGCCCGTGCGCCAGATCGCCCTGATCGATGAAGAACCCGGCGGCGCGCAGGCGGGTGGCGATGAATCGCTGCGGATTCTGTACGCCGAGGAAGTTGGTCTCCGCCTGGCGCGCAGCGTCGGCGAGCGCCGGGTCCGGCGACTGTTGATCGGCGGCGATCTGCGCCACAATGGGATCCGTAAATGTCAGCGACCCGGTGCGCGCCATGATGAATCCAGCATTGGCATACACGCCAGCGTCGCGCACGCCAATGATTGTCTCGAATGGTCGGGAGACGAGGAGGGCGAACATGCAGAGGAGGGCGACAAGCAGCAGGTTGAAGGTTGAAGGTTGGGCAGGGCGTCCCTGTAGAGGCGTTGCATTGCAACGCCTGTGCCACGCAACGCACCGCCTCCACACATTCGTTGACACGGTTAGAGCGCCGGGTGCGCGGCGGCGCCCGATGAACAGGGCGATGGCGCAGAGAACAATGATGATGGCGGCGTGCAGCGGCGCAGAGAAGGCGCCAATCTGCGCCAGGGTGAACGCCAGCCAGCCATTGAGCAACGCGCCAATCAGGGCATGCTCGAAGTATCGTTCGATCGGGTCGTCCGCGCGATATGCGGCAGGCAGCGCGCGGGAGATGACGGCGCCGATCAGGATGAGCGCCAGAATGATAAAGATAAGAACAGCGATGGTCACGCGGTTGAGAGCCGAGAACTGAGCACCGAGAACTGAGAACCGGGAACCAGGCGTCGCATTATAGCACGCGGTGAATGCGATCTTGACAAGCCGATCAGCAACCTCTATAGTGGCACGGGTGAGAGATTGCATGACGTATGCTTTCTTAACAGTTTCTTGACCATCTGGAACTGGACAGGATATGGGCGAAAAATTGGTGATCGTCGAGTCGCCGACGAAGGCGCACGCACTTCAGAAGTACCTCGGGTCAGAATATCGAGTCGAGGCGTCGATGGGGCATGTGCGCGATCTGCCGAAGAGCGACCTCGGCGTCGATCCGGACGCAAACTTTGCGCCGGTGTACGAGATCCTGCCAGGCAAGGAAAAAATCATCGCCAACCTGCGCAAATCGATCCGCCAGGCGGAGGCGGTCTATCTGGCGACTGACCCGGATCGCGAGGGTGAAGCGATTGCCTGGCATATCACCGAGGCAGTGAACATCCCGCGCGATAAACCGGTCTATCGGGTCGTCTTCACCGAAATCACGCCTGGGGCGGTGCGTAGCGCAATGGCGTCGCCGCGCGACATCGACCGTCGGTTGGTGGATGCGCAACAGGCGCGGCGCGTGCTGGATCGTCTGGTGGGGTACAAACTCTCGCCGCTCCTGTGGGACAAAGTGCGGCGCGGGCTGTCGGCGGGGCGGGTGCAATCAGTGGCGGTGCGCCTGATCGTCGAGCGTGAGCGCGAAATTGAGGCGTTCGTTCCGCAAGAGTACTGGACGATTGAAGCCGATCTGCTGAAACAGAACGCGAGCGACGCGCAGCGCGACGCCTTCCGCGCTATTCTGATCGAGCGCGCTGGAAAGAAGCTTGAAAAGTTCGATATCGGCGCGGTTGATCAGGCGCAGGCGATTATTGCCGATCTGGAGGGCGCCGCCTACATTGTGCGCAAGGTGACGCGCCGCGACAAGCGGCGCGGTCCGCCGCCGCCCTTCACGACCAGCACATTGCAGCAGGAAGCCGGGCGCAAACTGGGCTTTTCCACCAAACGCACCATGGCGGTGGCGCAACAATTGTACGAAGGCGTCGATATTGGCGGTGACGAAGGGCTGGTCGGTCTCATCACCTATATGCGCACCGACAGTGTGAACGTGGCGCGCGAGGCGCAGGAGGAGGCGCGCGCGGTCATTCGCGAGCGGTTTGGCGAAGCCTATCTGCCCGAAAAGCCGCCGGTCTACAAAACGAAAGCAAAGGGGGCGCAGGAGGCGCACGAAGCCATCCGCCCGACCCTCAGCCGCCGCACGCCTGAACAGGTGCAACCGTACCTGACGAGCGACCAGTATCGTCTGTACGAGCTGATCTGGAAACGATTCGTCGCCAGCCAGATGGAGGCGGCGGTCTTTGACAGCACAACGGTGGACATCGGCGCCGGGCGGGAGATTGCGCAGAGTGCAGGGAACGACCCGTACACCTTCCGCGCCACCGGTTCAGTATTGAAGTTCCCCGGCTTCCTGGCAGTCTACAACATCAGCCTGGACGAAGGCGAGGAAGATGAAGATAGCGAGCGACGGTTGCCGCTGCTGGCGGAGGGGGATGTTCTCGATCTGCTGCAATTGTTGCCGGTGCAACACTTCACCGAGCCGCCGCCGCGCTTCACCGAAGCCAGCCTGGTGAAGGAACTGGAACGGCTGGGGATCGGACGCCCTTCGACGTATGCGCCGACCATCTCGACGATTATTGAGCGCGAATACGTCGAACTTGTCGATAAAAAACTCGTGCCGACCACCCTTGGTCGAGTCGTCACTGATCTGCTGGTGGAACATTTCCCGAGCATCGTCGATTACGGCTTTACCTCGGAAATGGAGCAGCAACTTGACGACATCGCCGAGGGAGAAAAGGAATGGACGCCTGTGCTGCGCGCCTTCTACGAACCGTTCGAGCAAAAACTGGAGGAGGCGCAGCGCAGCATGCGCAACGTCAAACGCGAAGAAATTCTGACCGATCTGACCTGTCCCCGCTGCAATCAGGGGCAACTGGCGGTCAAGTTCGGCAGGAATGGCGAGTTTCTGGCGTGCAATCGCTACCCGGAGTGCGATTTCACGAGCAACTTCCACCGCGACAGCGAGGGACGCATCGTGCTGGACGCGCCGTCGTCCCCGGAGATGAGCGATGTCGTCTGCGATGTCTGCGGGCGACCGATGGTGATCAAGAAGAGCCGCTTTGGTCCCTTCCTCGGGTGCAGCGGGTACCCGGAGTGCAAGAACACGCGGCGTCTCGACAAACAGGGGAAGCCGGTGCCGCCGCCAAAATCGACCGGCGTCGCCTGCCCGAAGTGCGGTCAGGGCGAATTGCTTGAGCGGCGCGGCAAGTTCGGGCGACCATTCTTCGGATGCAACCGCTACCCGAAGTGCGACTATCTGGTCAACTCGCTGGACGAAGTCGCACAGTACGCTCCTGATGAGGGCGGAGCGTCGAAGCCGGAAGCAGAGCCGTCCACGACGACCACAAAGGCGACCACTGCCAGACAACGGGCGAAAACCGATGAGAATGGCGCGGCAGTCGAGAAACCGGCGAAAACAGAAGCGACTGCTAAACAGGCGAAAACCGATGAGAATGGCGCGGATGCGACAGCGCCGATGACGGGAACGTCGGCGACGGACGGGAGACGGACGAAGACCGGCGCCAACGGCGCGACTGCAACTCCGACGCGCTCGAAGAAGCGGGGAGGCGTTGGAGGTTGAAGGTTGGAAGGTTGGAAGGTTGAACGTGAGCAGGTCGAAGAACGTACCCGACCCTCGAGGGCTGTGTCGGTGATCGATGGCTGCCCGGGAACGTCGCCAGTGGAACGATCCCTGTTCTCTTTCCTGGGTCAGGCGTGTTCTGATCTCAAGGGTCTTGGGGCGTTGAACGTTGAACGTTGAACGCGGGCGGGAAAGCGGAATGGGGCATTGTAAGGTTACGCGGGGGCGGATGGGAAGGCGGCAAGGTGAAGGGTGGGAACGTAAAGGTTAAGGCGCGCGACCTAACCCCTAACCCCGGTTACAGATTCGGCAGCGCCGACCATCTTCGGGCATTGATGGGCACGGTACAAAGGACAGCGCGAACAGGCGACCAACGGGTTGTTGTGTGGCGACGCGCTTTCGGGATAATGAGGCGGGGAGGACGCGCATGCTGCGTTCTGGCTCTGCACAGATTCAATTCCGGAGGCGTTGTTGTGGACCTGTTCAACGAAGTGAGGCGGCGCAAGGCGCTGGTTGCAGCGGCATTGCTCTTCGCACTTGGCGTCGGCTTGATCGGGCAGACGGTGCTGGAGCGCCTGACATCGCAAGAAACGCGACCGGCGTCAGGCGAAGGAGCAGCGGAATTCATCAGTGAACCGTTCGCGGACGACATAGTTGATCAGGATATATCTGATCGCACCGCAACGCCGACGAAGGTCGCATTTATCGTCGCTTACGTAAGCGGCGCCGTGCGTGCGCCGGATGTGTATCGGTTGCCGGTTGGGGCGCGGGTGAAGGACCTGGTGCTGGCGGCTGGCGGCTTGAGCGACGATGCCGACATTGAGCGGATCAACCTGGCTGCGCCGATTGCTGATGGGCAGCATGTGCGGGTGCCATGGATCGGCGATGGAACAGCGGTTGCGGAGTCGACGCCTGACGAGAGCAGAGCGGGCGCGGATTCTGGAGGTTTGCTCGATCTGAACCGCGCAACGGCGGCGGAACTCGATGCGCTGCCAGGCATTGGCAAAGTGCTGGCGGGTCGGATCGTCGAATGGCGCGAACAAGAGGGACCGTTTCAATCCGTCGATGATCTCGGCAAGGTGGAGGGCATCGGTCCTGCATTGCTGGCAAAACTGGCGCCGCTCGTGACCGTTGCCCCATGACAGAGCAGGAGCCTATGCGCCGCACAAAGATTGTTGCAACGATTGGACCAGCCAGCGATAGCCCTGAGGTGATCGAACGATTGCTGACCGCTGGCATGGATGTCGCACGCCTCAACTTTTCACACGGAACTCACGAAGAGCATGCGCGACGGATCCAGATCCTGCGGGACATTGCAGCGCGCAAAGAGCGACCGCTGGCATTGCTCCAGGACCTGCAGGGACCAAAGATTCGCACCGGACCTCTGATTGACCGCAAGCCGGT
>JAUQOW010000408.1 GCA_030550675.1 Chloroflexota bacterium
TCGCTGCGCCTGGCGACATCGTCCTGCTTTCGCCGGGATGCGCCAGTTTTGGCATGTTCCGCAATGAGTTCCACCGCGGGGAAGCATTCCGCCGCATCGTTCAGAGTTTCACGTGAGCGACGACAAGAACGATACTGAATATCAGCGCATCCTGCAGAGCCTGGAAGCGGAAGGACGCGCCTCGGAAGAACCCGCAGCGGCAGAAGCGGCGCCGCAGTCAGCGGCGATGCAGGTCCGCTTCCCGCTCTTCACGCCATGGGTTGCGCGCATTCTGTTGACGATCAACATCGTCGTCTTCGCCGTGCCCTGGCTGCTTGATGCGCTTGGCGTTCGGATCATGGGCGCGGTAAGCGTCTATGACTTCCTGTTGATCTGGGGCGCCAAAGATAACGCAGCCATTTTTGCCGGCGGTCAGTACTACCGGTTCCTTACCGCCATGTTTCTTCACGGCGGGCTGGCGCACCTGCTCTTCAACTCGTTTGCGCTCTACTCGCTGGGGTTTGAGACGGAGCGGCTCTTCGGCGCGCAGCGGTTCCTGGCAATTTATATGATTGCCGGTCTGGGAGGAGGAGTTGCTTCATATGCGCTTAATCCCAATCCGTCGGTGGGCGCGTCAGGTGCGATTTTTGGGCTGGTTGGCGCATTGATCGCCTTCTATATCGTCGCCCGTCGGGTATTGGGCGGGATTGCGCGTCAGCAACTGGGGAGCCTGATCTTCATTACGCTGATTAACCTGGCGCTGGGATTTACCTCGCCCTATATCGACAACAACGCGCACATCGGCGGTCTGTTGACCGGCGCGCTGCTCGGATGGCTGCTGGCGCCGCGGTTTGCGCTCGACATGCGAACTTATCCGTTCACGCTGGTGCGCCTTGAGTTGCGCGCCGGCTGGGCTCTGACGCTGGCCGTTTTAGTGGCGCTGTTCGCGTTGATAGCGATCATCACGCCGCCGTTCTAGGAGATTTTTCTGAAAAGCTGATGCAATGGGGCGAAGACGCAAAGATGTTGATCATGATTGGCGCATCTTTGCGCCTTTGCGTCTTTGCGTTGATCGTTTCGAGATAATGATCGAGCGCGTTTGTTTGATTGAAAGCGAAAAGCTATGGCAGAAACGTTTCAACGCAAGCCAGACTACATATTGCTCGCCACTGTGAGCATTCTGGTTCTGCTGGGACTGGTAATGGTGTACAGCGCGTCGTTTATGCGCGCCTACGCCGATACCGGCGATCAGCTCTACTATACCTGGCGTCAGATGAATGCCGCAGTGATCGGGACGATTGCGCTGCTGGCGGCGCAACGCATCGATTATCGGGTCTGGCGACGTTTTTCGGTGCATCTGATGGCTGGCGCGCTCTTTCTCTTGGTCCTGACTCTGATCCTGCCCGCTTCGATGACCGAAGCCAACGGCGCGCGCAGTTGGATCCGCATCGGCTCGTTCAGTGTGCAACCGTCGGAGATCGCCAAACTGACGATGGTGATCTACTTTGCCGACTGGCTCTCGCGGCGGGGCGAGAAACTGACGAACGTCACCTATGGATTGGCGCCGTTCGCACTGATGCTCGGCGTCGTGTGCGGGCTGGTGATGCTGGAGCGCGACCTGGGCACCACGATTGTGCTGGTCATCATTGCGGGAATGGTCTACTTCGCGGCTGGCGCCAGCCTGCTGCACATTATCGGAGCGGCAATCGTCGCTGGCAGCGCGTTCTGGGGGTTGATCAACATCGCCGCCTATCGGCAAGAGCGCATTGCTGCCTGGATTGACCCGTTTGCGCATTACCAGGGGGCGGGATATCAGCCGGTGCACGCGCTGTATGCGCTGGGAAGCGGCGGGCTGTTTGGCGTCGGAATCGGGCAGGCGCGCCAGAAATTTTTCTGGCTTCCCGAAGCGCATACCGATGCCATCTTCGCAATTATTGGCGAAGAGTTCGGATTGGTCGGAACGCTCTTCGTCCTGACCTGTTTTCTGGTGATCGCCTATCGCGGCATGCGCATTGCCGGACGCGCGCCTGACCCGTTTGCGGCGCTGCTCGCAACCGGCATCACCTGCTGGCTGGTCTTCCAGGCGTTGATCAACATCGCTGTGGTGACGACGCTGATTCCGTTTACCGGATTGACATTGCCGTTCATCAGCTACGGTGGAACATCGCTGGCTGCGTGTATGGCGGCGACGGGCATTTTGCTGAATATTTCGCGTCATACCGGTCATCCATCTCCAGGTGAGTCCCATGAAGAAGTCACCCGATCCGGGCGCTCAGAACCCTTTGCGCGTCTGGCTGGTTGGTGGCGGAACCGGCGGTCACGTCTATCCGGCGCTGGCCGTCGCCGCAGCACTCAACGCGCCTGGAGCGCCATCCGCCGTCGCTGAGGCGCCGAACGCACCTGATGGCGTCAGGCCATGTGACGTGCGCTGGTCGGCGCTCTACGTTGGAAGCATTGGGGGCATGGAAGCAGGGATCGTGGCTCGTGAAAGCGCTCTGCCGTTCCACGCGATACCGGCGGCGGCAGTGCGCGGTCGAAACCCATTGGCGATGGTGCGCAATCTGGTGACGATCGCGCGCGGCGTCGCAGCGGCGCGCCGTTTCGTTGAACGGGATCGACCAGCGGTCATTCTGGGCACTGGCGGGTATGTGTGCGCGCCGGTGTTCCTGGCAGCGCGCATGGCGGGCGTCCCAACGCTGATTTTTCTGCCCGACGTGGTTCCCGGACTGGCAGTGCGGTTCCTGGCGCGTCTGTCAACCCTGGTCGCCTGTAGCGTGGCGGAGTCCGGTCGCTATCTGGGGCGTGAACCGCTGGACTTCGATACCGCCATGGCTCGCCTGAATGCGCGTCGTCAGGCGGT
>JAUQOW010000409.1 GCA_030550675.1 Chloroflexota bacterium
CAAAGAACAGACCAAGCGGCAGGAATGCTACGACAATCGAGATTGCCAGCATTTGCACATTGGCGACGAAGTGCGCCTCTGCGCCGAAGCGCCGCGCCACGATGCGATGCGCCAGTTCGTGGAAGACAAATCCAAGACCGCAGACCACTGCGGCGATGAACAGGTTGGTCAAAAACCGACTGCTCGCCAGGTTAGCGGCGCCGGTCTGAAAGACGGCGTAGGCGACGGTTGTGCCTGCCCAGGCTTTGAACAACTCAACCGTATCGTTGCTGCGTCCTGCAAAAATGCCCTCATCAGGCGCGGAAAACATAGCGACTCCATCCAGTTCAGCGTTCCGGGTACTGTTCGGTCGTCCAGGCATGCCCGCCGATAAGCGGAACGAAGCGCACATCACATAGCCGCTCGGTGCGCAGCACATCGCCTTCACGACGCAACCGCAGCAAGATCTGCGCCTGCCGTCCGCCGACCGGGATCACCAGGCGACCAGACGATGCCAGTTGCTCGCGCAGCGGCGCGGGCACCCAGGGAGACGCCGCCGAGACCAGAATAGCGTCGAACGGTGCATAGTCTGGCAGCCCCTGCGTGCCATCGCCAATGTGGACCGTGACGTTCTCGTAGCCAAGGGTGCGCAGCAACGCAGCCGCATTGTGCGCCAGCGTCTCACGACACTCGATGGTGTGAACGTGTTTCACGATCCGGCTAAGCACTGCGGCGGCATACCCGGAACCGGCGCCAACCTCAAGGACGCGATCAGTCGGGGCGAGTTGCAGCGCCTCGATCATCAGCGCAACCATATAGGGCTGCGAAATGGTCTGCCCTTCGCCGATCGGGAGCGCCTGATCGCTGTAGGCGTGCAAGCGCTCATGCGCTGGAACAAACAAATGACGCGGCGCCTGCGCCATTGCGTCCAGCACGCGCTGATCGCTGATGCCACGTCGAATCAGCAGATCGATCATGGCGCGGCGCTCGTTTGTGAAATCCATGGCTGCCGCTCCTTTCGACCCTTATTATACCCGCTTTCACAGCCTTAAGGTTACGCTGGTTACAAACTGGTAGCGCTCGCCTGCTACACTCGAACCAGTAATGAACCGATGCGCAACGACGCACGATACACAGGAAACACGCGCATGCACGTTCCTTCCGCAGACACTGAGTTCTCTCTTTCTGACAGCGAGTTGATCAAACGTGCGCAAGGCGGTGATCATGCGGCTTTCGCACAGATTTATGATCGCTATGCTCAGCCGCTGTACCGCTACATCTATTTTCGGGTGGGAGATCACGATCTCGCCGAGGATCTTCGAGCGGAAGTTTTTCTGCGCGCTTTCGAAAGCCTCGACCGCTACGAAGATCGCGGCTGGCCCCTTTCCGCCTGGCTCTACCGCATTGCACGGGATCGCACCGTTGATGTGATGCGCCGCCAGCGTCTGCGGCAGATGGTGCCGCTGGAGAGCTGGAGCGGCGCCTGCGAGGGACCGGATCGTGAAATTGATGTGCGTCTCGACTATGAGGAATTACGCCGTCTTCTAGACGACCTGACCGACGACCAGCGTCAGGTGATCTACCTTCGGTTCATGGCGAATCTGTCAATCCAGGAAGTTGCGCTGCGGCTCGGTCGCTCCGAAGGCGCGGTCAAGGCGTTGCAGCACCGCGGGTTGCAGTCGCTGGCGCGTCGCTTTGTGCTGTAGGCGCCCGTCCCCCACACCCGCGCCCGGATGACGGTCATCGACGCCAGATTTGACAGTCTGCATCATATGTGCTACAACCGAAGCCGGGGCAAATGCGCTTTCGGTTTGTGTTTGTATCGCGGTCTGGCAGCGATGATCAACGCCGATAAACCTCATCTCTGGAAGCAGGATATTGCCGCTTCGGTAGACTATTTCAATCGGTGGTTTATCACTTTTGCTCCTGAAACCTTCCGAAGGGCGCGCGCAGCGACGGTCGAACAGGTTGAGAAGACGTTCCTGGCAACCAATGACCTGCGCGATCTGACGCCTCAACTGTTGCAGCAACATCCTGCGGTGCTCCCGACATTGCGGATGTGCACTGCCCCGCCGCTTGCTGTAGATCGATTGATCGGTCTGGCGGGCGTCAGTAAAAATCTTGTCAACAACATGGAACAAGGGAAACTGCCGGCTAAAATGGCGCCCCATCTTCTCATTGGAGAGTTGACAAAGATATGCAACACACTCGTAAAGTTGCTTGATCGAGATATTTTCCTCTGGCTGGGAAGCGGTATAGGTCCGTCAAATCAGGAACGTGATCGTGCGGCAGCGATCATTGCTGACCGACTCTGCAACACTGTTTCGGATCCAATCATACGCAACGCTCAGGAACAGCGGCAGCTGGCGCGTATCAGTCAATATCTGGATCAACTTGGATACCGCAAGCAAGATCATCCATCGAACAAATCGCTTGCGGATATGGAACCCGGTACATACGCTCTTCGGATGAATATTGCTGCTGGTACATCGCACCGAATCAACATACCAGTCGACGTGGTCATCCAGCCCAGGAAACTTTGTCAGGACAGGCTTCCAATCTTCATCGAGGCGAAGTCGGCGGGCGATTTTACGAATACCAATAAGCGCCGTAAAGAGGAGGCGACAAAGATGCGCCAATTGCGAGAAACTTACGGCAACCATGTCGTCTACGTTTTATTCTTGTGCGGATATTTTGGAATTGACTATCTCAAATATGAAGCAGCTGAGGGGATTGATTGGGTGTGGGAACACCGTATTAACGATCTCGCACAACTCGGATTGTAGCGCTTATGGCAGCACACTGGACAGACTCAATAGAATTTCAGCGACAAAGGCTGCAACGCTTGCTCGATG
>JAUQOW010000010.1 GCA_030550675.1 Chloroflexota bacterium
AGTGTGCCCAGGCGGTGGAGTTCGACCGGCGCCTCGATAATTGCTGGCGTTTGCAGGCTACGTTCAACTTTCTTGGCGATCCCTTTAGCATAATCGGCGGCGCGCTCCAGTTCGGCGGCGATAGCGACGGCTGCCAGCAGGCTGCGCAGGTCGGTAGCGACCGGCTGCTGGGTGGCGATCAGTTCAAAGACGCGCTCATCGATCGCTGTGCGCGCAGCATCGATGTCCCGATCACGGGCGATCACCTCGCGCGCCAGCACGACGTCCAGGCGGTCCAATGACTTGATGGCATCGGCGAGTTGATGCTCCACGCGGCTTCCCATGCGGAGCAGGTCATCGTGCACTGATTGCAGTTGCTTGATGTAGTGATCCCGCATTGCATGCTCGCTTTCTGATGGACATCACTGCACGCTATCGCTCACCAACCAGAGCGCCTGCGAACGTGCTGGCGGAAGTATGCCCTATCGCTTCAGGTTTTGATTTCACCCATGGTACCAGATATCTTAACCCTTCTGTGCTAAAAATGTGTTAACGCCCGGTAATATTCTGTTCTGCCAGAAAGGAAGGCGAAGAGATCGTGAAAGAACGTTCATTACGACTCAACGTCGTAGCGTTATCTTTGATCACCTGCAACAGGTTCGTATTTGTGCAATATTCAACCTGATCGCGCCGGACCTTCGGTTCAGATCGGGAAATGAGGCATTGGAATGAGGCAAGCAAGCGCATACATCCATAGAAGGAGGCGTCGTTTTTCCACATATCCGCTTTCCTGCCGGGCATGACATGAGGCTGATGAAACACGTCTCGTTCATCTTCGCAGTGTACACTGACGATGCGCTTAAGAGACTGCGACACATTTCTGAACTTGCCAGGGCACAACGTGCCGATGCACTGTGAAGAGGCAGACGATGGCGTACAAATCGACACCTATCGAGGGATCCGTTGAGAGCGAAGCGCACATTATCGCACGCGCCAAGGCTGGCGACGCCGATGCGATCAGCCTGTTGTACGAGCGTTACGCGCCGCAAGTGCGTCGGTACATCGCCTCGCGGCTGGGTGATCCGGTGCTGGCTGAAGATGTGTGCAGCGACGTATTCGTTAAGATGCTGGAAGGACTGGATCGCTACGAAGATCGCGGCTGGCCCTTCTCCGCCTGGCTCTACCGCATCGCCTATGCGCGAACAATGGATATGCTGCGTCAGGCGCGGCGGCGTCCGTCGGTTCCGCTTGATGAGAGCGCGCCTCAGGCGCTCGAACCGCCCGATGAGGCAGTCCTCTCGCGCATCGCCTACCACGAACTTCAGAGCGTGATGCGTGTGCTGACCCGCGATCAACGCCTGGTGCTGCAGTTGCGCTTCGATGAGGATCGCTCTCTTGCTGAAATTGCCGAGTCGCTTGGGCGCACCGTTGGATCGGTGAAGGCGCTGCAACACCGGGGATTAATGCGCCTTGCCGAAGCGCTCGCCGATCATCCGGCGTATCGACCGGTTGCCGCATCCTGACGCTTGTCGCCGTCACCTCCGACGCTTTGCCATCACATCGCCTCGCGTGCGTTAAGAACTCTTGACGCCTGTTCCATTGCCCGCGTATAATGCCCTGGGAGGGTGATTTCGGGGTGATGGACATATATGGACCGCGAAACTTTCGAAGCGATCGTTGTTGAGGCGCTCGAGTCGCTGCCGCCAGAGTTCGCCCGATATCTGAACAACGTCGAGGTGCGCATCGAAATGCGTCCGACCCGCGAGCAGCGGCGTGCGCTTGGTCTGCGCCCCTGGCAGACGATCTACGGTTTGTATGAAGGCGTGCCGCTCACTGAGCGCGCTGGAGGCGAACCGCTTCTTCCTGATGTGATCACAATTTTTCAGGCGCCGCTGGTGCGCGATTTTCCTTCTCGTGAAGCGTTGCGCGAAGAGGTGCGCCGCACGGTGCTGCACGAGATCGCCCACTTTTTCGGCATCAGCGATGAACGACTCCAGGAGTTGGACGCCTACTGAGCGAATATCCTTCGCTGTTATGCGGTCATGCGACACTTCTTTTCATCACCGCTGTCTGCATCGATCTACGCTGTGTCGTTGATCGTCTGGGCATTGCTGGTGGCTGATACCGTGAGTCTTGCCCGGCGCGCCACCGAGCCGCCGGTGTTCCCAACCTCCACCCTGGCGCCGACAGCAACCATTGAGCCTGCTGATGCCGCGCCAGCTCCTGCGCCGACCCTCGTTCCTTCCGCTCCGGCGCATGATGCGGCGCCAGCAGCGCCTGACATAACGCTGGAAGGCGGTTGGTTTCATCCAAAGACCGGGCGCTATATCGCTGCCTGGCTCCCCAATTCATTCGGGTCCGAAAATCGTGAGTCGTTCGAGGCGAATGCCGACATCCTCGATGAGATCAGCCCCTTCTGGTATTCCCCCTCGCCGAGCGGCGCCCTGCGTTTCGGGAGCGAGGCGCGCGATCGCACGCTGGTCGAACTGGCGCACAGCAAAAACGTCCTCGTCATTCCCACCGTCCATAATATCATCACCGGCGATGATCCGGTTCCTGGCATTCTGCGCAATCCGCGCTTGCGGTCGTACCACGTGCAGCAGATTGTCGATGAAGTGTTGACCTACGGCTACGACGGGATCGATATCGATTACGAGTTTCTGAGCAGCAGTCTGCGCAATGAGTACAGTGCCTTCATTCTGGAACTGGCGGACGCGCTCCACGCGCACGGCAAATTGCTGACGGTCGCTGTTCACGCTAAAGATTGCGATTACTGCGGGCTAGGGGGATTTCAGGATTGGGCTGTCATCGGTCAGGTGGTTGACCGACTACGGATTATGACCTACGACTACCACTGGCGCGGCGGCGGTCCCGGTCCGGTGGCGCCGGTCTACTGGGTCGAACGAGTGGCGCGCTATGCGGTGACGGTCGTTGATCCGGCGAAGGTGGTGATCGGCGTGCCGTTCTACGGCTACAACTGGCCCCGCGACGGCGGCGGCAATGCCCGTGGGCAGACGTGGGCGATGATCAATGAGATCATTCAGACGTATCGCCTGTCGGTCAATCTGATGGAAAGCAATCAGAACGGTCTGGTGCAGGAAAACTGGATTACGTACACTTCGCGCACCGAGGGACGGCGCGAGGTCTGGTTCGCCACCAGCAGCGGGCTTGATGCCAAACTGCGCCTGGTGCAGGAACTCGATCTGGCAGGGATTGCGATCTGGCGGCTCGGCGGCGAAGACCCGCGCAACTGGGAGGTTATTCGCGCGCGCCTGCTGCAGGACCCGTATGAGTCGCAGCGGGTGTTGAGGCGTCTGTTGCCGGAGCACTGATGATCAGGTCGGAGATCAAAGCGAACGAGCGCGAGGCGGCGCAACTCTTCGTGCGCGGGGTGGCGGCGGCGCGCGGCGGGCAGCGACGCCTGGCGGCGGTGCTGTTGTCGCGAGTGGTGCAACTCGATCCGCAGCACGAAATGGGGTGGCTGTGGCTCTCCGGCGTGCTCGATGATCCGAAGGAGATTGCATTCTGTCTGCACGCGGCGCTGGCGATCAATCCGCACAACGAGCGCGCGCAGCGCGGGCTGGCGTGGCTGAAAAGCCGCCAGTTGCTGCGTGATGATGATACGCCGCTCACGGCGCCGTTTGCGCGCGCGGCGCCCGCCGCGTTGCCCGTCGCTCCGGCTGCATCTTCGCCTGATGGCGAGGTTCGGAAAGCGCCGATGTCATGGCAGGCGCGCGCGGCGCAGGCTCTTCGCCGGTTGATCCCGGCGCCAGCGCCGTCGTCCGATCACACCGACTCGTGGTGGGTCGGCTGGCGTCACTCACGCCAGGAGATGAGTCGGGCGCGCGCGCTGCTCTGGAGTATGCCAGTGCTGCTCCTGTTGCTCACGCTTGCGCTTAATTATGCGCTTCGCGCGGCAGTGGAACGAAATGAGGCGCTCATCGCCGCAGAACTGGCGCAGCGGGCGAGCGCCGCCGAACCTCAGTCGCCGCCGGTGAACGGCGCTGAGGCGCCGTCGCCCGACATTCCGGCGATCCTCGAACCAGAACTTGCCGCCGAGCGCGAAGCAGCGACGCTGGCGTACCTCAGCCGTCTGGAAGAGCCGCGCGCCCGGCTGCGCGGCGCGATTGAGTCGTACCGCAACGCGACGAGCCGCCCTGGCGGATCGTCGATTGTCCATGCGACGTCGGCGCAGCGGCTGCGGGACGAGATCGAGCAGGCATACGCCGTGATCGCCGCACTCGATCCGCCCGAAACGCTCGCCGAGGCGCACGCGCTTTACCTGCAAGGGCTGGAACTGGAACTGACCGCGCTCGACCACATGCTGGCGTTCTACCGCGGCTTTCGCGCCGAAGACGCCAACCGCGCGGCGCTGGCGATGGCGGACGCCGCGCAGCGCCTCGGTCGGGCGCGCCAGATGTTCGACCGACAGCAAGCGGAACTTTCGTTTGGGGGACCTTCGCCTCATTCACCCCGGTGAGCGCGAATTCGACGCCTCGCCAACTGTATCGAGGAGAGCAACTTTACTCAATCCGGCGCGAGCGGATGATCAACGCCACCTGCGCCACCAGCCCGGCGAGCGCCAGCCCGTAGCAGATTGAGGCGACAAGTTGCGCTGGCACAGGGGGAAGGTTCAGCAACACGCCAGCGCCGGAGACGAGAAACCCCGCCCCCATTGCTCCAAGCGATCCCTGCGCCAAGCGCTCCTGGATGCGCGCGATGCGGCGCAACCGCGGATCACGAAACGTATCGTCCCAGGGTTTGCCGCCGAGCCGCAGGCGAAACCAGGGCAGCAGCGCCGCCAGCGCAATCATGAACGCGCCGCCAAGTGCTGTGACCCAGGCTGTGGTTGCGTCTGCCATAGGCGTTATGAGGCGCGCAGCGCCACGCCGCCGCGCAGCCGCAGCGTCTCGGCGTACTGATGGCATTCCGCCGCCACGCGACGCCCCAGTTCGACCGCATAGTTCGTTCCGCGGTCCCAGGGGTACACCTGACTCATACTTGCCCAGAACAGACCGCGCAGCGGCGTCGCCAGCGGCGGAATGTTGCGTGCGTGGTTAACCGGCACGATCGGCTGCGCATACGGTTCGCGGTGGAGCCAGTACGCCCGCACCCACGATGGATCGAAATGCGGGTTGACCCGCGCCAGCGCCGGGAGGAAGCGCTGAAGCAACTCATCAGGCGCAAGGCGGAAATACTCGTGATCCGGGTCGAGATAGTCGCCGCAGTAGATCAAATGATCACCGCCATAGTGCGCTGGCTCAATAAAGTTGGTATGCTCAACCAGCGCCAGGAAAGGAAACTCGCGTTTTGGCGGCATCAACCAGTACGTGCCGTCGGTCAGCAGGCGCTGCCGCAACGCAATCGTCATCACCACCGCTCCCATTGAGCGCAGCGTGCGCAGATGGCTGAGGTAATCCGCAGGCAGATGCGGCGCCAGGCGCGCCAGCAGCGCTGGCGAACCGGTGACAATCACCGCATCGACATCCTCAGCGGCGCCAGCCAGTGCGCCGCCAGCCGTCACCTGCCATGCGTCATCGTCCAGTTGCCTCAGCGCTGCGACCGGAGCGCTGAGGTGCACGACGGCGCCGAGGCTTCGCACTCGTTCGACCAGCGCATCGCAAAACGCCTGAAACCCGCCGACGAAGTAGCCCAACCGGAAACTGCGCGCCTTGAGCCGCGCCCATAGCCATGCCATGTTGACTTCGTCGGCATGCGGACCAAACTTGCCCTCCAGCAGCGGACGCCAGATCTCGCGGTAGACATTCGGACCGCACCAGCGCAGCGTCCATTCCGCCGCTGTCACCTTTTCGAGCGTCTGCCAGTCTTTCGTGACGTACTTCAGATAGGCGGCAGCCAGCCCGAAGCGCAGCCGGTCGATAAAGGGAACAGCCGGGAAGCGCAGCACCGGCAGCACGCCATCCAGCGCATACGAGCGACCATTCCACCACTGCGCCGTGATCGGGCGACGGAAAAAGAGCCTGTCGCTCAAGCCGATCTCCTGCACGAGCGCTTTGATGGCGACATCGCTCTCAAACAGATGGTGGTAGAAGCGTTCGAGGGGCCATTCCCAGCGCTCGTCGCGGAACCCCGACGCCAGCCCGCCAGCGACCGGCGCCGCTTCATAAACCACCACGCTATGACCGCTGCGCGCCAGATCGTAGGCGGCGGTCAACCCGGCAACACCCGCACCGATGATTGCAACTTTCACTGCACTGCCTCCGTCGCCCTGCCAAAATCGCGCCAGCCCAGGCGCTCACTGAGCATATACCAGGCGCCGAGCGCAGTGATCGGCAACCAGAGCGCCACGTGCAGCACAACCGTATAACTGGTCGCTACCGCCTGATCGACGTTGAACGCCATCAGCACTGCAATGCCGGGTACGTGGAAGGTGCCAATATACCCCGGAGTCGAGGGGAGGGTGGTAAACAGATTCACCACTGCCGTCATCAGCATCAGCACGAGAAACGATGTCTCGAACGGAAAGGCGTGCATTACGAACCAGTACTTGCCGGTTTCAGTCAACCAGATAAGCGTTGACGAAACAAAGATCAGCGCCAGGTCGCGCGGACTGCGCAGCGACTGCAACCCTTCGACAAAACGGTCGAACAGACCATGCACAAGGGAGCGAAAACGTTCAGGAACGAACCGATCAACAAGCCAGGCATATGCGCGGCTCATGCGCGCTGGTCGTGCGGCGAGCGCCAGGAATGCCGCAAGCGCCGCCAGAAACAGGACGCTCAGAATCGTAACCAGCGAAGAGTAGACTGGCGGCAGCGGCGCGAACGGCAACGTCACGAAGACGAACAGCAACATCACCAGACCGTCGAAGAGGCGCTCGAGCACGACGGTCGCCAGCGACGCGCTGATCGGCACGTTCTCTTTGCGTTTCAGCACGTATGAACGCAGGACCTCGCCGGCGCGCGCAGGGTAGACGTTGTTGCCCATGTAGCCAATGACGACGATGGGGAACAGGCGCGATACCGGAATCGGCGCGAGGTGACGCAGCATATAGTGCCAGCGCCAAGTGCGCGCCCAGACTGCCAGAAAATAAACGCCGACGCCGGGCGCCAGCCACCAGTAATTCGCCTGACGTATAACCTGCCAGAAGGTCTGAAAGTCGAGTCCGCGAAGCGCAATCCAGAGGCAAACGGCGCTGACGACGATCCCCAGCCACAACTTCCAATTGCGCACCAAAGGAGTCTCTCCAGCGAAGCGCGGGTCAGCCGCGCGATGGCGTGTCTGCAACAATGACGCGGCAGTGGATACCCGGCGTCAGGTGGGCATGATACTCTGTATAACGGGATTCTGTCAATTGCAGGGAACGAAAGGGGTCCAGGCATGCATTGTCAGGCGGCAAGAAAGCGCATGCCCGCCGCGCCCTGGCTGGCGACTGAAGTCGCGCCGGGCGGGCGTTCCGCCGGGCGACAATCTGCGCGGTTCGGCGCGCTCACCGCGCGTGGACGCCGCCGTTCCCGTCCGCGCGGGCGGACGGTCGGCTGCAGGTCCATCAGGGGCGATGTTATGTTAATCGCCGGCAACCTTGCCGGTGCGTTCACGGCGCGCCGCACGCGCCTGCGCGCCGCAAGCAGGACGAAGACCGTCACACCCGTCAGAATGGCGGTTTCATGCCATCCCGCCCGCTTCAACGCGGTCCTGCGCCTGCCCGCATCGTGCGCGCCAGCAGGCGGTCGGGAGCGCGCTGAGGAGTGTCGCCAAAGAAGACCCGGCGCGCCCTCTGGTCGCTTCCCCATCCACGTGATCCCGGCGTCAGCCCCTCGCCAGCGCCGGTCACATTTCATACGCGGAGCAGCATTCGCTCGCCAATTCAAACACACAAACGCACATCGTCCGGCGTATGCCCGAACACGCGATCCAGCCAGTCGAAGATCACCAAGTGCGCCAGGCGCAGGTTGTTCACCTGACAGTGGCCATCGGCGCCCTCGGCAGCGGTGAATTCGCAGAGCGTGACATCGATGCCGCGCTGACGGAAATCGCGGTATAGTGCGAGCGTCTGGCGCTTCAGTTCGTCGCCCTCGCCTTCGCTCATCAGAAACAATGACGGTACAGTAATCCTCGCGTAGTCCACCCGCTTTGCCATAGCAACAACGCCATCCACGACGCTCTTGAAGTCGGCGGCGCCAAACTGCCAGGCGTACTTGTCAAGATTGATCTCGGCGCTCTTGTTGAACGCGCCCGCCAAACGCATCAGGGCGTTAAGCGCCCAGCCCGGCGCTTTCATTGCGCTGCCGAACTCGCGTCGAAATACTTCAACCAGATCGAAGATGGGCGTGCTGGCGATCCAGGCATTGATGCGCGGGTCGGACGACACCGCCAGCGCCGTCGTGTAGCCGCCGCCGCTGATGCCGTAGATGGCGATCCGCTCAGGACGGACGGCGGCGTGCGCTTCGAGCTAGTCAAGTACGGCGCTGATCGGGCGTTCCATGTCCACCCGGAAATGGAAGCCGCGGTTCGGCGTCATCCCCTGCCCCGGCAGATCGACCATCACGACATTGTAGCCCCGTTTCCATCCAGGATAGCCCGCGAAGTAGAACAGGTCTTCACGGAACGTATCTCCGCCTCCCGCCATGACCACCGCCGGACGCGGCTGCTGATCGTGTTCCAGATAGTAGCCTGGCAACGTCGTGTGCTCGAATGGAACCTCAATCGGACGCACAGGCGCGCCGATCAGGTCGATGCCCTGCTGAAACGCGCCCTCCATCGCCTGGACGCGCGCGCTGAAGTCGCTTGCGCCGGGATGAGTGTACTGTAACGCCGACCGGTACGCATACGCGGCGCCAAGGTAAAGTTGCCCCGCAGCCCGCCGATGTCTATGCTTGAGAAACTCCTGCGCCCGTTCCGCCTGATAGTCACCCTGCCGCCAGAAGCCGTCGCGCCAACCATCTGGGTCGCCGTCCCGGATGTTGTGGACGGCATAGCAGACCTGCGACGGCGACATGCCGACAATCTGGCTCACTCCCAGCGCCCAGTTGAACATAAAGTCCATAGCGCCGTTCTTGAACCGCGTGGCGTACTTCTGCCGCTTCAGGATGACATCGTGTTCTTTCATGGCGGTCTCCTTTGCGTCGAGACATCGGTTGTCGCCGTCGTGAACGTCCGCCCCGTCATCGTGCTACGCCCATTCGTTTATCCGCAGTCCGTTGCGATCTGGCGCTCCCTGCGCTGCACGCCGCGCACGAAGATTTCCACCAGGCTGTCGGCGGCGCGTTGCGGGTCCAGCGGGCTTGGCGCCGCGATGTGCCACTTGTGCAGTGCGCTTGCCAGACCGAAAAATGCGCGCACTACCCCTTCCGGGTCGAGCGCGGGATCGATTTCCCCCTGCTCGATGCCGCGTTGCACGAGCGCAACAATGTCGTCGCTGATGCGCCGGATGTATCCAAACGCCTCATCGTTCGCGCAGAGCAGGCGAAAGATTTCGGGCCAGGGACCGACGCCCAGGGTGTGCATCTGCACCTGGCGCTGGAGGATCTGACGCATAATGAAACACAACTGCTCCATCGGCGAGCGATCCGCCTGCGACTCGATCAGCGCGACCATCTGCTTCATTTCGCGCGTCGCCGCTTCGACGACCAGTTCTTCCTTGGTGGCGAAATGGGTATAGAGCGTCGGTTTGGAGATGCCGACACGGGCTGCCAGTTCGTCCATTGACATGGCGCTGTAGCCCTTTTCGGCGACCAGTTCCTGCGCAGCGCTCATAATTTCCTCGCGGAGCGCCTGCTTCTGCCGCTCACGAAGTGTCAGTGTCATAGGTTTCCCCCTCTGGGCGACGGTCACATCCGCACGCGCACCTGATCAGGACGATCAACTGGATGCTGGACGATCTCGTGATCGGCGTCGGCTTCGACAGGCTCAGCCAACGCGGATTGAGCCTGTCGAAGACTAACGCCAAACGCTCCACGGGCGCAGGCGCGTTTGTCCGGGTTCAGACAGATCTTCCTGATGAAACAACGCACGTAGTGGCAGGCGGACGATCGTCACCAGGCGCTCGTCACTCTCGGACGCCGCGACCTTCGCACTTTCCACCTGCGACCTTCGCACTCTCTCGCTTCGACATCCGCCCTGCACGCGCTTTCGTATCAAGAGATCAGAGCGCTGAACCTGACTGATCAGTCAAAATTCCTACTTGCGCGTAAAGATATTTTACTGTATAGTAGTCTTGTTGTAAAGCGCGGTCTGGAACCTGTCGTTCCACAGCGCGATGCGCGGCGCGGCGCAGACGGTTCTGCAAGGCTTCTCGCCGCGTTTTTGTTTGAGTTTCCAATCCCAGACCCCCGCCCGCGGCGGGCACACACGGAGGCAGGCGTGCATGGCAATCCAACGACGTGAAGAGAAACTCAACGGTATGCCCATTTCGGACACCTCCATCCGTCAGCCGGTGTTTGTGACAATGCTTATGCTGCTGACGGTCGTTTTCGGCATCCTCTCGTTCCGTTCGCTGCCGGTCAATCTGCTCCCCGACTTCGAGGTG
This sequence comes from Chloroflexota bacterium, assembly GCA_030550675.1. Lineage (GTDB taxonomy): Bacteria > Chloroflexota > Chloroflexia > Chloroflexales > Roseiflexaceae > Roseiflexus. The sequence goes on from JAUQOW010000010.1 coordinate 10,469, forward strand.
CCGATCATTGCGATCAGCGTCCCATACCCCGGCGCTGGTCCCGAAAGCGTCGCCGACCAGGTTGCCAAACCGATCGAAGATGCAGTCAACACGATCGAGGGCATTGAAAATATCACCACCAATGCCAGCGAAGGTCTGGCGCTCATCATCCTTGAGTTTGCTCAGGGTACGGATGTTAACCGCGCTGATCAGGACGTGCGCGAAAAGGTGAATGCCATCCGCCCGACGTTGCCGCGCGATGTCCGCGAGCCGATCTTCCAGAAGTTCGACCCGAACGCCGCGCCGATCATTTCCTTCGCTATCGCTGGAACGCAGAATCAGTCGCCGCTCGAAGTGCGCCGGATTGTTGATAACGAAATCTCGCCGCTCATCCAGCGCGCGCAGGGCGTCGGCTCCGTCCAGGTCTCCGGCGGTCTGCAACGCCAGATCAACGTGTTGATGGACCTGGAGAAACTGCGCGCCTACGGCATTCTGCCGGTGCAGATCACGCGGGCGTTGCAGCAGGCGAATACGAACCTTGGTCTCGGTTCAATCACGGCTGGCTCGCAGGAAATCAACCTGCGGGCGCCGTCGCTCCTGCAAACCCCCGAAGATATTGCAAAAATCCAGATCACGGGAACGCCATACCGCATTGGCGATGTGGCAACCATCGAAGACGGCGTCGCCGAAAAGCGCAGTTTCACCCGACTCAACGGCGTTGAAGCCATCATTATCGATGTCCGCAAGCAAAGCGGCGCCAATACCGTCGCCGTCGCCGATAACGCGAAAGCCGCCATTGAACGCGCGCTCGCCAATCGCAGCGATTTGACCTACATCATTCCGCGTGACGCATCGGAAGCCGTTCGCCAGTCGACGATCAGTTCGCTGGAAGAATTGATCTATGCGTCAGTTGCGGCGCTGCTGGTGGTTATGCTCTTCTTCAGCGGCGCGCGCAACATGCTCGTCACTGCCGCCGTTCCCGCCGCCATCGCGCTGGTCGGTCTCGTCATCCTTCCCGCGATTGGCGTTCCGGTCGATAAAGTCCTGGTCCTGGCGACTGCGATCGGCTTGCTGGTGATCCTCACGTTTATCCGCGACCGGAACACGCTGGTGACGATGGCAGGCTTGCCGATCATTTTGATGGGCACCTTTGCGCTAATGCCGGTGTTCGGGCTGTCGATCAACCTGATCACGCTGCTGGCGCTGGCGCTCTGCGTTGGTCTGGTGATCGACGACGCCATCGTGGTGCGCGAGAATATCTTCCGCCATACGCAACGCGGCGAGTCGCCGCGCGTCGCCGCCAGCAAAGGAACGGCGGAAGTGGCGCTTTCGGTGGTGGCGATGACGCTGACCGTCGTCGCGGTCTTCGTGCCAGTAACGTTCACGACCGGTACGACCGGCATCATCTTCAAGTCGTTCGGCATCACGATTGCGGTCGCCATCCTGCTGTCGCTGGTGGAAGCGTTCATGTTTGCGCCGATGCTCTCCGCCAATCTCTTCCGTCGCCAGAAGGTGCAGCCGCACCCGCACGACGAGGCGCATTCGCACACTGGCGATATCGGGCGCGCGGCGCGGCGTCTGCGCAACATTGATCCCAACCAGGCGGACGCCAGCCTGCTCCATGAGGCGGAAGAGGATCCCGGTCCGCTCGGTCGGTTCTACGAGCGTGTCCTCTCCTGGAGCCTGCGCAGCCTGCGGAACCGCCTGATCGTGATCGCCACCGCAATTGTGGTGCTGATACTGAGCGTTGTCGTCGCCAGCGGGTTGAAGTTCAGTTTCTTCCCGCAGCAGGACGCTGGCGAGTTCCTGGTCGGGTTCGAGTTGCCACCGGGCACGGCGCTGGCGGAGACCGACCGCCTTGCGCGTCAGGCGGAGCAGGTGATGCTGGCGGACCCGGATGTTGAGTCGGTGATCAGCACCGTCGGTTTTTCCGGGGCGCCGGAGCGCGCCGAATTCTTCGTGCGCCTGAGGGACGACGTTCCGACTCGTTCGGTTGAGGAACGGCTGCGCCCGCAACTGGCGTTCCTGCCGAACCTGACGTTTGGTTTGCCGTCGATTGGCGTGCCGACGACCACCGGCGTCACCGGTCGCCAGTTGCAGTTGAGCCTTCAGACGACCGAGCCGGTTCAGAACCTGGCGCCGATCATCGAGCAGATCAAAGCGGAAATGGCGGCTATTCCCGGCGTGGTGGATATTGACTCCACCTATCGCCCTGGCAAGCCGGAACTGCGCTTTATCGCCGACCCGGAGCGCATTGGCGACCTGGGGATCACCAATGATGAAATCGCAGCGTCGGTGCGCGCCCTGGTCAACGGCGATCGTGCGACGGCGCTGCGGCAGCAGGGACAGGACATCGACATCGTCGTTCGCCTGCGCCCCGAAGACCGCGCCACGCCGGAAGCGTTGCAGAACATCGCCATTCCAACTCGCAGCGGCACGGTTCCGCTGAGCGCGCTGGGGCGAATTGAATTTGCAACCACGCCGCAGACGATCCGGCGCTACGACAAACTCAATCAGGTGATCATCGGCGCCAACCTGCAGGGGCGCAACCTCGGCGAGGTGCAGAACGAACTGCAGCAGCGCCTGGAGGCGAAAGGGATCATTCCGCCGACCGTCATCGCTACGTTCACCGGTCTGGTGCAGCAGCAGACCGAAGGGTTCGAGTCGCTGCTCCTGGCGATGCTGCTGTCGGTGATCTTCGTCTATATGGTGCTGGCGTCGCAGTTCGGATCTTTCACGCAGCCGCTGGTGATTATGGTGGCGATGCCGTTCAGCTTCATCGGCGCGTTCCTGGCGCTGCGCCTGATCAATGTCGATCTCGACATCACCGGCATGATCGGGTTGATTATGCTGCTCGGTCTGGTGGTGAAGAACTCGATCCTGCTGGTGGACTTCACCAACCGCCTGCGACGCGCCGGGCTTGACAAGCATGCCGCGCTCGAACTTGCCGGCGCGATCCGCCTCCGCCCGATCTTGATGACCACCCTCTCGCTGGTGGCTGGCGCGCTGCCGGTGGCGATGGGCATTCACCTGATCGGCACTGGCGAGGGCGGCGAATTCCGCAAGGGACTGGCGACCGTGCTGATCGGCGGGTTGATGACTTCGATGCTTCTGACGCTGCTTGTCGTGCCGACGGCATACAGCCTGATGGAGTCGTTTACCGAGCGCGTATCGAACTGGTTCCGCCGTCGCTTCGACCCGGAGGGATGGGCGGAAGAACAGGCGGCGAAAGAAGCGGAACTGGCGCCGGTCAATGGCAGCGTCCCGGCGGTCGCCCTCACCCTGGTGAATGGCGGGACAGTGAGCGTCCCGCTCACGCAGGTGCATGGAGAGGAGCCTAACGGTCACGCGCCGGTCGATGCGCCGAAAAAGACGACGGAGTGAATGAGGCGTGAGGCGTATCGCCGTATGGGATAATTCACAGATAATCCAAACCGAGGAGAAACGAGTCGTGAAACGTGGTCGCTTGATCACAGGAGTATTGACCGGATTGACCGCTGCGGCGCTGGCGGCGTGCGGCGCGCAGCCCGCCGCTCCCGCGCCGACTGCCACGGCGCCCGCGGCATCGCAACCCACCGTCGTTGTGCCGACGCCGGTGCCGTTGCCGACCAGCCAGCCGATCCAGCTCGGCATCACCGGCATCGGCGAAGTCAAGAGCGCGCAGGATGCCAACCTGTCGTTCCAGGTGCAGGGCACAGTGGCGGAGGTTTTCGTCAAAGAAGGCGATTTTGTCAAGAAGGGCGACCTGCTCGCAATCCTTGACACGCGCGCCTTCGACCAGCAACTCGAACAGGCGCAGGCGGCGCTTGCGAATGCGCTGGCGCAGGAAGCGGCGTTGACCGAGGCGCCGCGACAGGTGGATCTCAACGCCGCGCGCGCGGCGGTAGCGCAGGCGCAGGCGGCGCTCGAGGCGCTCCAGCGCGGACCCAAGGAACAGGACATTCGCATGGCAGAAGCGGCGCTGGCAGCCGCCGAAGCCAATCTGCAAGCCACCCGCGACCGCCTGTCGTTCGCCAAGACCCAGGCGGAAATTCAGATGGAACAGGCGGCTGCCGCGCTGACGCAGGCGCAGGCGCGCTACGCGCAGGCGAAGTACAACTGGGAGTACGCGCGCGACACTGGCAATGACCCGATTGTTCCCGAAGTGACGGCGCCGAACGGACAGCGCGTGCCGAACAAATTGAGCGATGGGCAGCGCGAGAATTACTACGCTCAGTTTGTCCAGGCGGAAGCCGGGTTGCGACAGGCGGAAAAGGCGCTCGAACTGGCGATCAAAGGCGCCGAAAGCGCGCGTCAGGCGGAAGTCACTGGCATCCAGGCGGCGGAAGCGCAGGTCGAACAGGCGCGCCTGACCCTCGAAAAGTTGCGTCTGCCGCCAGACCCGGATCGACTCGCGGCTGCCAGGGCGGCTCTGGCGCAGGCGCGTGCGCAGGAAGCGCGGGTCATCCCCGATCCGCGCGAGTCGCAGAAGGCGGCGGCGCGCGCTGCCGTTGAGCAAGCCCGGGCAGCGTTGACGCTGGCGCAGATCAACCGCGAGCGCGCCGAGCTGCGCGCGCCGTTCGATGGCATCGTCTCGATTGTCTCAATCGATCCGGGCGATCCAAGCGTGACCCAGGGGCTGCCAGCGATCCAGATCGTCGATATGAGCAAACTGTATGTCGATGTTCAGATCAGCGATGTGGACATCAGCCGGGTGCGCGAGGGTCAACCGGCGAAAATCTCGATCAGCAGCATTCCCGATCGGGAGTACACCGGCAAGGTTGAGTTCATCGCGCCAACGGCGACTGTGCAGGGTCTCTCCCGCAGCTACCGGGTGCGCATCGCGCTCGACGACATCACCGGGCTGCGGGCAGGAATGAGCGCGCGGGTCGATATTCTGGAGTAGAGGCGTTGCATCGCAACGCTCTGGGTGCATCGCAACGCTCTGGGTGCATCGCAACGCCCCGGTCGATCAACGGCGGGAGAGACGGCGCAAGCAGGGGCAAAGGCGTTGCGAGGCAGGGTGGAGGCGTTGCGTTTCAGAGTGGAGGCGTTGCGTTGCAGGGTGGAGGCGTTGCAATGCAACGCCTCTTCTGCTGCATTAAACTCTAACAAAACATTAGCGCGCGCGCGCCGCCCTCTTCGCTATCATGAAAAGCAGAGTCTATTCGTACGGTTCGCTCAGCGCCTGTCACTTATCATGATAGTAGAACATCGGAGCAAACGCTATGGCGACAGAAACCGAAGCCACAACGCACGCACCAACGGCGGTGCCGTTTCGCGCCGAGGTGCGCCAGTTGCTCAACATTCTGGCGCATTCGCTCTACACTGATCGCGAAATCTTTCTGCGCGAACTGATCTCGAACGCTTCGGACGCGCTGCACCGCGTCCAGTTCGAAATGCTGACCAATCAGCAGGTGCGCGACCCGGACGCTCCGCTGGAGATTCGCATCAGCGTCGATAAAGACGCCAAAACGATCACCGTCAGCGATACCGGCATCGGTATGACCCGCGAGGAGCTGATCGAAAATCTGGGGACGATTGCGCACTCGGGGACGCGCGCGCTGATCGAAAACCTGGAGGCGGCGCAACGCTCGAATATCATTGGTCAGTTTGGCGTTGGTTTTTATTCCGCATTCGTAGTTGCCGACGAGGTGACGGTGATCTCGCGTTCGTACCGTCCCGATGCTGAAGCGGCGCTCTGGCGTTCGCAGGGTGGTGAGAGTTTCATCGTCGATGCGGCGGAACGCGATCAGCGCGGCACGACAATCATTCTCAAGTTGAAAGAGGAGGCGCACGAGTTCGCCGACGAATGGCGGTTGCGGCAGATCGTGCGTCGCCACTCGAATTATGTGGCTTTCCCCATCTACATCGGCAACGAGCGGGTGAATGAGTCGACTGCGCTCTGGCATCAATCGCCGCGCAATGTTGAAGCAGCGCAGTACAACGAGTTCTACCGCCAGATGACGTTCGACTACGAAGACCCGCTGCTGTACGTCCACTTCTCGTCCGAAGCGCCGCTCGATCTGCATGCCATTCTGTTTGTGCCCGCGAAGCGCGAGCGCGGCTTCATCGAACGGCGGATGGAAGGGAAGATTCGCCTCTACTCGCGCAAAGTGCTCATTCAGGAAGATGCGAAAGACGTTCTGCCGACCTACTTCCGCTTCGTCGAAGGAGTGGTCGACAGCGAAGACCTGCCACTCAACGTCTCGCGCGAAGGCGTGCAGCGCGACGCCGGTCCAAACCGCGACCCCATTCTGCAGCGCATCAAGAAGTCGCTGACCAGCCGCCTGACGAAAGAACTGGTTGATCTGGCGGAAAAAGACCCGGCAAAGTATGCGACCTTCTGGAACGAGTTCAGTCCGTTCATCAAGGAGGGCATTGCGACCGACCCGCTGGCGCGCGACGATCTGATGCCGCTGTTGCGCTTCCACACGACGAAATCGGGTGATCAACTGGCGTCGCTTGCCGATTACAAAGGGCGCATGGTCGAAGGACAGAAGGAGATCTACTACGTCCTCGCCGCCGACCTGGAGAGCGCGCGGCGCAGTCCGCACCTCGACGCGCTGAATGATCGCGGGATCGAGGCGCTCCTGCTCTACGATGTGATGGACAGTTTCATGGTCAATGGGCTGCGCGAGTACCAGGGATTGAAACTGCGCAACGTGGACGACCCGAACCTGACGCTGCCGGGTGAAGCGCCAGCGCCAGAGGTTTCCATCAGCGACGATCAGTTTGCCAGACTGGTGAACGCTTTCAAAGAGACGCTGGGGGAGCGCGTGACGACCGTGCGCGCCTCGAATGTGCTGCGTCACAATCCGCTGCGGCTGGTGTCGCCGGAGGATCAGCAGTACAACCGCGAGATGGCGCGCGTCCAGCGCATCCTCGACCGCGACTTCAAAGTGCCGCCCAAGATCGTTGAACTGAACCGTGGTCATCCGCTGATCGCCGACCTGGCGCGCCTTGTGGAGGCGGGCGACAATGCGGCGCTGGTGCGCAACCTGATCGAGCAACTGTATGAGAATGCACTGCTGCTCGAAGGGTTGCACCCCAATCCCGCCGATATGGTCGGGCGCATTCAGGCGCTGATGGAGGCGGCAGCGCGACGGTAGACGCCGCTCTATGGTTTCGCGTCAGGCGCTTACGAGCCTTCTATCGGCGGTTCAGCAATTGCGGACACGGAGGTGTCCGCAATTGCTGGAATATGTGGCGTCTCGTCTATACGCATCTGTCTCAATCGGTGCGCATCCGTGCGCCATCAGGCGCGCTCCTCATTGTGAATGTCCCTTCCAGCAGCCATTGCGCCCCGTCACCAACGCCATACGCCAGAAAGAGCTGCGTTTTGCCGTCCGGCAGCAATGGCGGCGGCAATTCACGCGCAGCAGGACCGAGCGCCGATAGCGCCGCCGCGCGCTCGCTATCAGACGCATCCGGCGGCAGAATCAGCAGCGCATCGCCGGTGACCGCTTCCGATAACCGGATGCCATCGAACACGCCAACCGAGAGGTCGCTGGTCAGGAAGCGCACCGTATCCCGCTCGATCAATCGCCGATCCAGAAAGATCTGGACGGCGCGCAGGCGCGGATCGTTCGCCGTCGCCGCCGTGCGCGCGACCCGCCCTGCTGCTGTTTCGGTCTGATCGAACTCGTTATAGACCGCCGGATTGCGCGGCATCTCGCCGAAGTAGAGCCAGACGTTGAATGCCAGACTGACGATGAACGTTGCGACGACGACTGCCGATGCTATCGAGCGCTGCTGCGCTCCGGCGCACCTCGTTGATCGGATCGATGCGTCAAGTGCCATACCCGCCAGCATACAGGATGGCGCCAGCGCGCCAAGGGATCGCATGGCATGTGGCGCGTTTGTGCTGAAAATTCCCGGAATGAGCGCCAGCGCCAGCCAGAGCAGCGGCGCAGACGTTTTTGATCGCCAGTTCGCAATTGCCAGCCCGACGCCAATAGCGAAGCATGTCCCGGCGAGCGGGTCAAGCATTGGCGCGCCCGGAGCGTGATGTCGTCCGTTGGGATCGCCAGCGACGTGCCACATGCCCAGATAGCGCGCGATATTGTCCAGCACCAGCGCCATAGTGCGTTTTTCGAGGTTCTGAGCGTTGCTGATGGCAACCGCTCCTGTGCGGCGGTTGTACCCCTCAAAATCACTGGCAATGAACGTAAGGAGCGGCAGCAGGACAATGATCCCGGCGATCGCCGCTGCGCCGAGCGCAGGCAGCGCCCGCCGCCAGGCGCCAGAGTCACGTCCGAGGCGCACCGCCGTCAGCGCCGCAAACACGAGGGGCGCCAGGCGTCCGGTGTGGTAGGCATACGCTGCCAGCGCCGCCAACGCGCCCGCCAGCGCCATGCAAACCGCAGCGCGCCAGCGCACCGGTTGCCCCAGGGCGCGCCACATGACCCCGATAGCGGTCAGTTCGAGCAGATGGTCGAGCGTGGCGGGGAATGCCCAGCGGCTCATGCTCAGCCCCCATGACGCCCAGGCGAGCAACGCCGCGCCGTAGAGCGACGCCCGCACCCCCAGGATCGGGCGCGCCGCCCACCAGAGCGCCAGCGGCATCAGCGCGCCCGCCAGTGCGCTGACCAGCCGCGCCGCACCGACGCCCGGTCCAGTGATCGCCAGCACCGGCGCCATCAGGTAAAAGAGCAGCGCCGGGAGATCTGCGCCAGCCACCACATAGACCGGTCGGTACGCAGGATCGTTCCAGATCCGCAGCGCCAGCAGACCATGGCGCGCCTCATCGCGCCACATGCCGGACGGCAGATCGTCGAGACGGTAGATGCGCAATGCAAGTGCGACAGCCGTTATGACTGCCAGCGCCGCCGCCTCGTGATAGCGCGTCAGACCGGCGTCATCAGCAGTGCATTCCGCGTTCAGGCGCAGCGCAGCAACTGTCAGAACCGTCGCCGCAACCAGCGCCGTCATTCCAATTGCCGGGGACAATCCCAACCGCAACGCCGCCACCATCGTCAGCGCGAGGATGGCGCCGCCCCACACAACCATCTGCCCTGCTTCGCGCAGACGCGCTGCGGCGCGCTTCCGCAGCGGCTGCGCGGGTCTCCAGGCGACAACCAGCGCCAGCGGCAAAAGGGGCCACCAGGGCCAGCCGACGGTCGGAAGCAGATACCCGGACTCTATCGGAAAAGCGGCGGCGACGCCTCCCAGCAATGCCAGGAACGCAACGATCCCCCAGCGCAGTCGCATTCCGGCAGGCGTGCGGCGCGGCTGGCGCCAGATGAGGCTCAGCCAGCCCAGCAGCGGGAATGACGCGAGGAAGATCGTGCGCACTGGCGGCGGCAACCAGGCGGAACCGTCAATCGGCGACGTTGCGACGTCCGACAGCGCGACTCCGAGGTCGCGTCCATCGCCAGGCGGACGGTAGGCGGCGGTGCGCAGCGCCAGCGGCGTATCGCCTGCCGGGTCTGTCGGCGTGATCAGGTAATAGCGGCGCCAGCCGGGTGCGACTGAAAAAGCGCCGACCGGGCGACCCCGCATACTGATCAATATCGTCGGCGGATCGGCGCCGCCGCGCGGCGCTGCCAGGCGCATCATCACCTGCACCGGTCGTCCGTCGAAGCCGAAGAGAAACAGCGCCGCTTCGGGGCGCGACCAGCGGAAGACATCGGTCGGGTTGCGCTCGACATCGTAGAAGCCGACGAGCGTGCGGCGCGCAATCGGGTCTTCAACCGACAGACGCCGATCCATCTGCGCCAGGCGCGCACCGAGGAGCAATGGCAGGATCGCCAGCAACATCAGGAGCACGCCACGGCGCATATCAGGAGAAGCGGGGTGAGCGGATTGGAGATGCAGCCAGCGCACGTTGCAGGTCCCAGACTAACCAATGCCGCAGCAACGCGACATCATACCCGAGGGCGGAACGCACTGCAAGTCATGATTGACAGAATAGAACACTTGTGCTATACTCTACCTGGAAGTACTGGCATCATTACAAGGGGGAAGAGCATGTACCAGAAAGAAATCGTCTACGACCGCGAAACGCACGACTATGCCATGTACCTTGATGGCGAGCTGGTCGGTTTTGCGCGAACGTACCACGAGGCGGAAGTCACCCTCGATCAGTTGATCTTCGAGCTGATCAGCGGCGAATACTTCCGGGAAGCGGCATAGCAACCGCCCGACGGCGCATCTTTTTGAGAACGAAGACAATGGTCGCGCAGGATGCGTGGAAGGAGAAGCTCGCTAGGGGACGTCCCTTATCAAGAAAGCAGGACGCTGCGGGCTGGTAGTGAGACCAAATAAAAAACCTGGACAAGCCTGCACCTTTGGAGCGGTTCGCGTGGGCTGAGCCTGTCGAAGCCCACGCCGATCACGAGGATTGTCCAATATCCGGTTTAGTTCGGTAGCGCGGGGGCTGTGGGCTGAAGCCCCGGCTAAGATCGCGCCAGCCCCGCAGGGGCTTTCATCTCCTGAGCAAGGGCTTTAGCCCGCAGCTCATAGAACGCGCGGCACAGGTTTGCTGGATTCATTTCTGAATCCTCACAAACCCCGGCTGAGATCGCGCCAGCCCCACCAGGGCTTCCACCTCCTGAGCGAGGGCTTTAGCCCGCAGCCCAAAGAATGCGCGGCACGGCAGCGCCGTCATCTGCATTTTTCTGCATTCTGATGCGGCAAGGTCAAAGCTGCTCATAGAACGCGCGGCACAGGTTTGCTGGATTCATTTCCGAGTCCTCATAAGCCCTGGCTGAGATCGCGCCAGCCCCACCAGGGCTTCCACCTCCTGAGCGAGGGCTTTAGCCCGCAGCTCAGAGGATGTGCGACCTGGCGGCACGGGGATACGGCGGGGTCCGGGCATGAATTGTCAGGCGGCAAGCAAGCGCGTCCCTGCCGCGACCTGACTGGCGACTGCCCCCCAACCCCCCGCACGCGGGGGGTGTGCCGGGCGTCCATCTGCGCGGTTCGGCGCGCTCACCGCGAGTGGATGCCGTCGTTCCCGTCCGCGCAGGCGGACGGTCGGCCGCAGGTCCGTCAGGGGCGATTTCAATCGCTGGCAGCCGGAGCGTCGTTTCCTGACAAATCATGCCAGCGCCCTACACAGCGCTGGCGGGTTGACATCCCTCACCTCGCCTGCTATCATCCCGGTGTTCGTGAAAATTCCTTTACCAATACTCGACTCGCCTGCGATGACCCCTCCCTGGAAACAGCGGCTCGATGCGCTGCGGATCAGTGATCTCAGCGCCGTTTTCCGCACCCCGAAACCAATTATCGGCATGGTGCACCTCTGGCCCCTGCCAGGCGCGCCGGGATATGCCGGCTACGGGATGCAGACCATCATTGACCAGGCGCTCGCCGATGCCCACGCGCTCGCTGAAGGCGGCGTCGATGGGCTGATTGTCGAAAATATGTGGGACATCCCGTTCCGCGCCGGTCCGCATGTGCAACCGGAGAGCATCGCAGCCCATGCCGTCGCAGCGCATGCCGTGCGCCGGGAGATCGACCTGCCGTTGGGGATCAATCTGGTGCACAACGGCGGAGTTGCATTGCTGGGGATCGCGCTTGCGGCTGGCGCCAGTTTCATTCGGGTTTGTATGTTCACCGGCGCGGGGGTATGGGACACGGGCGCATGGGACGAGGGGTGCGCCGCCGACCTGATGCGCCGGCGCAAGGAATTGCACGCCGAACACATCAAAATCTTCGCCGACGTTGATAAGAAACATTCCGTGCGCTTCCCCGGCATTGACCTGGCGACCCATATCGAATGGACGCGCTTCTTCGGCGCAGATGCGCTGATCGTCTCCGGTCGCATGACCGGCGATGCGCCTGATCTGGAGAAGGTGCGACAGGCAAAGGCGCTGTCCGGCGACTGTCCGCTCTTGATTGGCAGCGGCGCTAACGAGCGGAATATTGCTGCCTTTATGGAAGTGGCGGATGGCGTGATCGTCGGATCGAGCATCAAGCAGGAGGGGCGGATCGAAAACCCCGTGGATGTTGAACGGGTGCGGCGCTTCGTTGCAGCAGCGCGATCGCATATGTGAAACGCCATTGTGCATTTGGATGGAAACCGCAGAGACGCCGAGGACGCAGAGGCAGACTATTCGCTCATGCGCTCTTTTTTTCGTTTGATTGATGCCACAGAGACGCCGAGGACGCAGAGAAAGATTATTCGCTTATTCGCTGACCCATTCGTTTATTCGTTGACCCATTCGTTCATTCGTTGACCCATTCGTTGACCCATTCGTTTATTCGCTGACCCATTCGTTCATTCGTTAACAGCAGAGATACGCGAGCAATGACTCTTCATGGCAAAGCGGCGCTGGTCACCGGCGGGGCGCGGCGGTTGGGGCGGGCGATCGCGCTTGCGCTCGGTCGCGCCGGAATGCGGGTCGCCATTCACTACCATGCGTCAGCATCGGCGGCTGAAGAGGTTCTGGCGGAGCTACGCGCCGCTGGCGCCGCTGGCGTCGCTATCCCCGGCGACCTCAATCGCACCGCCGACTGCGAGCGCGTAGTGGATGAGGCGCTGGCGCAGTGGGGCGGACTCGACCTGCTGGTCAACAATGCGGGCGTCTGGGGACCGACGCCAATCGGGAGCGTGACTGAAGAGCGCTGGGATGAGTTGCTGAATACCAACCTGCGCAGCATGTTCTTCGTTGCGCAGCGCGCCGCCGCCGCCCTGCGCGCCTCACGCGGCTCTATCGTCAACATCGCCGATGTCGGCGCCAGACGACCGTGGCGAAACTACACTCCTTATCTGGTGAGCAAAGGCGGCGTCGTCACACTGACCAGAGCGCTGGCGAAGGACCTGGCGCCTGAGGTGCGCGTCAACGCGATTGCGCCTGGTCCGGTGCTTCTCCCCGACGACTGGAGCGCCGAACAGATCGCGCAGGTTGAGCGCACGACGCTGCTGCGGCGCGTCGGCAGCCCGGATGATGTTGCGGGGGCTGTGCTGTATCTGGCGCAAGCCGGGTACGTGACCGGCGTCATCCTGCCGGTGGATGGAGGGTATCTTCTTCACTGACAAACTCGCCGCTGCGTCCGCCGCTCTTGCGCACCAGGCGGATCGCGCCGATCTGCATGGTGCGGTCGATGGATTTGCACATATCGTAGATCGTCAGCGCCGCGACGCTCACAGCGGTGAGCGCCTCCATCTCGACGCCGGTTTTGCCGACGGTGCGCACCGTCGCTTCGATCTGGACGGTTGAGGTTGCTGCATCGAGGCGCGCGTCCACTGCCACGTGCGTCAGCAGCAGCGGATGACAGAGCGGGATCAGGTCCGGCGTGCGCTTGGCGGCCATTATGCCCGCGATCCGCGCTGCGGCGAGCGCATCGCCTTTGGGGGTATCGCCAGCCGCCAGCCGCCGCAGCGTTTCGGGATGCATACGCACCTCGCCGCGCGCCACCGCCTCGCGCAGCGTCTCATCCTTCGCGCCGACATCGACCATGCGCGCTCTGCCGGATTCGTCGAGGTGGGTCAGATCGCTCATTGTTCAGTGGTGCAGAAATGGAAAAGCCGCTCAAACGAGCGGCGCTCTGGAGCGGGAGACGGGATTCGAACCCGCGACCTATACCTTGGCAAGGTATCGCTCTACCAGCTGAGCCACTCCCGCATCGGCGGATGAGATTATAGCATATGGTATGGGAAAATGCAAATGGGTTGTTAAGATGAAGCGGAGGAATGCGGCATCGCCTGTTCCTCCGCTGCCTGTCGTCCTACTCGATCATCGGCGCTATGCTCTGGCTGGAACTGCGTTGCAGCGGCAGATCGGGAATGAATAGCGACAGCATCAACCCGATGACAGCCAACCAGATCGCGTACCGATAGATGGTGGTGACGCTGGCTGTGAACGCATCCTTCAGGGCGGCGCTGATGTGTTCGCCGAGCGCTCGTCCGCTGGCGCGGGCTGTCTGCTCGGCTTCATCCAGCTGACTCAGCGCCTGCTTCAGCGCCTGTTCGCGCACCGCCGCTGGCAACGCCTCTATCCTGTCCAGTATCGCCTTTTGCTGATCAGGCAACTGCGGATCGGCGCGCAGGGCGGCAATCGCAGACGGATCAGCGTCACGCAATGCTCGCGTGATCAGATCGCGACGGCTTGCGAACTGCCCGGCAATCGCCTGATCGATCTGCACCGCCGGGTCGATTGCCGCGCCGCTCGCCCCTTCGCCTGCGCCCATGCCGTTGCGCAACGCGCTGCTGTCGAAGCGCGCCGCCAGTTCGGGCGGCAACTGCGCCTGAAATGGCGCAAGATCGGCGCTCAAGGTCGTGGTCAACACACCGGTGAGCAGCGCACCGAAGACGGCTGACCCTATCACCTGCCCGATCTGCTGGAAGAACTGGCGACTGGACGTCGCCGCTCCCAGATCGGAGCGCGGCACGGCGTTCTGCATCGCCAGATTGAGCATCGGGAGCGCCGGTCCAAGCCCTAACCCCAGCGTGATCATCCGCAGACGCACCATCCAGATCGAGGTGTCGGGGGTAAGCGTTGTCAGCCACCAGAGCGACGCGACAATGATCGCCATACCGCCGACGATAACCGGCTTGTAGCGACCGGTGCGCTGCACGATCTGCGACGAGATCATCGCCCCAATGACCATGCTCAACGTTAGCGGGATGAGCGTCGTTCCAGCAGCGGTCGCGCTCACTCCCAGCACATTGACCAGATAGAGGGAAAGAAAGAAGATCGCAGCGAACAGCGTTGCGCCCACCGTCACGCCAATCAGGGCGATCAGGGTAAAGGTGCGGATCCGGAAGAGGTGCAACGGAAGGATCGGCGACTCGGCCCGTCGTTCGATCCCCAGAAAGAGGATCAAACCAACCGCGCTGATAGCGAACAAGCTCAGAATCAGCGGCGACGTCCACGGATGATCATTCTTATCGAGCGTCAGCGCAAGCAAAAAGGGAGTCACCGTGAGCAGCAGCGTTGCCGCGCCAGTGTAGTCGATCACCGGCTTGAGTCCGCTGTGCAGACGCGGCAGTTTTGCGACAATGAAGCTCAGCGCCACCACGCCAAGCGGCAGATTCACAAAGAAGACCCAGTGCCAGCCCAGGTTGTCGGTGAGCAGACCGCCGATAAACGGACCTACCACGCTCGATAGTCCGAACACCGCGCCGAACAGTCCCAGATAGCGCGCCCGTTCCAGCGGCGCAAACAGATCAGCCGGGATGGCAAATGCGATCGAGGTCAGCGCCGCTGCGCCAAAGCCTTGCAAGCCGCGGAAGAATACCAGTTGGGTCATATCGCCAGCCAGCCCGCAGAGCAATGAGCCTAGCAGGAAGACGACAATCCCGAACAGCAAGACGTATTTGCGTCCGTACATGTCCGAGATCTTGCTGTAAATCGGCACCATTGCCGTGGAAGCGAGCAGATAACTGGTCGACACCCAACCGATCATCTCAATACCGTGGAGATCGGCCACAATGCGCGGCAGAGCAGTTGAGACAATCGTCTGATCCAGCGCCGCGAGGAAAAGCCCAAGCAATACGCTGATCAGAGTCAGCACTTTGCTGCGCTGATCGAGCGTCGCTGCGTAATCGATGCGGGTTGTGGCTGCAAGAGCCGGAGAAGTTGTCGTTGCCATAGCGTTGTGATACTCCTGCGGGTAGATGATCCGTCGTTTCTTGCCAACGCGCTTCCATAGCGCCATCAATACACGACGGCACTGGACGTCTGCTGGCGGATTCCCTGCCAGTCTGATATTCCGAAACCCTGCGCTCAGGATGGGGTAGCCAGACCCCACTCACGACAGGCGGCGCTGAGCGCCTCCCCCAGTCGTGCCAGCACGTCGGGCGGCAGGCGCCGGAGATGGCGACTGGCTTCGTTCAGCCGGATCTGGCGCGCTTCGGCAACCAGCGCCGCGCCAGCGGCAGTGAGCGAAATCAGCTTCTGCCGTCGGTCGTGCGGCGCTTCGCTGCGCTCAACCAGTCCGTCCTGCACCAACTGGTCGATGATCTGGCTGGTGGTGGCTAGCGCCAGATTGAGATGCTCACTCAACGACGAGATAGTTGTCGTGTGGCGGCGATGAATGTACATGAGCGAAACCAGCCGCGGCATCGAAAGACTGGTGCGCTGAAGAAATTGCAAGAGCGCCTCCATGCTCTGCCCCATGAGCTCGCTTTGCACGAGATTGAACAGTTCAGCCACGCGCTCTGGAGTGTAGGGCGGATCGTGCTGGCAATACATTCGATACCCCAAATATTTTGGTAAATCAAACTGTTTGGAGTATACAACTATCCGTAGCGACTGTCAAGGGGCAAAAACAGCACGACCCGGCTCAACCGGTTGTCGGACTGTAACATACGTGGAGGAACTGAGATTCTTACACATGTCTTATGATTACGGCATCGAGAAGAGGAGCCTGCTCTAAAACCGTCATGAGTTCTCTGACAATAGTAACCAAACGCGCATTTTTACTGATATACTACTCTTATCCTGTGTGCGTTCACGAGACTGCTGGCGAGGAGCACTGCTATGAGCGATGAGGCGCAGACCACGACGGCTGGCGATGCAGCAGTACAACCGCTGTTCGATATGTTCCCTCCCGCCACCTACGAGGAATGGCGCGCCGCAGCGGAAAAGACGCTCAAGGGCGCGCCGTTCGAGAAGCGGCTGATCACCAAAACCTATGAGCAGATCAGTCTTCAGCCGATCTACAACGCCGAAGACATCGCATCTCTGCCGCATGTCAACTCGCTTCCTGGCTTTGCGCCGTTTGTGCGCAGCGCGCGCACGCTGGGGTATGTCATCGGGCGCTGGGACGTTGCTCAGGAATTGCCCTATCCCGCGCCGCACGAGGTCAATCAGGCGGCGCGCGACGATCTGCCGCGCGGGTTGACGGCGATCAACCTGCCGCTCGACCGGGCGACGCTTCAAGGGCTGGACCCGGACGCCGCGCCAGCCGACCTGGTCGGCGCCGGGGGCGTGTCGCTTGCCAGTATGGAGGATGCAGCGGCGCTGTTCGATGGCGTGGCGCTCGACCGCACGCCGTTGCTCATCCTGGCTGGCGCCGATGCGCTGCCGATCGCGGCGCTGATCCTGACCGCTGCGGAACGGTATGGCATCGCGCACGATCAACTGCAAGGGTGCGTCGGCGCCGATCCGCTCGGCGCGCTGGCAACTGCCGGGACGCTGCCGCTGTCGCTGGATCGCTGCTACGACCTGATGGCGCGCTGGACGGCGTGGGCGCAGACCCACGCGCCACGCCTGCGGACGATTGCGGTGGCAACCCACGGGTACCACAACGGCGGCGCGAACGCCGTGCAGGACCTGGCGTGCGCGCTGGCGACCGGGGTGGCGTATCTGCGCGCAATGCAGGAGCGCGGGCTTGATGTCGATGTGGTTGCTCCGCGCATGCTGTTCGCCTTCTCGATCGGGTCGCAGTTCTTTATGGAAATTGCGCGATTGCGCGCGGCGCGCATGCTGTGGGCGCGCGTCGTCGAGGCGTTCGGCGGCGGCGAGGAGGCGCAGAAGATGCGCGTCCACGGACGCACGTCCGCCTGGACGAAGGCGAAATTCGATGTGTACAACAACATGCTGCGCGCCACCGGCGAAGCGATGGCTGGCGTGATGGGCGGCGTCGATAGCCTGCACGTCAGCCATTTCGATGAGGCGTGGGGCTTGCCCGACGAGTTTTCGCGCCGGATCGCGCGCAACGTCCAGATTATTCTCCAGGAGGAGTGCAATTTCATCCGCCTGATAGACCCGCCCGGCGGTTCCTGGGCGATTGAGACGCTCACCGATCAGGTGGCGCAGAAAGCCTGGGCGCTGTTCCAGGAGATTGAGCGCCGCGGCGGTATGGCTGCCGCCCTAAGCGCTGGTTTCCCGCAGGCTGAGATTGCCGCTATTCGCAACGAGCGCTTCTCCGCAATCGCGCACCGCCGCGAGGTGATCATCGGCGTGAACATGTATCCGAACCTCAAGGAGAAACCGCTCACGGTGCGACCGGTAGATCACGCTGCGGTGCAGGCGGAGCGTTCCGCCGATGTGCGGCGCGTGCGCCAGACGCGCGACTCGCAGGCGTGTCAGGATGCGCTTGAGGCGCTGGCGGCGGCGACGCCGGATCGTATGGTGGAACTGGCGCTCGCAGCGGCGCGCGCCGGCGCAACCCTTGGCGAGCTTGCGACAGCGCTGGCAGCGGGCGACGCCGCAGCGCCGACGGTCGAGCCGATCCCGGCGCATCGCGCAGCGGAACAGTTCGAGGCGCTGCGCCTGACGGCGGATGCGTATGCCGCGCGCACCGGCGCGCGTCCAAAGGTCTTCCTCGCCAACATGGGACCGATTCCGCAGCACAAGGCGCGCGCCGATTTCTCGACCGGCTTCTTCGAGGCGGGAGGCTTCGAGGTCATCGGCAACGACGGGTTCGCCACGGTCGAAGAAGCGGCGCAGGCGGCGCTGGCGTCGGGAGCGGATATCGTCACGATCTGTTCAACCGATGAGACCTACCCGGAGATTGTGCCGCGGCTGACGAATCTGATAAAATCGAGTCGTCCAGATATTACCGTGGTGCTGGCAGGGTATCCTGCCGATCAGGTTGAAGCCCATCGGGCGGCCGGGGTCGATGAGTTCATTCACATTCGCGCGAATTGTTACGAGACCCTGGTGCGGTTGCAGCAGTTGAAAGGAGTTGTGGCGTGAAAACCCCGGATTTTACGACGCTTCCCTATCGTGATGGCGCCCCTGCCCCTACGCTGGCGCAGTGGCGCGAGCGCGCTGAACGCGAGGCGGGCAAACCGCTCGATGCGCTGGTCTGGCGTACCATGGAGCAGATTGATGTGCGCCCTCTGTACACCGCCGAGGATATCGCCGGGTTGGAGCATCTGCGCTTTACAGCGGGCATCCCGCCCTACCTGCGCGGTCCTTACCCGACCATGTATGTGACCCAGCCGTGGACGATCCGCCAGTACGCCGGGTTCTCGACTGCTGAGGCAAGCAATGCGTTTTACCGGCGCAACCTGGCAGCCGGGCAGAAGGGATTGTCGGTCGCCTTCGACCTGGCGACGCATCGCGGCTATGACTCCGATCATCCGCGGGTGGTCGGCGATGTCGGCAAGGCGGGGGTGGCAATCGACTCGGTGCTCGACATGAAAATCCTGTTCGACGGCATCCCGCTCGATCAGATGTCGGTGTCGATGACGATGAACGGCGCGGTCATTCCGATTATGGCGTTCTACATCGTCGCCGCCGAGGAGCAGGGGGTGCGCCAGGAGCAACTGACCGGCACCATTCAGAACGACATTCTCAAGGAATACATGGTGCGCAATACGTACATCTACCCGCCTGAGCCGTCGATGCGCATCATCGCTGATATTTTCGCCTACACGGCGAAGCACATGCCGAAGTTCAACAGCATCAGCATTTCCGGCTACCATATGCAGGAGGCGGGCGCCACCGCCGACCTGGAGCTGGGATACACGCTGGCGGACGGTCTGGAGTATGTGCGCGCCGGGTTGAAGGCAGGGCTGGCAATTGATGAGTTCGCGCCGCGCATTTCGTTCTTCTGGGCGATTGGCATGAACTATTTCATGGAGATCGCCAAGATGCGCGCCGCGCGCCTGCTGTGGGCGAAGATCATCAAGCAATTCAACCCCAAAGACCCGCGCTCGATGGCGCTGCGCACGCACTGTCAGACGTCGGGCTGGAGCCTGACTGAGCAGGACCCGTTCAACAACGTGGCGCGCACCTGTATCGAGGCGATGGCTGCCGCGCTGGGGCACACGCAGTCGCTCCACACCAATTCGCTCGACGAAGCGATTGCGCTGCCGACCGACTTCTCGGCGCGGATTGCGCGCAACACGCAGTTGTATCTCCAGGAAGAGACCGGCATCTGCAAGATTGTCGATCCGTGGGGCGGGGCGTACTACCTGGAGTGGCTGACTGATGCGCTGGCGCGACGCGCCTGGGCGCACATCCAGGAAGTTGAGGAGTTGGGCGGCATGGCGAAAGCCATCGAAGCCGGTCTGCCGAAACTGCGCATCGAAGAGGCGGCGGCGCGGCGTCAGGCGCATATCGACTCCGGGCGCGAGACGATCGTCGGCGTCAACAAGTATCGCCTGCCCTACGAGGCGCCGATTGAAATCCTGGAAGTGGACAACACGGCGGTGCGCCAGGCGCAGATCGAGCGGTTGAAGAAACTGCGCGCCGAACGCGATGAGGCGCGCACGCAGGCGGCGCTCGATGCGCTCACCCGCGTGGCTGCCACCGGCGAAGGCAACCTGCTCGAAGCGGCGGTCGAAGCGGCGCGGGCGCGCGCGACGCTGGGAGAGATTTCGATGGCGATGGAAAAGGTCTTTGGGCGCTACAAGGCGACCATCCGCACAGTGTCGGGCGTCTACAGCAGTGAGTTCAGCGATGTCGAGCAGATCCACCATGTGCGCGCATTGGCGGACGCATTTGCGGCGCGCGAAGGGCGCCGTCCGCGCATTCTAATCGCCAAGATCGGGCAGGACGGGCACGACCGCGGCGCCAAGGTGGTGGCGACGGCGTTCGCCGACCTGGGGTTCGACGTGGATATCGGGTCGCTGTTCCAGACGCCGGAAGAAGTGGCGCGTCAGGCGGTCGAGAACGATGTGCACATCGTCGGCATCAGTTCGCTGGCAGCCGGGCACAAGACGCTCCTGCCGCAACTGGTCGAAGAACTGCGCAAACTGGGGCGCGACGATATTATGGTGGTGATCGGCGGCGTCATTCCGGCGCAGGATTATGAGTTCCTGCGTCAGCACGGCGCAGCCATGATCTTCGGTCCCGGCACGATCATCCCGGTGGCGGCGGAGAAGCTGCTCCTCGAATTGCAGCGGAGGCTGCACGGCGATGGCGTCGAGACCGGTTCGACAGTTCAGACGCGAGACGCAGCATGAGCAACGGTCAACACTCCGCTTCCTCTGAAGAGATGCCGTTTGGGCTTTCAGTGGTGGAAGGGGTGACCGGCGGGCACGATGGGTTGCCGGGTCAGCGCGTGAGCGCCCCGGCAACGCCGCCGTCCGCTCGCCGGCGCCTGCTGACGGTCGATGAGTATGTGGCGGGCGTGCGCAGCGGCGACCGGTCGATCCTGGCGCGCGCCATTACGCTGATCGAGAGCAATGCGCCAGCGCACATGGCGCTGGCGCAGGAGGTGCTGCGCGCGCTGCTGCCGTACACCGGCGGATCGCTGCGTGTCGGCATCACCGGCGTGCCTGGCGTCGGCAAGAGCACCTTCATCGAGGCGCTTGGCACGATGCTCTGCGAACGCGGGCATCGCGTGGCGGTGCTGGCGGTCGATCCGTCGAGCAGCATTTCGCGCGGCAGCATTCTTGGCGACAAAACGCGCATGGAGCGCCTGTCGCGTCACCCAAACGCCTACATCCGTCCATCGCCGACGGGCGGCAGCCTTGGCGGCGTGGCGCGCAAAAGTCGGGAAACGCTGCTCCTCTGCGAAGCCGCCGGGTTCGACATCGTGCTGGTCGAAACGGTCGGCGTCGGTCAGAGCGAAGTGGCGGTGCGGGGGATGGTTGATTTCTTCCTGCTCCTCATGCTGGCAGGCGCGGGCGACGAATTGCAGGGGATTAAGAAGGGAATCATCGAACTGGCGGACGCCTTGCTGATCACCAAAGCCGACGGCGACAATCGGGCGCGCGCGCTGGCGGCGCAGGCGGAGTACACCCACGCGCTGCGCTACCTGACGCCAGCCACGGAGGGGTGGCGTCCGCGCGCCTATATCTGCTCGGCGCAGACCGGCGAGGGAATCGCGGAAATCTGGCGCGAGATCGAACGCTTCCGCGATGAAACGACGGCGTCGGGCGTGTTCGCCGCGCGGCGCCGCAACCAGGCGCGCGACTGGGTCTATACCCTGATCGAAGACCATCTGCGCTCCCGCTTTTTCGGGCATCCCGTCGTGCAGGAGCAATTGCCCGCCATCGAACAGGCAGTCGTCGAAGGGACGCTGCCGGTGACAACGGCGGTGCAGACGCTGATCCAGGCGTTTGAGAGCGCGCTGCAGAGGGAAGGCAAAGGCTGATGAATGTCATTCTCTCAGTCGTGCAATAAGTTCTGGGATATCCTTGTAATTATAGGGGGGACGGCGACGCAACGCCAGAATCCAGACCCATTGCTCGATGTCACAGACTGCGTAGATGATGCGCCAGCGCTCAATGCGAAGACGACGCAGTTCCACATCTCCACGGAGATTCAGTCCCTCGGCGTTCATCACTTCACTTTCAGGCGGACGCGGTGAGGTTGCGAGGTCGTTAATGATCCGCTGTATTCGCTGGCGCATGTTGCCGGGCAGATCATGGCGAGCTGCGTGAACTTCCCGCTCGATGAAGAGATCGTAGCTCATGACCGGTACTGCTGTTTTGCACAAAATTTCCTCAAAGTTCCTCAACGATGAAGAGATCCTATCTCATAACCAATCCTATGCAGCGTCATCTCCTGCCTGTGCAACGTTCTTCGATGCCTGTGCAGCGTCCTCCCATGCCTGTGCAGCTTCTTCCCATCGCAGCGCCCCGGAAGCGATGGGTCCAGCCAGGATCCGCTCCCTCAGCGTCTGAGTCAGCGCCCGATCTTCCGCATCTTCGAGCGCATCGAGAATCTGGCGCCACAGATCCGGCGTCAGGACAACCGCAGTCAATCTGCCGTGCTGGTCGAGCATAAACTGGACGTTCCAGGCAATGTCATCAGTCGTCATTGCTTCAACCTTACTGTTCATTGGACCAATCGGCACCGACAGCATTGTAGCACGTATACAGGTCGATGCAAAAACGCGAAGCGGGCATCGGCTACAGTTGACAACCCCTGCTCACCGTCGTATGCTACAGGTAGATTTATGGCATGCCTGAACATGGCGGGAGGAGCGCGTGAGCGAAAGCGTCGAAATGTACCTGGTGATGACGGCGCTCCTGCGCAGTGCGCCAGATCAGCCGGTGCCGCTGTCGTTGCTGGCGAACAAACTTGGGGTTTCGCAGGTTTCCGCCAACGAAATGTGCCATCGGTTGGAGGAGCGGGGGCTGCTCGCGTACCAACCGTACAAAGGCGTCACCCTCACACCGGATGGCGAGGAGTGGGCGCAGCGCATCCTCTCGCGCCGCCGCCTCTGGGTGATCTTCCTGGTCGAGAACCTGGGCATCGAACCGGAAGAAGCTGATACGCTGGCATGCCAGCTCGAACATATTACCTCAGATCGTCTGGTTGCAGCGCTCAAAGCTTTCCTCGAACGCGATCCCGACACTCGCGCCGCTGCGGGTCAGGCGCCGCAACCGCTCACTGCCTGCACCGCCGGAATGCGCGGCGTCATTGCTGCTGTCGATGTTGAACCGGCGGCGGCGACGTTTCTGGCACGGCAGGGGGTCGTCCCTGGCGCTGAGGCTGAGGTGCTGGCGGTCGGCGCCGATGGCGCCGTGTTAATTCAGGTGGACAATCATCAGGTCGCGCTGGCGGCAGCGCTTGCCCGGTGCATCTCCCTCGATGCCAGCCCGGTTGCGCATACGGCGCGGCACGCTGCATGGCGACGCTGTAGCGCCTTCTGGTCGTGCGTCCGCGGCGAGCCGCACGTGTGCCCGCTGGACGAACCGTTGCCCCAGGGTTCTGCTGCAACGCTGGCGACGCCATGATGGCGGGCGCGCCGCCGCCGGGCGTGCCGCCGCCGGGCGTGCCAGTGGCACGCCCCGACCGATAACCTCCTCACGTTCAACGTGCGACGTTCGACGTATCCTGTGCGTAATGGGCGCCGTTGCGATGCAACGGCTCTGAGCCGTTGCGATGCAACGGCTCTACCCCGTGTGCGTCACTTTTTCTTTCCTGACGGTTGCGTGTTTGCCACTTGCGGTCGTGAGAGCGAGTCTGTATAACGAGAGTTAAGGCGCACCATAACTATCTGGTTGATTTCAATGAGGAATGCCTGAACATTTCTCGTAAAGGAAGCGCGTATGGCTGATGGAACCACCGTCACCCTCGATCAACTCGCCCGCGGTTGCAGTGCGATCATTGTGCGCGTGGACGGCGACCGCGCGCTGCGGCGGCGGTTGCTCGATATGGGTCTCGTTCATGGCGAAACCATCACGCTGACCGGGCTGGCGCCGCTTGGCGATCCGCTCGAATTGACTGTCAAGGGGTATCGTCTGTCGCTGCGCAAGAGCGACGCGCGTTGTATTCAGGTGGAGCCGATCCATGCAACTGCATAATCAATCGCTTCCGCTGATGTTCGTCGGTCAGGGCGTGCGCGCGCGGCTCGTCGGCATCAGCGGCAGTCAGCGCACCGCGCATCGCCTGGCGGAACTCGGCTTTGTTCCCGGCGTCGAGGTGTCGGTCGTCGCCGACAGCGGCAGCGCACTGATGGTCGCCGTCGGCGATACACGGCTGGCGCTCGGCTACCCGCTGGCGCAGGCGCTGCTTGTGACCGTCCTGGAGAAGGGAGCTTCCTGATGGCAGAGGTGATTGTTGCGCTCGCTGGCAATCCGAACGTCGGCAAAAGCACGATCTTCAACGCGCTGACTGGTCTGCGGCAGCATGTTGGCAACTGGCCCGGCAAAACCGTCGAGCGGAAAGAGGGTCAACTGATCCTGAACGGTCACGCGGTTACGATTGTCGATCTGCCCGGCGCATACAGTCTGACAGCGCGTTCGCTCGAAGAGCAGATCGCGCGTGACTTCATCGTGCGCGACCGTCCTGATCTGGTGATCAACGTCGTGGATGCCGCCAACCTGGAGCGTAACCTGTACCTGACGGCGCAATTGCTCGAAACCGGCGCGCGCCTGCTGGTAGCGTTGAATATGACCGATGTCGCGGCGGCGCGCGGGATGACCCTCAACCCTGATGCCCTTGCCAGAGGATTGGGCGTGCCGGTGATACCGCTGGTCGCCAGCAGGAACGAAGGGCTGGCAGCGCTAAAAGCGGCGCTGGCGACGCTGGTTGCGAGGGTGAGGGATCGTCAGACAGTCCGAGAGGTGGCATGATGACAACGCTCGACATGTCCTTCCCTCAGGCGCCGTTCCATTATCCGCCCCCGATCGAGACAGAACTGAACCGTCTGACGGAACTCTTTGCGCGGACGCCAGCGCTGGCAGACGCCTACCCGCCGCGCTGGCTGGCAATCCAGGCGCTCGAAGGCGACGAGGCGCTCATTCAAGACATCCGCACGCTCGGCGGTCCCACTGTCGCAGCGGCGCTGGAGGAAAGCCTGGAACGATTGCGCGCCGCCTACGGCGATGACCTGGATGTCGTGCTTGTCGATCAGCGGTATCGCTTCGTCCACGCCATTGCCATGCAGGCGGTGCGCCGTCCATCCACGCCGCCGATGACCCTTTCAGACCGCATCGACCGTGTGGTGACGAATCGCTGGTTGGGCATCCCGATCTTCCTGGCGGTGATGTGGGTGGTGTTCAAACTGACTACTGATGTCGCCTCGCCGTTTGTGGACTGGCTCGACAGCGTGGTGAGCGGTCCGGTCAGTCGGTGGGCGTTGGCGCTGCTGGCACTGTTCGGCGCGAACGGCGGATGGATCGAGTCGCTGATGGTCGATGGGGTCGTTGCCGGCGTTGGCGGGGTGCTGGCGTTCGTGCCGGTTCTGCTGATGCTCTACTTCGCGCTGGCGCTGCTGGAGGACTCCGGCTATATGGCGCGCGCGGCATTCGTGATGGACCGACTGATGCGTGCGCTTGGTCTGCACGGGAAGAGTTTTCTGCCGATGATCGTCGGCTTTGGGTGCTCGGTGCCGGCAATCTACGCCACGCGGACGCTCGATAACCGCCGTGACCGGATCTTGACCGGTCTTCTGGTTCCGTTTATGAGTTGCAGCGCGCGTTTGCCGGTGTATGTGCTGATTGCAATGGTCTTTTTTCCGGCGCACGCCGGGCAGGTGATCTTCGGGTTGTATCTCACCGGCATCGTGGTTGCGGTCGGAATGGGCGCCTTATTGCGACACACGCTGTTCCGCCATCAACCGCAGGCGCCGTTCGTTCTGGAGTTGCCGCCGTACCGCATGCCGACGCTGCGTGGCGTCTGGCGGCAAATGTGGGAACGCACATCGTCGTTCATCCGCAAGGCAGGAACGATTATTCTGGCGACCAGCATCGTGGTCTGGCTGTTGCTCGCCATTCCGGTTGGCGAGGGAGAGTTCGCCGACGCGCCGGTTGACCAGAGCGCCTTTGCTGCGGTTGCGAATGCAGCCACGCCGGTGTTTGCGCCGCTTGGCTTTGGGCAATGGGAGGCGAGCGGCGCACTGGTCACCGGGCTGATTGCCAAAGAAGTGGTCGTCGGCACGCTGGCGCAGGTGTACGACGGCGCGGAGGAGGAGGGCGCGCCCGGTGACGAACTGGCGACGTTCGTCGATGATCTGAGCGGCATCGCTGGCGGATTCGTCACGGCGGTCGGTGATGCAGTGCACGCGCTGCCTGGCATCGTTGGCATTAACCTGATCGAGGCGGAGGAAGAGCCGGTGGCGGAAGGACTGGCAGCCGCCATCCGCACCGGATTCATGGCGAGCAGCGGCGGTCACGGGTCGCTGGCGGCGCTGGCGTTCCTCGTATTCGTGCTGCTGTACACGCCGTGCGTGGCTGCGCTGGCAGCCAATCGCCACGAGTTTGGCACAGCCTGGATGCTGGTCAGCCTGCTGGGGCAGTTTGCCATCGCGTGGCTGGCGGCGTTCATCGTGTTCCAGGGCGGGATGATGATGGGGAGATGAGGCGCGAGGGGCAGTTGCAGGGGGAAGGCGGGAAGGCGGAAGGTGGGCAGTTCTGAACATCTCTGCGCCTTCGCGCCTTTGTGTGAGGTTTGAGGAAATATGCTCTACCAGGTTCTCGAAGCCATCGAACAGGCGAACGGTCCGGTTTCGCTCGACGAGTTAAGCCAGCGCCTCCAGGTCGAACCGGGAGCGCTCGAGGGGATGATCGCCTTCTGGGTGCGCAAAGGTCGCCTGAAGGATACAGCAATCGCCGGGTGCGGCGGCAGCGGACGCGGATGCACCTGTAGCGCATATCCGAACGGGTGCGTCTTCAGCGTCACCGGTCCGCGCGTCATTACCCTGGAGCCTCCAGACCCTTGAGTCCTTCAAGACCCTTAAGGTCGTTACGCATGCGAACAGCACCAGGATCATGTCGCCGACAACGTTTCATCGCAACGGCTGAGGCGTCTGGCGAAGACCTCAAGGATCGAAGGGTATCTTCGACCTTCCCGCCTTTCCGCCTTCCAGACATGGCGCAGACCTTTGAAGTCAGTCAAGGCGCCGCCGGGGAAAAAGCGCCTTCCCGCCGCTAATAATGATCGGCACAGCCAGAGACGCGGCGCAGACCTCAAAGGTCGAGCGCACTCTTCACCTCTAACCTCTCGCCTCTCAAGATTATGCTATAATCCTTTCACACATTCTTCGCCCATGCCTGCGTTAACGCGCCGGATGGTGTGAAGTTGCACCTGTTCAATGCAACCACCGTCGCGGTGACCCGAGGGGCCCGGATGCCAGGGCGTAAAGGTGGAAGCTGGTGCAAGTCCAGCGCTGTGCCGCAACTGTAACCGGCAATCGTCAGCCGGAAGCCAGGACGCCTGCCGCGATGTCTGTTGTTCAGCCCTTCTCGAGCCAGGGAGGGTGAACAGAATTGGCGTTCCGTCAGGAATTGCTGCACGCTCTGTCGCCCCGGTTCTCGAAAGAGGTCCGGGGCTTTTCATATCTGGAATGTTGAACGTTACACGTTGAATGTTGAACGTTACACGTTGAATGTTGAACGTTTCTGACTCGCGCTTCTGGATGGCTCATTCCGTTGACTCGTTATCATGTTCGTTTTCTGTTGAATGAAAACGCAGAGGCGCAGAGGACACGGAGGTTGAACGTTACACGTTGAATGTTGGACGTTCATTCTTCAACCTATTTGTTTATTCATTGAACATTCTTTTATTCGTTAACCCTATTTGGCAACCATTCGCTTATTCGTTGATCCATTCGTTTATTCGATGACGCAATTCGCTGACGGATTGAAAGGCTTGCACGATGATGCTTGAAGAGTCTCCAGATCAGCAAACGTCTGAAATCTCAACCGACACCCCGGACAGCGTGGCGCAAACCAATGCTTCGTTGCGCCCTGGTTCAACGACGGAAGCCGAGGAGCGGCGAAAGGCGGCGCGCGCCAATCAGGTGAAGAAGGGTCTGGTGATCGTCAACACCGGCAACGGCAAGGGGAAGACCACTGCCGCACTGGGCATCCTGCTGCGCGCCTGGGGGCGCGATATGCGCGTCGGCGGCATTCAGTTCCTGAAGCACGAAAATGCCAACTACGGCGAACTGCGCGCCCTCCGGCGCATGGGAATTGAACTGACGCCGATGGGCGATGGGTTTACCTGGACGAGCCGCGACCTCGATGAGACGCAGGCAAAGGCGGTCCACGGCTGGGAGACGGCAAAAGCGCGGATTGCCAGCGGTGAGTACGATGTGTTCCTGCTGGATGAATTCACGTATGCGCTGACCTATGGCTGGATCGATACGGCGGAGGTGATTGAGTGGCTGCGCCAGCATAAGCCGCCGATGCTCCACCTGATTATCACCGGGCGCAATGCGCCCCAGGCGCTGATCGACTTCGCTGACCTGGTGACCGAAATGCGCGAGGTGAAGCATCCGTTCCGCGATCAGGGCATTCGGGCGCAAAAGGGCATTGAATACTAATGAAGGAACGCACGTGGCGGAGCGTCTGAAACGCAATATGGTGCAGCGCAGCGACGGTCGCCTGGTCAATGCCGGGGCGCGCCGGGGCATGCTGATCGTTTGCGCCACCGGGTGCTGCTGTGGTCATACAGAACGCGGTTTTGCGCCGGTTCGCACCGACATCTACCACGAGGAATGGGAGCGGCGCAAACTGCGCAACCGCGTCCACCTGAGCCAGGGCGGGTGTCTGGGTCCCTGCCCGCTGGCGAATGTTGCGCTCCTTCTCATCGATGGACGACCGTACTGGTTTCACTCGCTCAACGATGAGGCGCTCATCCCTCTTCTGTACGATTACATCGAGGCACTGCTGGCGACCGACCGCGACCTGCCGCCGCCGCCAGCGCTGGCGCCGCTCCTCTTCAATGGGTTTGCGTGGGACGGCAGCGCA
>JAUQOW010000410.1 GCA_030550675.1 Chloroflexota bacterium
GGCGTGCTGACCGGAAAGGACATCTTTTCAGGAGACCATCCCCGTATGACCCTCGTTGAACCTGTGACGCAGGCGCGTCCCCGCGACCAGCGAA
Organism: Chloroflexota bacterium; assembly: GCA_030550675.1. Taxonomy (GTDB): domain Bacteria; phylum Chloroflexota; class Chloroflexia; order Chloroflexales; family Roseiflexaceae; genus Roseiflexus. Next base: position 95 of record JAUQOW010000410.1, read on the forward strand.
CGCTTGATGCGGAGCGACCCACCTTTTCAATTGTGGCGCCGGTGTATAACGAAGAAGCGCTGTTGCCGGAGTTTTATCGTCGCGTTGTGGCAGCCATTGAGCCGCTGGGCGAGCCGTTTGAGATTATTCTGGTGAATGATGGGTCGCGCGACCGGTCGCTTCAGATTATGCTGGAGCTGCATGAACGTGATCCGCGCGTCAAAGTGATCAACTTTTCACGCAATTTCGGGCATCAAATCGCCATTACCGCCGGCACCGACTATGCGCGCGGCAAGGCGGTCGCTGTGATCGATTCCGACCTGCAAGACCCGCCGGAAGTTATCGTGGATATGATCGCCCGCTGGCGCGAGGGGTACCAGCTCGTCTACGGCGTGCGCTCTGAGCGCGAAGGCGAAACGGCGTTTAAACTCGCCACTGCATCGCTCTTCTACCGTCTCATTCGTAAAATTACCAGCGTCGATATTCCTGCCGACACGGGCGACTTCCGTCTGATGGATCGCAAAGTGGTGGATGCGCTCAAATCCATGCGCGAACATCACCGCTTTATGCGCGGGTTGTCGGTATGGGTCGGCTTCAAGCAGACTGGCGTCACCTACAAACGCGATGCGCGCAAGGCGGGAGTCACCAAATACCCGCTGCGCAAAATGCTGAAGTTTGCCATGGACGGCATCACTGCCTTCTCCTACCTGCCGCTGCAACTGGCGACCTACGTGGGATTCGGCGTGGCAGCGCTCGGTTTGATCGGCATCATTGCGGTGATTGTTCTGCGATTAATCGGCAACGAGCTGGCAGGTCAGGCGACGACGCTGGTGGCGGTGCTGTTCATGGGCGGGGTGCAGTTGGTCTTCCTCGGCATCATCGGCGAATATCTGGGCCGCATTTATGATGAGGTCAAGCAGCGACCGCTCTACATTGTCGCCGATGCCATTGGGTTTGAGGAATAATGCCGCGTAGAGACGTTGCACTGCAACGTCTCTACGCGGGCTGCAACGTCTCTGCGCGGGCGTTGCACTGCAACGTCTCTACGCGGGCGTTGCGCTGCAACGTCTCTGCGCGGGCGTTGCACTGCGACGTCTCTGCGCGGGCGTTGCATTACAACGTCTGTACGGGGGCATTTCAGGACGTCTCGCTATATTCTGCGCTGGAAATCACGGCACTGCTCGCAACCATTCCTCTGTGCCGAATTTGGTTTCGACCAGCCGTTCAGCCGCATGCCATTCCTCCGGTCTGACCGCAGAGTCGGTCAAGCCGTGCTGGGTGTGGAAGGTGTCGATCATGCGCTCGATGATCGCCTCGCGCGGCAGACCGGTCTGACGCCGCAGCGGATCGACCCGCTTGGCGGCGCTGGCGATCCCTTTGTCGCTGAGTTTCTCGCGTCCGATCCGCAGCACCTCCATCATCTTGGCGCTGTCGATGTCATACGCCATCGTGACGTGGTGGAGCACGGCGCCGTTGCGCCGCGTTTGCGCCGCACCGCCGATCTTTCCCGCTGCTGAAGTAATGTCGTTGATCGGCTGGTACCACGCTTCGACGCCGAGCGACGCCAGCGCATCGAGCACCCAGCGGTCGAAGAAGGCGTAGGAGTCGACCATGCTCATCCCTGCCACCAGTTCGACCGGCGCGTAGATTGAGTAGGTGATGGTATTCCCCGGCTCGATAAACATTGCGCCGCCGCCGGTGATCCGCCGGACGACCTGCACCCCATGGCGTTGCGCGCCTTCCAGATCGACCTCGTTGCGCAGCGACTGGAAGCGCCCGATCACGACGGCGCTGGCAGCCCATTCCCAGATGCGCAGCGTCGGCGGGCGACGTCCGGCGGCGACCTCTTCCAGCAACGCCTCATCGAGCGCCATGTGCATTACCGGAGCGATCGGCGCATCCCGGATCAACTGCCAGTCATACGCGCGCCAGGAAGATGATGGGTGTGTGCTCATTGCGCACCTCCCTGAAGAGCGCGGCGCACCGCTTCGGCAACCCCTTCCGGCGTAATGCCAAGCAACTCGGCGTGCGCGGCTGCTTCACGCACCCGTTCGGCGATGGTCTCAACCGGCGTGTCTGCCGGAAGACCTTCGATCGCCGCCGCCATCCATTCCAGCGCTTCCGCTGGTTCGAGAAAGAAGTCGCCGCTCAAGACAACATCACGCAGTGCGCCATCGGTCACGTTTAGATCGACGACCACCAGTTTTCCGCCAGGAATTTTGTATTCGCCGTGCATGGCACTGCTCTTTCTCTCATGACTGCCATTGGTCCACGGTTTTCAATTGCACGCTGGTCAGCGGAGCGTGACGTCATACATCATAGTACGCGCCGGGCATGACGCTGGATCGCATGAGCGGAAACTCTTTGTTTGCTCAGGGGCGTTCAAGTGCGAGAATCTGATCAACAACCTCCGCCATATCCGTGCCGACAACATCAGGGCGTGGAATGAGCGGGTCGAGCACCATGCCAGGACGCGCGACGAAAGCAGCGGCGCACCCGGCGCGCACCGCTCCGGCGATGTCCCAGGCGTGCGCGGCAACCAAACGAATCTGCCGGGTTGGAACATAGAGGCGGTTTGCAGCATATTCATAAGGTTCCGGCGCTGGTTTCAGGCGCCGCACGATGTCGGCGGAAAAGATGTTCTCAAAGAAGGGCGCAATGCCCGCATTCGTCAACTGCGTCATTGCCACTTCCTCGGTTGAGTTCGTCAGCGCCGCCAGACGCAAGCCAGCGGAGCGCAGCCG
>JAUQOW010000131.1 GCA_030550675.1 Chloroflexota bacterium
GCAGCGCAATCCGCGCCCATTCAATGCTCATCGCTGTGCTATCACCGGCGTAGTACGCCAGCAGCACATCGCCGTCGGGCAGCAGGAGCGGCGCCGGATGGCCAAACGACCATACGCTCATATCGGACCAGTAGTCGCTGAAGGCGCGTGCGCCGTCCATGCCGGACTCAGACCCGAACCCTTGCCTGTCGTATACGCGCAGCTCCTGATCCCGCCGCCACGTCCGTCCGCCGTCATCGCTCAAAACCGCGCAAATGCCGGGCGGATCGCGCCGATGGACGTAGATTGCCAGCAACCGACCGTCCGGCAGGAATAGCGGGCTGGCGATCTGTCCGATGATTCCGGTCGACTCCGGCGCACTCCAGTTGGTCCCTCCGGCATCGCACCAGGCGATGTGAATCGAAGCATCCTGCGCAGCCACCCGATCATGCGTCCAGAACAACCCCACTATCGCCCCGGTTGCCGGGTCGACGCTCAGGCGCTGGTCCCAGAACAGCAACCGACCGGACAGGTCGTGCGCAACAACGCTATGCCCCGGCCATGTGCGACCGCCATCAAACGAGAGGCGCAGTGCAGCGCGGTGCTCGCCATAGCTCGCGTCATCCCAGTCCTTCCACGACTCATACGGCAGCGCCAGCGTCCCGTCGGGCAGCGTCAGGATCGCTCCGGTCGTCACACATCCGGTGTATGGCGCCGTTGGCATCGTGCGCGGCGCCGACCACGCGACGCCGTCGGGCGACTCCGTAACGAGGAGCTTCGCTGGCAGAAGCCCCTGCGTGTCCGGATTTGCCAGCGGGCGGGACGGGTCGGAACGGTCGATTGCCGTGATCGCGCCGATCAGCCCGCCGCGTGGCAGACTGGTGACGCCAAGCGCCCGTGCGCGCCACCCTCCTGGCAGAATATCGCCGAATCCACCGAAAATCTCATGCCATGTCCTGCCCTCATCGTCGCTCGCCAGCACCCGCACGTCCTCGTCGGCTGAGTCCTTCGAACTGCCGACGTGGAATGCAGCAAGCACACGACCCTCTGGCGTGCTCGTCAGCACCGGGAAAGTAGCGAAGCGCGCCGCCGTCGCCGCCTGCGAGGCGTCGTAGATCGTTCCACGCTCGATGATTCGCACGGTCCCCCTATCGTCACAGTTGCTTCAGGAACGGGAGAGGAAAGAGCGCCGGTCAAGCCGGTTGATCAGCGGTTCGCCAGCATCGAAAGATCAACTCCAACCTTGACAATCGCACCTGCACCTGTGGAGCGGTTAGCGTTGGCTGAGCCTGTCGAAGCCCATGCTGATCACGAGATTATCCGATATCTTGTTGATCTTCCTCATCAGAGCTCATTATCAAGCGCATCCAGTTCACAGCCGCATTGTTGCAGCACACGCGCCAGCGCAAAGTCGCCGCCCCATGGGATAATCTGCGCGCCTAATTCGCGGTAGCGCGCCAGCGCCTCAATTGAGGGCGCGGTGATACCCCAGGCCTTGCCGTGTCGCCTGGCGGCGGCGGCAACCGCCATGATCGCCTCCTCAAGCGCTGCGGTTGCGTCGCGGCCAGCAGCCTCGTAGCGCATCCTGAGGTCACCCGGTCCGATGAACAGGCAGTCCACCCCCGGCACTGCCGCGATCTCCTCGACCGCCTCAACAGCGGCTGGAGTCTCGATCTGCACCACCAGAAACGTCTCGCGATTCGCGTCGGCGATGTAGGTGCTGTCAGCCCGCCACGCAGCGAGACCATAGTCTCCGTCCAGTCCAGCGCCATCCAGGCCGCGGTTGCCCAGCGGCGGGAACTTGACCGCGTCTACGATCCGGCGCACCGTTATCGCATCGTCGACCAGCGGCAACATCAACCCGGCGGCGCCTTCCTCCAGATAGCGATACAGTCGGCTGTGCTCGCGCGTCGACGGACGAACCATGCAGTCAATGTCGTAAGCGTGGCAGTACGCAAGGAGCGCCTGCACCTCCCGCTCGCTCATTGTGCGATGCTCAAGGTCGAGCCAGATGCCATCGTAGCCTGCTGCCGCGCTGTGGCGAACGAAAAAGGGCAAAAAGTGGCCCAGCGCCGACATGCGCACGAACCGCCCTGCGCGCAGTTTCGCAAGAACTTTGCTTGCTCTCACAGTGTGTTGACCTCACAGACAAAGCGTGGTATACTTAGTATGCGTGTAATCATGGTCTGACCAGTTCAGTGGCTATTATAGTCTTTCATCTGTGTCATGTCAACCTGATCTATCGGGCGTGGACGAAACAATCAGTGCATTCTCTGTGGTAGAATCTGTGCACTGCCTGCATGTCACGCTGTGTTATAGGCGCTGCTTCGATGGAGGGTATCCTGATGCGACGTGTGGAAGTTAACTTTTGGTGAGCACACGGCTGAGGGCGTCTCCTTTATTTCTTAATTTCTTGCTAGAAAGCCCTCCTCAGACCTGTAGGCAACGCAATCGAAGAACAAAGGCTTCAATTGTGCGACATCAGGCGACGCATCCGTCTCAACTCAATTATTTGTTGTAGAGAGGAGATACGTGAAGTCTGAAATCATTCTGGAGCAGCCGCGCAAAGTCACAGTTGTCGAGTCGATCGTCGAGCAGATTGTGCGACAAATCCAGGCAGGCAAACTCAAGCCTGGCGATCGACTGCCCTCAGAGCGCGAGCTAATCAAAATCCTGCGAGTCAGCCGATCGTCGGTGCGCGAGGCGCTTCAGGGGCTGGCGATGATGGGTCTGATCGAGAGCCGCGCTGGCCAAGGGACGTTCGTCAGCGACAAGCTGCACCTGATGGTTCCAGACCTGAGTCATCCGGGCATCTCAGCCCGCCTGCAGCGCGAGATGCGGCTGAAGCTCATCGAAGCGCGCCGGACGGTTGAGGGCGCCGTCGCCCGGCTGGCCGCCGAGCGCGCGACCGACGAGAGCATTGCGAAACTGAACGAAATCTTCGACCAGTATCGCGAAACGGCGCTGCATGGTTCGTATCAACGTGCGTTGATCGGACCGCACCACGATTTCCACATCCAGCTGGCTGAGATGACGCAGAACCCGTTCTATCCGCCGGTGGTGGAGACGCTCATCCGCGCTATCCCCCCGAGTCTGCGTGAGACGGAATTCATCTCGCTTGGCGAGCCGGACCCGCGCAAGATTCTGGAGATCGAGGTCGAGATCCACGCCGCTATCGCATCAGCCGTCGCCGCGCGCGATAGCGAGGGCGCCTATGCCGCGATGGAGCGCCACATGGACTTTGAGGAGCGCCTGGTCTACCAGGCATTGAGCGATCCGCGAGAGTAGGATGCTGATCGTCGATGCCCACCTGGACCTTGCCTGGAACGCGCTCCAGTGGAACCGCGACCTGCTGCTCCCGGCGCACACGATCCGCGTCCAGGAGGCGGCGATGCCGGGCAAGGGACGCGGACTCGGAACCGTCGCGCTGCCGGATATGCGCCGCGGGCGCGTTGCGCTCTGCTTCGCCACGCTGATCGCCCGGTCTACCGGACGGCCAGCGCCACACCTGGACTACAGCTCGCCAGCTCAGGCATGCGCCGTGGCTCATGGTCAACTTGCCTACTATCGTGCGCTTGAGCAGGTGGGCGCAGCGCGGGTTATCGAAGATACGCCGGGGCTGCGCGCGCATATCGCCGCCTGGCAGGCATGGGAGAGCAGTCCATTCCATGATCCGCCACCACTCGGTGTGGTTATCAGTATGGAGGGCGCCGATCCGATCCTCACGCCTGACGATCTTGCAGCGTGGCATGCAGCCGGATTACGGTTGCTGGGAATCACACACTATGGTCCGGGGCGCTACGCTGGCGGCACCGGCACAGAGGATGGGTTGACTGAGATCGGCTGGCGGCTGTTGGCTGAGATGGAGCGCCTCGGCATCGCTCTCGATCTGACCCACTGTTCGGACCTGGCTTTCACCCAGGCGATCGAGCGCTTCGGTGGAATAGTGCTCGCCAGTCACCATAACTGCCGCACGCTTGTGCCGCACCAGCGCCAGCTCACCGACGACCAGATCCGGGCGATTGCGGCGCGCGACGGTGTGATCGGCGTCGCGCTCGATGCCTGGATGATCAGACCGGGCTGGGTCGTCGGCGACCGTCCCAACCCCGCCAATCCATCAGTAACGCTCAACCACGTCGTTGACCACATCGACCACATCTGCCAGGTCGCTGGCAGTGCGCGCCATGCAGCGATTGGGAGCGACCTGGATGGCGGTTTCGGGCTTGAGCAGACCCCCGCAGACCTTGACACCATCGCGGATCTCCAGCGCCTGCCCGACCTGCTCGCGGCGCGCGGCTACCGCGCAGACGATATTGCCGCAATTATGCATGGCAACTGGATTCGCCTGCTGGAGCGCTGCTGGAGCTGATGCTTCAGGCGAGGAGACGGACGATGGCGCGCTGGGAGATTACCGACGCCGACCGCGAACTGATTGCCCGCGAGATTGAGCCGTTTCTGCCAGACCGCATCTTCGACGCCCACGCGCATCTCTTCACCCGCGACCATTTCCCGCCCGGCGCCGCGCCAGCCTGGCTGGACGGGAACCCGGATCGTGTCGGACTCGCGGAGTATGACTCGTTCGTCGAATGGCTCCATCCGGGCGGTCGTACCGTCGGCGGCCTGTTCTTCGGCCTGGCTTTCACTGGCGACCGCGCGGCGAACAATACGTTCATCGCCGACGAGATCGCGGCGCAGCGCGCCGTCCGTCCCGTCTTCGCCCAACTGATCGTATCGCCCAATGCGGATCCAGAGCAAGTGCGCGATACGGTGCGATGCAACGGTTTTGTCGGTCTCAAATGCTATCACACCATGGCGCGCATCGAGGGACCAACGTGGCTCGCGCCAATCGAGGACTATCTGCCCGAGCGACTTGTCAAATTAGCGCATGAGGAACGGCTGAGCATCACACTCCATATCGTGCGCGATCGCGCCCTGGCAGACCCGCTCAACCAGGCGACCATCCGGCGCTACTGTGAACGATACCCGGATATGCGTCTGCTGCTGGCCCACGCTGCGCGCGGCTTCAACCCATGGCACACGATTGAGGGCATTGGCAGCCTGCGCGGATTGCCGAACGTGTATTGCGACACCAGCGCCGTGACCGAAGCAGGCGCGTTTGAGGCAATCGTCGAAACGCTCGGTCACGATCGTCTGCTCTACGGGACCGACTTCCCAATCAGCCATATGCGCGGTCGCTGCGTCGCCATTGGCGACTCGTTCCACTGGTTCTACGCCGAGGAGATGCGTCTCGAAGAGCGACATACCACACTTCGTCCAGTGTTGATTGGGCTTGAGTCGCTCCGCAGCCTGAAGCTTGCAGCGTGGCGCCTCAAGCTCAGCGACCGCCAGATCGAGGACATATTCTTCACCAACGCCGCCCGACTGTACGGGTTTGCATGACGCGCTGGCTGACAGGCGCGGGGAGGAACGCAGTGATTGTCGATGTGCATACCCACACGCCGCAGTACAAGGACCACGTCCCGCCCGACGAGGTCGTGATCAACCATGCCTGGCGCCCCGACCGCCCGGTGCGATCAAGCTTCACCTGGCATGATTTTCTCGAACATCAGGCGCCAGCCGCTGTCTCGATCGTCTTCGCCGTCGCATGGCACCCCGGCATTGTCGTGCCCCGGCTCAGCGGACGAGAGGTCGGCGACACGAGCTGGTACCACGGCAACGTCAACGATGCTACCGCCACGTTCGTGGCGGCCTACCCGGATCGGCTGATCGGCTTCATGGCGCTCCACCCGCACGACCCGAACTGTCTGGACGAGTTTGATCGCTGCCGGACCGAGCTTGGGCTGCGCGGCGTGAAGCTTGGCGCGAACTACCAGAACTTTGACCCGCTCGAAGCGCGCGCGCTGGCGATCTACGAGCGCGCCCAGCGCTACGGACTGCCAATCCTCTTCCACCAGGGGACATCGCCAGTGCGCGAGGCGCCGATTCGCCTGGCGCACCCATTGATCATGGACGAGATTGCGATCCGTTACCCGGACCTCAAAATCATTATGGCTCATATGGGACACCCGTGGCAGACCGACACATGCGCTGTGATCCGCAAGCACCCCAACGTCTTCGCCGACCTCTCTGGCAATTTCTATCGTCCGTTCTCGTTCTGGGAGCAACTGATTAAGGCGACTGAGTGGAATGTGCTGGACAAGATTCTCCTCGGGAGCGACTACCCGATCACCACGGTGCAGGAAACGATTGACGGGTTGCGGCGGGTGAACGCAATAGTCGAAGGCACGCGGCTGCCGCGGGTGCCAGAGGAAGCGATTGAGGCGATCATCAACCGCGATGCGCTGACCCTGCTCGGACTGCGCCCAGGCTAACGGAGAGCCAATTGAAACGTGACCGCACCTGATAACCAATGCGCCAACGCCAACATTACCCCTCCCGGGTGAACAGATTCACCGCAGCCGATCAATGACAACACCGACCTACGCCCGACAGCGCGAATTCTCTGTTCTGCAACGCCATTCAACGCCGGCGCAGCGCGTGTCCTTCCCATAGCGCCGGTACAGGGCATGCAATCCAGCGCGCTTCACTCCATCCTCGGCGCTGCGTTCAGACGATACGCAACCTTGCCTGGCAACGCAGGATGAGCGATGTTCGTGCAACTACGCGAATGCGCTCATCTCCCTTTACCCTTAAGGCCCAGTTGTGTCGCTGCGACCGCTCACGCCGCTCACGTAGGGAAGAATGTTGCGCGCACCAAACCGCACCTGCCGCGTGCGAGCTCGCACCGCTCATGGAAGAACGGAATGTCCGCGACCTTTGTGCACATACTCTCCGCAGAACCGCTCGCTCTGCCGCGTATGCGGGTTGTTTTTGCGAACGGCGAAGAGCGCGAGATTGATCTCAGCCCATTCATCGCTACCGGACTAGTCTTCGAGCCAGTGCGTACTGACCCATATCTGGCGCTGCCTGCGCAGCCAGGCGCTCGACGAGACGGCAATTATCTCGACGAGCTTCCCTCAGACGGTCAAAGAGGACGACACCTTCGACCTGGCGTCCATCACGAAGCTATGACGCATTCACCACATCTTTGCGCATCTGCGCATTCACAACGGCAAAGTCTGGGTGGAAGCCAAAAACACTGATCACGAGACCGTCCGGCGCCTGCTTGATGCCGGGATACCCAGGGAGTCTATCGCGCTGGCGTTCTATGCCCCGCAGAAGCGCGCCTTCACTGAGTTTGCCGTGACCTGACGTGACAGCGGCGTTGTTGTTCCGCGCCTGACCCCCGAAGCGATGCGCGCTTCAGGGGTCGTCGGCATTGGTTCGCTGTCGTCAGCAACGTCGAGCAGTGAACCGAAGCATGTGCGAGATGCGGTTCACTGTTCGTTACCCCCGCCCATACCGTGAGTCAGGATGTCAATACGGGTGTATTTGCCGTGGATCTCCAGGATTCAGTCGATATACTGCTTCAACTCGCGAGCGCTCTCCACACTGCTCTGGCGCCAGTCATAGGCGAAGACGAACAGCGTCGGTTTCGCGCCAGCAGCGCGCGCCTCCCGATAACGCTGGAGGGGTGTGGTATAGACTCGCTGATCGCAACTGATATCGGGATATTCCTGGTAGTGTCGCTTTAGGCGAGAGAGCAGGTTTGTGTAGACGAATCCTCTCACTCTACAAGAACCGTTCCCCGTGTATGTACGGATTACATCATGCACAAGGGCTTGATTTTGTGACTTTTCCTGCAAATTATGATCGGAGGGCGGCGTTCACCGCTCTCGCCACGGTCGTAAACAAAGACATCCCACCGATTATTCGCATCCCCCGCCACCAGGTTCGTCGCACTGGAATCAAACGCTACAAAACGCCCATTCGCCGAGATTGATAGTTGAGTCGTGGAACCATCGTATCGTCTCTCGCTGGTCATCATTGAGACACGTGTGATCTGTCTCGTGTGCTGGTTGTGGACGAAGATATCTGGAGCATTGTTTGTATCCCTTGCCACCAGGTTGGTTGCATTTGACGCGAATGCCACGAAGCGCCCATCTGCCGAGATGACTGGATAGCCCGACTGTCCATTACCCTGCGTCCCGTCGGTTGCCACGGAGACGCGGGTGGTCTGGCCCGTCTGTCGGTCGTGAACGAAAACATCATTGACCCTATTCGTATCTCCCGCTACCAGATTCGTGGCAGAGGAAGAGAATGCCACGAAGCGCCCATCTGCCGAGATTTTCGCAAATCCCGAGCGTCCATTCCCCTGCGCCCCGCCAATCGCCACCGAGGCGCGGGTGGTCTGGCCTGTCTGACGGTCGTGGACGAAGACATCTGAGATATAGTACTGAGTTTCCTCACCATAAACAAACGCCACAAAGCATCCGTCCGCTGAGATTGCCTCAACGATCGAGTCGCCATCTAACTGTCCCCCGCCACCCGCCACCGAGACACGGGTGGTCTGGAGTGTTTGTCGGTCATGAACGAAAACATCACTGACTTCATTCGTATCTTCTGCCACCAGATTCGACGCCTCGGACTCGAATGCTACGAAACGTCCATCTGCTGAGATGGCAGGCGCCCAAGAATTGCCATTCCCCTGTCTGACATCATTGCCGATTGAGACGCGCGTTGTCGTGCCGGCGCCGGACAGGAGCGCCTGATAGGGGAGTAGGATATTGCGCGCCTGGTCAGAGGTGTTAGAACCAAGGGAGGGCGCTGCCGCTGCCGTCTGCGCGTAATGGGCAGCGCGGAGGGCGCGGCGAACGAGGCGAGCACGAGAACGATCAGCAGCATGGCAGAGCACACGGCGGAACGGCGCATGGCGAACCTTCTCTCGCAGGTCATACCCTGTTCGCGCTACCGGACGTCCAGCGGCGCGTAGACCCGAAACGGCGGGCTTCGATCCCACAGGCGGTACTGCGCGAAATCGCTCTTATAATGGAGTTTGAATAATTATTCCGCTATCCGTTCGTCCGCCCGGCGGCTGAAGCCGCAGGCTCCGGTTGCAAAGCCCGCCTGCGCGGGCTGGACGTGGCGATGCCGGATTATCTTCCCAACCTCCACATAGAGCGATCAATCAGATGTTGCGCATATCGCACGTGTGGATAGTCCTGCAATTGGCGGTGGCTTCGACAGGCTCAGCCACCGCCAACTGGGCGACTGTGTGCGCAGGCTCAGCCACCGCCAACCGCTCGACCGGCGGCATGTGTCCACGCTCAGCCACCGCCAACTGCGCGACCGGCGGCGTGTGTCCAGGTTCAGATTGATTACGCTCTCAAAGCCCGTCTGCATAACCCGGCAGCCCGGCAACCCACCAGTCCACAGGTGAAATTGCAATGCCCGGACTGACAGGCTTCGCCGACATCTATCAGGTGAAAGTGCGTGCAAGGATGCCCCCATTAAAGCGCCTTGGCGCAGGTCTGTCACCCCGTAAACCCCGAATCGCAGATAACAATTCTGTCATTCGTCAGTGCGGGCTCAGGTTGCGCCAGGCGACCGGGCTGCTGTCGAGTTCGCCGGGGGCGCTGCCGCGCACAGAATGCGGCATGGACGCCATAGGGGGTTGCGATGTGATCGCTGCCATCGTCGCATGTCGGTTGAATCCCTGGGAGGCGTGTGATGGATCTTCGTCGGAAGGTCCGGGTTGAATGGTCAGACGGTATTCTGGCGCGGCGGGTGGATGAACATTCAGAAATGCATCCGGTTGACTTGTGCCGTCGGGTCATGTGTCCTTGTGATCTGCGGGCTAGTGGAGATTACGAATGACATTAAACCCGTGCTGCCCGGTTGCGCGTGCCTTGGGCTGCGGGCTAAAGCCCTCGATCAGTCCGTAGAAGCCCCGAAGGGGCTTGCGTGATCGCAGCCAGGTCGAACGGGAATGAGGATCAATACCTTTCAAATAAGGGCGACGAGCCATCATCAACAAAGCTGAGGCGTGGGGTCTTCGTGCCTTTGTGCGCGCTTATTTCGAAGAGTCCTTTGATCTACGGGCTAAAGCCCTCGCTCAGGATGCAGAAGCCTCAGAGGAGCTTGCACAATCTCAGCCAGGGCTTCAGCTCGCAGCGCCGCGCGAATACCGGACTTAAGTCGCCGGGCAGTGTGGCTGTCGGTCGGCGTTGGTGCGTTCCGTGACGAAAGCGTGTCGGCGCCCTTCGTGTGATCAGCCCGGCGGTTCAGCCCTTCGACTCTTCGACAAGCCAAGGGTTCAGGGCTTCGCGTCGGGCCGCAGGTGAGACAGCGCAGACGTGTTGTGTTTCAAGCAGCATGACGATCACGCAGCGCACGGACCACTCCGAAAGACGTTCGATGGAATCGACCGGTGCACAAATAAGTATGCCAGCGCCGACGCCGCTCATCGGACCAAACCGACATTGGAGTCGATCGCTCCAGAGAGGCGCTCTCCTTGCCCTGCCGATCCGCGCCCATCCGTCGCACCCGTGCCAATCTGTGTTCTATTCCGTAAGGGGACACGGATGAGTACGGATTGAGACGGATGTCCACGGATGCGCCATCCGCGCCGATCCGCGCTCGTCTGTCGCACCCGTGCCGATCCGTGTTCTATTCCGTAAAGGGACACGGATGAGTACGGATTGAGACGGATGTCCACGGATGCGCCATCCGCGCCGATCCGCGCCCATCCGTCGCACCCGTGCCAATCCGTGTTCCATAAGGGGACACGGATTGGCACGGATTGAAACGGATGCCCACAGATGCGCTCTCACAGGTGTGGAGTTTTGGAGGTGCGAGGAGTGTTTGCCGCGTCCTGACGCCTTTTTTCTCCTCATCCCCCCTTCTCCGTTCTCCCGCAGCACGGGAGAAGAGGGAGGTTGTGCGGGTCAATGCCCGAAACACCACAACGGATAGCCCTGCCAGCTTACCGACGCGCAAGCATATGCTCGATGATCAGGAGCGACTGGCGCAGATGGCGGGTCGGGAAGCGTTCGTAGCCGAGACGGATGTGGCGCTGAAGCTGCTCCAGATGCTGCCGCGAGACCAGGATTTTCTCATCAGGAACAGGGGGGACGCCAGAACTTGCCGGATTATTGATAGGGGCAGCAGCGGAGACCGGGTGAGCGGACTGCGGATTCATACGCGATGTTCTCCTTGGTTCAGTCCCAGAGCGGTTGGTAACGCTCCAGCGCGAGCGGGCGCGCCGCGCGGCGCCGGGACGATGGCAGGCGCCCTGGTTTCGGCGATTGCGTGGCATTCAGGCGCACGCACTATGGAGGGTAGTATAGGTATAACCACTCTTTAACTAAAGAGGGCTTTGTGTCCCGCCTTTGATTGACAGGGAGGAGGAGGGCAGAGTAGTACCAGAGTCATAGCGCAGCGCGAAGTTTGTTGAGCCGGCGCGTAGTGCGGGGCGCGCTGCTGCCCGCGCGTCACCGGCGTTGCTGGCGCGTCCAGCCGTTCAGCGGCAGCGCCGCGCGCCCCGACGGCGTCGCCGCCATGCACTACCGGGCGGCAGCGCAGCCCAGCGCGCACCAGGGCCGTCGCGCCCCCTGGCTGCCCGCACGCGCCATTGACGGCGCTGCGCCGCCTGATCGTTGCAATCGACTGCGGCACGGAGCGCCAGCGCCAGCTCATCGAGCGCGCCCGCTGGGACGCAATGCCGCACCCGCCAGCGACGCACACCATCGTTCTCTGGCTGACCACCAGGGGCGGCGAGCGGCTCGACGCCATCGGGGAAGCCTGGATCGGTCACGGGTGCAGGCATGATGTGTCAGGAAACGACGCTCCGGCTGCCAGCGATTGAAATCGCTCCTGGCGGGCCTGCGGCCGACCGTCCGCCTGCGCGGGCGGGAACGGCGGCGTCCACGGGCGGTGAGCGTGCCGAACCGTGCAGGGAGACGTCCGGCGGAACGACTGCCCGGCGCACCCCCCGCAAACGGGGGGTTGGGGGGTAGTCGCCAGCCGGGGCGCATCGCCTCGAGAACGTGTGTGCTTGCCGCCCGACAATGCAAGCCTGCACCCATCAATCAGCCTTCCTGCCCGCCTTCTTCGTCGTCCGGCGCGACCTCGACGCCGATGTTCCCCGCTGGCGCCCGTGGGCGCCGCTGCGCTGCGCGCAAGGGCGCCCCCACCCCCCGACTTGAAATGCGCCCCCATGGTCAAACTTTACAAGGGCGCTCCACCCAGATGGGGCAGGTCGAGCGGCTCGCGCTGACCAGGACCGCTGGAAACGACCTGGCGCTCGCGGCTGGCGGTGATGATGTGTCGCGGATCGTCACTCGATAGACGATCATCCACGAAGAGCACGAAGGGTCACGAAGGCGCATCGGCGGCGGTGATCGACACGTTCAGCCCAGGCTCGTGCTGGTAACTGCCGACGCCGATGATGAGCGCGCGACCGTGGGTGAAGGGCATGGTCGCCGCCTCCGGTGATGACATATGCGAGAAGGTTGGCATTGCCATTGTATTCCTGTCCCTATCTCTGTCGCTATCGCCAGGTGCGCCGCCGCGTTGCGCGCTCAGTACCGTCTGCACGCGCCCGACGCGCTGTGGTTGGGCGCGACGCTTGCATCCGGGCGCCAGACGTTGCTCGCCACTGGCGCCAGACGTGTGACTGATCGGCGCGTTCTGGCGCTTGATGAATTGGCATAGCTCTTCGTTGCATCTCTGCCATCGACCCGCTGACGCCAGTCGCGCTTCCCGCAGGTGAAGACCCTCGACCAGGACGACTTTGCGTTTCCAGGCTGCCACGCCTGTGGATTGCGCTGGCGGGAGGGTGATCGCGCGACTGTCAGTACACCGCTCCAGTGTGGAGCGCGTCGCTGGTGCAGCAGCGCATGCAGCGTATCCATTCAGGGAATTGTGGCAGTTAGAGCATGATCGGAAACCTGGGTTTGTGGTATGATGGCGGCGATCAGAGCGTTCTGATGAGGAGAAGGACCACATGCCGAAGCGTGAGCGCCGCTCTTATCCAACCAACTACCCGACCGATCTGACCGATGACCAGTGGGCGGCGATTGCGCCGATCGTCACCACGTCG
>JAUQOW010000411.1 GCA_030550675.1 Chloroflexota bacterium
CGGAACGCCGCTGGAAATTGAACGTGACCAACGCAGCGCTGCGCGATGATCAGGGACCGCTTGACACATGGTGCGATTGTTACACGTGCCAGCGCTACTCGCGCGCCTACATCCACCATTTGTTTCGAGCGCAGGAATTGCTCGGCATCCGGCTCGTCAGTCTGCACAATGTCGCGTTTCTGCTGAAATTAATGCGTGAAATCCGCCAGAGTATTCGCGAGGGACGCTTCGCTCAGTTGCGCGCTGAGTGGCTTGGCGATTGAGCGGGCATTGACCGAAAACCGATGCGAGGGCTATAATGGCATGCTGGTACAGACGCAGCGCTTCAACAATGCGCATGGGTGAGTGGAACATTGCGAGATCGGGTTTACCGCACTGAAGCTATCATTATCCGACGATCCGATATTGGTGAGGCAGATCGGGTGCTGACGATTCTGACGCCATTCGGAAAACGGCGCGTGGTCGCCAGAGGCGCACGGAAGATTCAGAGCCGCCTGGCGGGACATATTGAACTGTTTACCCATACCACCCTCATGCTGGCTGTTGGGCGCAATCTGCACATTGTGACCCAAAGCAGTCCGCTGGATCGGTTTGAGCGTTTGCGCACCGATCTGGAACGGATTGGCGCTGCGTACTATGCCGCCGAGCTGGCTGATCGCCTGATCGAGGAAGAAAGTGAGAATAGACGCGCGTTTGAATTGTTGCTCAGCGTCCTGCGCGCGCTGGACGTCGGCGCAGCGGTCGATCTGACTCTGCGCGCCTATGAGCTGCATCTGCTGGACGCGCTCGGGTATCGCCCACAATTGCATGAATGTGCGTCGTGCGGCGTGACGCTCACTGAAGACGCCAACCGCTTCAGTCCAGCAGCAGGAGGCGCGCTGTGTCCGCAGTGTGCCGGCGGGGATCCACAGGCGCTGCCTATGAGCCTGTCCGTGTTCAAGCTGTTGCGTTATCTGCAAGTCCAACCGCCGGAAATGGCGGGTGAATTGCGCATCTCGTCCGCAACGCGCGCCGCAGCCGAGGCGTTGGTGCGCGCTTACCTGCGCCATATCCTGGAACGCGACCTGCGTTCGCTGGCGTTTCTCGACGAGGTTCGCCTGATGCAGCATTCGGATGAGTCCGTGGCGATCAGGTCAACCGGCATGCGCCATTTCGCTCAAGGAGACAACGATGAATACGCTGGACTCCCTCCTGGGGCGCGGTGAACATGTGCGCTATATTGGGCGGCAGCACGTCTTTGTGCTGATCAGTAACGTTCTGACGGAGTTGGTGCTGATCGGCGTGTTGATCGCCGCCGGAGTCGTCTCACAGGTGGCGTTTCCCGATAAAGTGCTCGCTGGCATAGAAGTCGGCGTGTTGGTGCTGATCGTGTGTGTCATTATCAGTCTCCTCATTCTGGGCAGCGCCTTTCTCGATTATCTGCGCTGGTCGCACGAACAGTGCGTCGTGACGGATCGGCGCATTCTTCTGTTACGCGGCATTTTCAACACATCGGCGATTGATATCCCCCTCGAGAAGATTAACGAAGTAGAGTTGCGCCAGAGCTGGCTGGGGCGCCTTCTGGATTTTGGCGATATCGAGATTACAACCGCCTCCGAGGCGGGTGTCAGCCGGTTTCGCAGCCTGGCTGATCCCCAGGGCTTCAAGCGTGCTATGAATGACGCGCGCTACGATATTGAGCGCGGGTATGCCTATATTGATCAACACGACATTAATGCATATCTCGACATGGAGGACTCCTTTCCCGATGTTGAGCGTGTCTCGCACGCCTTGCAGCGCCTGGCGGATATGCGGGATCGCGGACTGATCTCGCGTGAAGAGTTTGAAGAGAAAAAACGTGAATTGCTTAGCCGCATATAATCGTGTCATCCGCCCTTGCTGGATTGCACAGGGAAGGCGTTGTGAATGACTTGATCGCCCAGATCGAACATGCGCGTTCGATCATCGCCGCTCGTATCAGCGTGGAACCGCAGATTGCGCTTATTCTGGGATCAGGGTTGAGTGAACTGGCGGACGATATTGATAATCCCACGATTGTGCCCTACGCCGAGATCCCCGGCTTTCCGTCCACCACGGTCGCCGGTCATCGTGGCGACCTGGTCATCGGTAGGCTGGCTGGTCAACCGGTCGCCGTCATGCGTGGACGGTTCCACTTCTATGAAGGGCACTCGATGCAGCAGGTGACGTTTCCAGTGCGTGTGCTCCACGCATTGGGCTGTACGACGCTCCTGGCGACAAATGCTGCGGGCGGGCTGCATGCTGACTGGCGCGTCGGCGATTTGATGCTCATCACCGATCATATCTTTTTGCCAGGGCTGGCAGGTCATCATCCGTTGCGCGGTCCTAACGACGAGCGGCTCGGTCCGCGGTTTCCAGCGATAGTTGGCGCCTACGACCGTGAATTGCTGGCGCTGATTCGGGCTTCGGCGAACGATCTGGGCATTCCGCTGCGCGAGGGGGTCTATCTGATGCTATCGGGACCGGCATTCGAGAGCAGCGCCGAGCTGCGCATGTGTCGCCTGCTCGGCGCCGATGCCGTCGGCATGTCAACCGTGCCGGAAGTCGTTGTTGCACGACATATGGGGATGCGTTGTGCAGGGCTTTCCCTGATCACCAACCTGGCGCTGCCCGACGGTCCGCCAGCCAATCACCAGGAAGTGCTCGATGCTGGCGCAGCGGCGCGACCAAAGGTGGCTGCACTGATTCGCAGCTTCCTCTCCCGTATCGGTCGTGTCGCTACCACCCCCACGTCCCCGGACCGCCCTTGAACGGTCCTACGATGTCTGAGGTGA
>JAUQOW010000412.1 GCA_030550675.1 Chloroflexota bacterium
GAATTGTACAACGGTCTGGTTCCGTACCTGATCGGACGCGGCGCGCGCGGCGTTATCGGCACGGAAGTGCTGATGCCCGCCTTTTTCGCCGCTGAGTTTGCGCCCGCCCTGCTGCGCCGTTTTGCCGCCGGCAACACGCGCCTCGGCGACCTTATGCGCGACATGCGGCGCGAATATCTGCACGAGAAACGCAATGTGCTGCCGTTGATCTATGCGCTCTACAGCAACGCGGAACTGGTCGTCAAACGCAGCCAGGCGTAGCGCTTTTCAAATAAGATCACACAAAGGCGCAAAGGCGCAAAGAATCAATTCAGATGTGGGTGCGCTTATAAAAGCGACGCAAAGACGCAAAGAGTGGAGGATCTATCACTTCAGAACCTTTGCGCCTTCGCGCCTGTGGGTGCGCTTATAAAAGCGACGCAAAGACGCAAAGACGCAAAGAGTGGAGGATCTATCACTTCAGAACCTTTGCGCCTTCGCGCCTGTGGGTGCGCTTAGTGTTGACGCAAAGACGCAAAGGCGCAAAGAATGAGAAGATCTCTGGCTTTATAAAAAATCTTTGCGCCTTTGCGTTTTTGCACGAGGAGTTGTCACGTGAAGGGAGCGACGTCCGAACTCGAACTTCCCCGCCTGACCAGCGCAGACCTGGCGGAGCGGTTTGGCAACGACGAGGCGGCACTGCGGCGGTACCGCATGCTGGTCGCTCTGCTGCGCGAAGGGCGTTCGCCAGGGGAGGTGGCGCGCACCTTCGGCGTCAGCCGCGAGAGCCTGCGTCGGTTGCGCGAAGCCTTCCAGCGCGGCGGTCTGGCGGCGCTGAAGAGTCGCAAACGCGGGGGAGGACACCTGGCGCGCAACAGCCCGCTGGCGCGCATTCTGCGCCAGGAACTCGCCGCCGAACCGGGGGTTTCAGCAAACGTGCTGTGGCGGAGGATTCAGGCGCGATTGCGGGATGAAGGCATCCTCGATGTGCCGCGCAGCACCTTCTACCGGCTCCTGAGTCGTCTGCGCGATGAGGAGAGCGGCGTCGGAACGTACAGCGCCACCGTGCGCCTGCTGCGTGAGGCGCTTGGCGCGCTCCCTGAAGATCCGCCGCTCACCCTGGGGCGCAGCGACCTGGCGAAACTGCTGCTGGCGGATGAAACCGACGTTCAGCAGCGTGGACGCCGCCTGCAAACAGCGCTGCGCGCCGCCATCGAGCAATTGCGACCGCCGGACGATGCCGGTCCGGTGCTGAACGATCCGCGCTGGCGACACTACCTGATCATCGCCGGTGAATACGAGGCGGGCGAGGCGCGCGCCGATCTCCAGGAGGCGCTGGCGCTTAGCGCAAGCACCTACAGCCGCGCCAAACGCGAGGCGCTGGAACGCCTGGCGGTTCTGCTGCCCGCTGCTATTGAAGCATTGCCGCCGCCTGCGCCGCCAGCGCATCTCTATGCACCGCCATCTGCATCAACGGTCGGTTACGAAGCTGAACTCGACCTGTACGTGTCGTCGCTTCGACGTGACGGCCTGGCGCTCATCTGGGGCGATCCTGAGGAGGCGTTTTCCCTGGCGGCGGCGCTTGCCGCCCACCTCCACACCCGCGGGCAGAAGGTCATCTGGCATGCCGCCGCACCGCCCGACATCGAGCCGCGACCGGGCCTGCGCCTGTTGCAGACGCTGGCAGCCGCGCTCGCCGCCGAAGGCGACGATGAGCTGTGGCGACACCTGGCGCCGCCTGATGCCATTCCGCTGGTCTGGCACCTTGACCTGCTGGCGAACACGATTGGCGGGAGACGCTGGGCAGTGGTGGTGGCGAACACCCACTGGCTGACCGACAGCGACGCAGCGCAGGCGCTTGACGTACTGACGACGGCATACGAGCAGCGCGAGATCCGCCTGGCGCTCGCCGGGCGCGACCTTCCGATTTGGGCGGATGCTGATCGCTGGCCCCCGCTGCCAGGGGATCAGGCGGCGTTGCAGGAATTCCTCCTGCGTCTGGCGCGGCGCACATCAGCGCCGCAGACGCCATTCTCAGCCGATGTTGCGCGCGAACGCGCTATGCAGTTGATCGAAGCGCTGCCAATTGGTCAGGTGGCATTTCTCTCGCCCGACGAGCGCGACCGCCTGATTGCAGCGCTTGCGCCTGTTGAACAACTGCTGGCGGCGCTCCGCGGCGCAGCGGGGCATATACCGCCGTAGCCGCCACCCCTGGACAATGACCATCATCGCCGTCCGGCGCTCCGCTTGCCAGGTAAGGCGCACGGCTGTCGGACGTTCCTGCCGGTCGCAGTTGCGCAGATAACGGTCATCTGCGCTGGCTTAACCGCTGCGCAGCCGGCGCAGTTCCTCTTCGAGCGCGCGCAGGCGTTCCTCGGCTGCGACTCGCGCTCGCGCTTCCGCTTCGCGCGCTGCGGCTTCGCGCTGCGCGCGTTCCGCTTCGCGCTGCGCCCGCTCCTCTGCCTCCGCTGCCCGCCGCATCACCGTCGCGTAGTCCCCGAACGGGACGCCGCGTTTGTCGTAGCACACCACGTGATCGCCCTCTATTCCCAGCCACAGGTCGGCGATCGCCAGGTGCACTCGCCCCGCCGCGTCCGGCGGGTGTAATCGGTACGCGCCCCCCTCCCGCCGATAATCGAGCAGGCGCAGGCGCCGCTCCCAACCGCCGCGACTCAGGTCGTCCACAATCACGTATTGCGCCACGCCTGCCCGCGCATAGTGTTCCACTTTGCGTTCCAGGTCGTTCTCGCGCGTCTCCGGCGAGGTGATTTCGATGATCAGCGCCGGACGC
>JAUQOW010000413.1 GCA_030550675.1 Chloroflexota bacterium
CGCAGCATGATAATCAATGCGCAGCGCACCATCAGCAGTCAGCGTATACGTGACGGCAACGCTCAGATTGCCGGGATACCCCTCTTCCCCGTCGGGGCTGACGTATGTCAATTCCAGCGCGGGTTCATCGGCGCTGTCAATCGGGCGCGCCTGCCAGATAACCTTATCAAAGCCGGTTGCGCCGCCGTGGAGATGGTGCGCCCCATGGTTGCGCGCCAGGCGATAGGTCACCCCGCCGAGCGAGAAGACGCCATTGGCGATCCGGTTGGCAAAACGCCCGATCAGGCTGCCAATGTATGCCGGGTTGTTCAGATAGGGAGACAGTGTGTCAAAGCCGACGACGACATCCCCCAGCCGTCCGTGGCGATCCGGGGCGCGCAAAGACACGAGCGCGCCGCCAAAGGTGATAATTTGCGCTTCAATGCCGGGTGCGCCGCGCAGTGTGAAACGCTCAACTGTCCGACCGTCTACCGATCCGAATGTTTCGCGTATGATGCTCACAGGTATGCTCCGGGCAGATTACAAGACGACCAGGCGACTCTCTTGAAACCTTCATGTCAGCCGCGTTAACGCCGTTCCGCATCGAGATCGGCAAGCAGGGCGCGCACTGCCGCCTCGAGTTGCGCATCACGTCCGTAGCGCCACTCCCCCAACCGCAACGGCACATCGATGTCCACCGGTCGCCCGCGCCCTTCCAGGTCTTCGCCTTCGGGAGTCACCACGCGAAGCTGGGGCAATCGGAGCGACGACCCATCGATCAGGCGTCGCGTGAAGGCGCCGACGACGGCGCCAGCCGTTGGTTTTCCGACAATCTTCCCTAACCCCTGGCGACGGTACGATTCGCTAAAGGTTTCCGCGTTGGAACTCGATGCTTCGTTGGTCACGAGCACGGTCGGCTTGTTCAACACACGATTGCCGAAGATATGCGACGAGTCGGCGACGGAGCGATTGCGGAACGCGCTGAACAGAACGCTGCGCCGCATCAGCACATCGAGAATAAAGGTTGCGGTGTGTCCGCCGGAATTGAAGCGTATGTCAACGACCAGGCCTTCTTTGCTGTGCATTTCCACATCGAGATCGGTCAGAAACCGCTGGTAAGCGTCGTAGCTCATCTTACGGATATGGACGTATCCGATACGCCCATCACTCGCCCGATGGACGATCTGTTCATTCTCCAGGACCCATGCCCGATAACGCAGCCAGTCGTACTGCTCTGCCGAAACAGGGCGCACCTCGATATCGCGCTGATCGCCAGCAGGAGTGAGCACCCGCAGGATAACACGCCGTCCCGCCGTGCGTTGCAGCAACGCATCGAGCGATGTTTCCGGCGTCAGAGGGACGCCGTTGACCGCCAGCAACATATCGCCGGGCTGAATGGCGCCATTGCGGGCAACCGCTGCGGGACCGTCAGGAATGACGCTGGCGACGCGGAACCGACCGCTGCGCAGATATTCGACCGGATCGAGCGCGATGCCCAGATAGCCGTCCTGACCGCCGTTCCCGTCGCTTCTAAACAACCCCACATGCGAAGAACGCAACTCACCGATCATCAGATTGATCAGCAGGTGCACCTCATAAGCGGTTTGCGCTCCCTGGATCAGCGGCGCATACCGCTCGTGCGCCGCCTCCCAATCAATGCCGCGAAAGCGCTCATCATAGAAGTAATCACGCAACAACCGCCAGCATTCTTCGAATATCTGCCGCTTTTCTTGAGCAAAGTCAATGACCACCTCAGCCGATATGGGCAGCGTTGTTTGATCTCCTTTCGGAAACTTGCGCACCGCGATGGTTCCGCCGTCGAGGAAATAGAGATGCTTTCCATCAGGGGTGAACCAGGCATGCGATTTCGCGCCCGGCGTGCTGGTCAACTGACGTGGTCCCTGATCGGCGCGCGGCTCATCGAGCGGCAGCGTCCAGAGATTCTGCCGCCCTGCAACGGTTGCGCTGCAGACCAGATCGCGACCGTCGGGGCTGATGCACAACGCAATGGCATCCATCTGCGGCGGCGTCAGCAGGCGCAATCGGCGCTCGATGCCGGGGAAGACGATCTCAACCGCAGGCGATGACGCGCGTCTGACCAGTTTAGGCGAAGCTTGCTGCTGAGCTGGCGTATGATCCGGTTCGATCACAGGCGTCACCACTGGCTGAGGCTCACGGTCAGCGTCGGCGCAACGAGGATGGATCGGTCCGGTTGCGGATGGATGTCCGGGCGCTGGTTCGCTACGAACATCACTTTTGTGCAGCTCGAACAGTCGCTCAAACTCCGCCTCACGGAACACTGGCGGTTGTGGCTGAAGATCGATGCGCGCAATCTGCGATTCGGCGCGATACTGACCGGTTGTAAAGATAATGAAGCGTCCATCGGGCGACCAGAGCGGTCCCGCCGCCTGCAAATTGCTCAGAAACGAAATCTGATGCGCCTGATCTTCCTCGATGTGCTGCACATACAGGTTGCTGAAGAAGCGTTCGTCCTGAGCGCAGAACGCCAGCCAGCGACTGTCGGGCGACCAGGCGAACGACGCGCCGAACACAAAGCGCGCCCGCACGAACGGGCGATCTTCTCCAGTGACGACATCGATCAACCGGATTTCGTCATCGCCGCTGGCGTAGGCGATCCAGCGTCCATCCGGCGAAAAACATGGCGCGCTCTTGCGCTTCTTTCCGCAGGTCAGGCGGGTTTCGCGGCGCGTGGGAAAATCGTAGCAGTATACCTCCTCGTCGCCATGACGGTCTGAAACATAGACCAGACAACGACTATC
>JAUQOW010000132.1 GCA_030550675.1 Chloroflexota bacterium
CTCCGTTGGGTGCATTCCGCCTTGAGCCAGATGGAAGCGTTGAGTTCCTGCGAGAGACGTTCATCGGGGAGCAGCGGCGTCTCGAAAATAATGCCGCGCAA
Organism: Chloroflexota bacterium; assembly: GCA_030550675.1. Taxonomy (GTDB): domain Bacteria; phylum Chloroflexota; class Chloroflexia; order Chloroflexales; family Roseiflexaceae; genus Roseiflexus. Next base: position 102 of record JAUQOW010000132.1, read on the forward strand.
CGCTGCGCGGGCTGTGCGGATATCGTCGAGGGTGATCGGCATGTTCTCCTCGCGTTCATCGTTGAACGGCGATAGGCGTCTGCTACTTCGCGTCCGGTTCCAGTTGCTCGCGCAAGTCGGCGGCGCGCGCCGCCAGCACCTGGAAGCGCAACGCAAGTTGCTTGTCGCCCAGGTCGCGCGCCGCTGCCGTGAGGAACCCTGCTACATCCTGGTCGCGCTTCAGCGCCAGGCGGTCGCCTGCAAGATGATGCTCGGCGATCCGGCGCTCCAGATATTCCAGAATCTGCTCAATTGTCACCATACATCCTCCCTTCGAGTTGCGCTGCATTGTAGCACAATCAGGCGTCGGCGTCGCGCGTCCGCCGCAGGATGGCGTGCAGCGTATCGTAGAGCGGGCTGGCGCGCAACTGAATATCGGTCGCCTTGCCAGCATAGACCAGGTCAGCCAGTTCGCGTCCCTGGCGCGCCAGATGGGTGCGTCCCTGCACACTATCCCGAAATGCGGCATGCTTCAAGAGCAGCGCGGCTTCGTTCTGCGGGCGCAACCGACCGGCATAGAGCGCATGCGGCGCGCGCACCGGCAGGTTGAGCGCATCGCACCGTTCCAGCAGCGCCTGGTCGCGCTCGTTGCGATAGGTCAGATCCGGCAGGGCGCGACCACGGTACAGATCGCGGTAGTAGGCGGGCGGGTAGCGCCCGATGCGCGCCAGCATCTCGTTGATCCGTCCACGGTGGCGTTCGTCCGGAATGAGCAAGTAATCCCAGACGACAAAATCAGCGCCAGCGTCAGCGATCGCAGCGAGGGTGGCGTGGAGGATCAGGTCGGTATCGTTGACATACGGCAGGAGCGGCATCAGCGCCACACCGACAGGAATGCCCGCGCGTTTGAGCGTTGCAATGGCGTCGAGGCGCAGAGCGGGGGCAGGCGCCCGATCTTCGATCTTTGCCGCCAGATGCGGGTCGATTGTGAGCAGAGTAAACATGACAATCGCCAGGCTGGAGGCGTGGATGCGTTCCAGGATTGCCAGGTCCTCTACCACCGTCGGGCTTTTGGTCAGTATCAGTACAGGCTGACCATGTTCCGCGAATGCGCGCAGTGTCTGGCGGGTCAGGCGGTAGGTGAATTCAGCAGGCTGGTATGGATCGCTCAGCGCAGTTATGCCAACCAGATCGCCGCGGTCCAGCCCTTCAAGTTCGCGTTGAACGCGCTCAGGCAGGTCGATGGGCGCGCGCACTCGCTCGTTCAACGGGCGCGGCTGAATCGCCCATCCGTCGCAGTACGGGCAGCCAAACTCGCACCCGTTGTAGATCGCCATCGTATACGACGACAGAAAGTACTCGTTGATGACCGGTCGTCGTGCACCGATAGCGGAACCGGAAAGCTTCTCCTCGACGTAATACGCCATACGCTGGTTATTCGGCAAGCGCCGCGATTAACTCATCGTGGATTCGTCCATTGGACGCCACTAACCGGTCGTTCCACGGATTCCAGGGCGAACCGCGCCAGTCGGAGAGGCGCCCGCCCGCTTCGAGCACGAGCAACGCGCCAGCCGCCGTGTCCCACGGTTTCAGACGCAGTTCCCAGTGGGCATCGAGCCGTCCCATCGCCACATACGCCAGGTCGAGCGCAGCCGAGCCTGCCCGCCGGACTCCCTGGGTGCGCGCCTGAATGTGAACGAACTGTTGCGCATTGTTGTCGGTGGTGGTTGCAAAATCATACGGGAAGCCGGTGGACACCAGCGATGCCGCAAGCGCTGGCGTTTCGGAGACGCGCAAACGCTGCCCGTTGCACCAGGAGCCTGCGCCGCGTTCCGCGTAGAACAGTTCGTCGCGCAGCGGGTCGAATACAACGCCGAGGATCAGGTCGTTGTGTTCCATTAATGCGATGGAAACCGAGAAGAACGGAAAGCCATGCGCATAGTTGTTCGTTCCATCGAGCGGATCGATGAGCCAGAGAAAGGGCGATGCGCGCTCAACGCCGCCGCTTTCCTCAGCAAGAATGGCGTGATCGGGAAAGGCGTCGCGGATGGCGTTGACGATCAACTCCTCGCTCGCCCGGTCTACCTCGGTGACGACCTCATACGCGCTTTTCAACTCCATGGTATGGCGGCGTGCAAGCCCTTCGAGCAGGAGCGCGCCTGCGCGACGTGCAGTTTCGATGGCAAAAGAAAGCATAGACATCGTCGTGTAGAATAGAAACGTCCCGTCGATGGAACAGGCGATACGATTGCAGCGTCTATTCTACAGCGCCTGAATCGTTGGACCATCGACGCACAGGTATCGTATTCAAAGCCGAAGAAGCGAAAGCGCCTGTCGTTGTCATTGTATCAGGGAGGAACCAATGCGCAAGTCGATAATCACATGGGGGCTTGCGGCAGCGATCACGCTGGCTGCGTGCAGCAGCGGTCCAGCCGCGACTCAGCCGACAGCGCCAGCGACGTCCGAGCCGATAGCGACCGTCGTCGTTGTCGAAGCGCCGACGATCCCTGCAGGCTCGCCATATCCGGCGCCAACCGCTGGCAATCCCCAGGCGTCGACCGATGGCGCCTACCCGGCGCCGGGACAGGTGACGCCTGAGCCGACCAGTGAGATCAACGAGGCGACAATGCGGGCTATGAGTGATCTGGCGCGCCAGAAACTGGCAGAAGAACTGGAAATTTCGGTTGATCAGATCCAGGTGGTGACCGCCGATCCGACATACTGGAGCGATGCAAGCCTGGGTTGCCCGCAACCTGGCATGACGTACCAGCAGGTCATCACGCCTGGATATCGCATTACGCTCGTGGTCGGGAGCGATCTCTACGTCTATCATACTGATACGGTGCAGACGGTCATTCGGTGTCAGCAGTAGTGCTATGCTATTGACTCTGATCGTCTTCCTCGTCCCCAAACAGGCGCAGCCACTCCTCGATTTCTGATTGCCCCGGCGCGCGCTCCGGTTTTTCAGAGTCTGCGCGCCGCCGGGGCAAACGCGCCAGATTCGTCAGCGTTTGGGCGAACGTGCGCGAATCAATCACCCTGACGCCACGCGCAGCCGCTGCCTGCGCCACCTGACGATCCGCCGTGACGACCGTCCATTCACGCGGGTTTGGAACAGTTGCAATTCGCCGGATCAGTTGCGCATCGGCGTCCTGGGGTGAACGCGCAAAAATGCAGGTGACGCCGTATCCGTCGAGATGCTGCGGGTGACCGTAGACGCCCTGGTCGAACACTACCACAATCGTGCGTCCGCGACGCTGCGCCGCGTATCTCCGCAGAATCATAACCAGTTGCGCTTCATCATCCGCGTCGGAGAGGCGCAGATCGGGCATCTGTGCGATCAGGTTGTGTCCGTCGATCAGGAATGGCATCGGTGTTTCTCATCTCCGGGCGCGGCGTGGTGTGCAACCCGCATCTTCTGAGGAGCGTCGTAACAGAGGGTTCTGTACGTTCTGGCTCTGTTGTAATGTGGAGGATGCGATGGACGCTTACGACCACAAACGGCACACGCCTGAACATCCTTTGTCCTCAGCGGATGACCTGACGCCAGCGTCGCGTCTGCCTGATGAACCGTACTATCGGCGACGGAACGGCGCCCTGATCATGGGACTGGCGTTGCTGACGCTGGGGGTCGCCTGGCTATTGGTTCGATTTGCTGACGATCTGTTGTCGCCCGGCGGTCAAATGCCGTTTGACCAGACGATCAGCGGTCGCCGGATTGAGATCGACGCAGGCAGCGCCGATGTGACTATTATACGCTGGGATCGCCCTGAGTTCCGCGTTCAGGCGCAACAGGTCGGGTGGTTCATGGGCGACGCGGATGTTGCGGTGCGCGCCGATGGCGATGTGGTGAGGGTGGCGCATCGATCCAGTTGCTGGCTCTTCTGCGGGCAGATCCGCTATCAGATCAATGCGCCCGCTGCCGCAGACGTGCGGGTGACCACAGTCAGCGGCGACGTGCGGATCGACGCTATTGACGGGGATGTAACCGTCAGCACGACCAGCGGCGATGTCCGCCTTGAGGGCGTCGGCGGGTCTCTGGCGGTCAACACGGTCAGCGGCGATGTTACGCTGCGAGATGGACGAGTCTCCGGCGCCAGGGTCGGAACGACCAGCGGCGATGTCAGTCTCAGAGGCGTCAATGGTGCGCTTGTGGCAACGACCATTTCAGGAGCGATCAAGGTGCGCGATGTTACAGGAGGTCCGGTTCGGCTGCAAACCGCCAGCGGGAAGATCGATGCCAATGGCGCTCTCTCCGGCAATTTTGAAATGACCAGTGTGTCTGGCGATGTCGAGGTGAAACTTCCGGAGCGGGCCGGATTTCGCCTGTTCATCCGAACGGTGAGCGGCGACGTTGAGGCGCCTGAGATTCGTGAGAAAGGCGCGCCACGCGAGTGGCGCACCACTATCGGAGATGGCGCTTATGCGCTTAGTGTCGTAACGACGAGCGGGGACATCCGGATCAAGAAGTAATTATGGCACAATAATCTGAATATCATCCGGTTCAGACCAGGGCTGCTCTTTGCCGGTCCAGTCGCGGGCGCGAGCGCGGAAGGCATATGCGCCAGGCGCAGGGGGAGCGAAGATCGCTTCACGTTCGGTCGCCCACATGCGCCAGTCGATCCACTCGCCGTCAGGCAAACGACGCACCTGGATGTCGAATGAGGCAATGCCGCTGATATCGTCCTGTCCGTCCCAGCGCACCAGCACGTTGCCGTCGGGAAGGATGGCAGCCTCGGTGACCGAAGCGTCCGGCGCGGTTTGATCGTTGCGCGGAACCCACTTAAGCGCATCGAAGTGAACAGCGCGACCATCGGCGCCGGTTTGATTGGTCAGCGTCACCTTGCTGCCCGGTCCCATGTGAAAGACGCCCAGCGAGACCCATCCGCCGGATGCTGCCGCCTGGTCAATCACGACTTCAGACACGGCGCCGCTGTGGGTGACCAGGTAGCGCGCCTGGTCTGTCGGCGTCGGTCCGCACGTCGGGATGAACGCCATCACTTCGTAGAAGCCTTCTCCTGGCAGGTTGGGGGACCAGACGGCGCGGTGCTGCGAGCGCGCCGTCGCCTGCGGCGTGTCGTAACTCCAGGCATGACTGCCGCCAAATCCGCAGTCGGCGCGTTGCCAATTCTTGCCGTCGATAGCGTTGTACCCCTCAGCGCCATCATCCACGACAATCGCTCCCGGTTCGATGGCTGTGCGATCCGGCAAGGAAGCGTCGCTGCCGGTTGCGGTGAATGGATCGGCGCCAAGCCACAAAAACGTCACCTCAACCCAGTCGCTGCCGGTCATGCCGAGGTCGTCCCAGAACGCGCCATCGGCGATGTCGATGCCATTTGGCTGGCGAATGCGGCGTCCGAACTCGTCGCGTCCGTTGTTGTACCCCTGCTGGCGCGCCGCCTGCGCCATCGGCACTCCCACCGGAAGATCGCTATACCGTCGGTTTGGCGACCAGTAATCGTCGCGGGTGTTCCAGGGACCGACATCCCACACCGGCAGCACCACGCTGCGATTGCGATAGGTGACGCGCACCTGATACTCGCGCCCGCCGCGACTCGAAAGGACGCTCCACGAGGGCAGCGCCACAAACCGATCGCGCGGTTGAATGATGTGCCCATTGGCGGTGCGACGACCAACCCGCCCCTGGCGCGTGGCGAAGATCCGATAGGTGGGTGCGACGGGCGAGTCGGCGACGGGAGCGTTGGGAGGAGCAGATGGCTGAGTCTCTTCGGCGTAAGCCCGATGGACAGGCAAAAATGACGCAAGGATTGCTCCAAGCAGGGTCATGAACAGCAGTCGCTGCATTGATAACATCTGCACTCCTCTGGTTCAGACGGTTTTGCGCATCCCGGCTGCCTGACGCATTGGCTGGCAGCACACGCAATCTTCGCACTGACAGCAGTGCGATTTGGATGCGCAAAACGCGGCGCGACACGATTGCGTGCACGAAAGCGTGATCGTATCGCTCCCTGACACATATAGGGCGCGATTGTAGCCAACATCCCGAAATTGTCAAGTTGGCGCGAGCATAAGAGGAACGAAACTGGACGCGGGGAGTGCGCAGCGCTTGCGACGAAGCGCGCCCGCGATAGAGGGCGCGGTATCAACAAGATGCGGCGGAGTTATGGTACCATAGCGTCGTGGACATCCCCGAAGAAGAGGAGGAAGCCCATGCCTGAAGGATTCCGTATCGAGAAGGATTCGCTCGGCGAAGTGCAGGTGCCAGCGAACGCGCTGTATGGCGCGCAGACGCAACGCGCCGTGATGAACTTCCCGGTCAGCGGCATGCGTCCGTACCCGGCATTCGTCTGGGCGCAGGCAATGATCAAACGCGCCGCTGCGGAAGTGAACCGTGACCTTGGACTGTTCAACGATGTCACAATTGGCGACCGCACGATCAGTGGTCGTGAGATTGCCGACGCCATCATTCAGGCGGCTGACGAGGTGCTCGATGGCAAGCATGCCGATCAGTTCGTCGTCGATCCGTTCCAGGCAGGCGCTGGCACCAGCCACAACATGAACCTCAATGAGGTGATTGCCAATCGCGCCAATCAGATTCTTGGCTTTGCGCTTGACGACCCAAAGAAGCCGGTCAGCCCGAACGACCACGTCAATATGGCGCAGAGCACGAACGACACGATCCCGACCGCCATCCGGCTTGGCTGCCTCTGGCGCATCGATGAACTGCTCGCCGCCATCGACCGGCTTGCTGACGCGCTCGATGCGAAGGCGCAGGAGTTCGATCCGATCGTCAAGTCGGGACGTACTCATCTGCAAGATGCCGTGCCGGTGCGTCTGGGGCAGGAATTTGGCGCATATGCGCTGGCAGTGCGCCGTGATCGCGAGCGGATCGAAGTTGCCGCCGACCGGCTGCGGCGCCTGGGTATTGGCGGCACCGCCGTCGGCAGCGGGTTGAATGCTCACCCTGAGTATCATATGCGCATGGTCAAGCGCCTGTCGGAACTGACCGGGCAGGAACTCCGTTCGGCGGAGAATCTGTTCGAGGCGATGCAGAGCATGGCGGACCCGGCGGACTTCTCGGCGTCGCTGCGCACGCTGAGCATTACGCTGACGCGCATTGCGAACGACCTTCGCCTGCTGGCATCCGGTCCGACCACCGGTCTGGATGAGATCCGCCTGCCTCCGGTGCAGCCCGGTTCGAGCATCATGCCGGGCAAGGTCAATCCGGTGCTGGCGGAAATGCTCAACATGGCGTGCTTCCACGTCCAGGGGTGCGACCTGACTGTATCGCTCGCGGCGCAGGCTGGGCAGCTCGAACTGAACGTGATGATGCCGATCATTGCGCACAACCTGTTCGAGATGATGCACGTCCTCATTGGCGCCATCAACGCATTCACCGAGAAGTGCGTCGTTGGCATCACCGCCAATGCTGAGAAAGCCACCGGCTGGCTGGCGAAGAACCCGATCCTGGTGACGGCGCTGAATCCGGTGATCGGCTACCTCAACGGCGCGGCGGTTGCGAAAGAGGCGCTGGCGACGGGCAAGACGATCAAGGAAGTGGTGGTCGAGAAAGGGTTGCTCACGCCTGAGCAGGTTGACGAACTGCTCGACGTGCGCGCCATGACCGAGGGCGGCATCATGGGCTTTGGCGGCGGCGGCGGGTAGGCGCCTGTCTGAGCGTTCAGGGGTGAAACACTCGCGCTTCTGAGAGCGCAGCCTGCGATGGGACACGGATATGCACGGATTGTGACGGATTCACACGGATTGGACTGCGAGCCTTGTGCATTGGCTGGCGGGGATGCTGCGGCAGGCGCGATCCTACCGTCTTTGACCCTGATCGTTGCAGGAAATGCGGTTGGGGGTGTAAAACGCCACTGGCGCTGGCTTCGACAGGCTCAGCCGGCGCCAGCGGCGTGAGAGGGGTGTCGGTGTCGGGCGGAGAGTCGTAGGATCAGGCATGAAACCAAAATTGATGCTGGCAATTCTTAAGGACGAAGCCGAGACATTTGCCGAACTTGAGTCGTTGCATTGGGAGCCGACATTGTACGGTGTTACGGATGGAAAAGCGATAGGTACATACTTTGAACGCAAGTTTCGGTCTTATCTCCATGCCAGGTACGACTTTAAGGAAGGAAGCTCTGCAAGCGGAATAGATTTTCCCGAACTTGACGTTGATGTGAAAGTGACAAGTATAGAGCAACCGCAGTCATCGTGCCCTTTCAAATCTGCTCGACAGAAAGTGTACGGTTTGGGTTATGCGTTACTGGTTTTCGTATATAAGAAGACTGATGACCCAAAAACATCTACGGGGAACCTGAGCATCCTTCATGCGATCTTTATTGGTAAGGAGCACACAGCAGATTTTCAAACGACTGTAGGCCTGCGTCGAATTCTCGAAAATAATGGCAATAAGGATGACATTATGGCTTTCATTGAAGAGCGCCGACTTCCAGTAGATGATATTGAAGCATCAGCGCTGGCTAATGAAATTCTCGTCCATCCTCCTGAGATCGGCTATCTGACAATCTCAAACGCTCTGCAATGGAGACTACAGTACAGTCGTGTCATCGAGAAGGCTGGCTCGGTTGCAGGAATTGAAAGGCTGAGATAGCAATGCACGATGAGAAGCGACGCAAGGCTGAGTTCGGGGATTTTCAGACGCCACTGAGCCTTGCCAGAGAGGTTTGCTCTCTTATTGCCCGGACTGATTTTCGTCCCTCTTCAATTCTTGAACCGACCTGTGGCATGGGGTCATTTCTCACGGCATCTTTAGAAACATTCCCAGATGCACAGCATGTTCTTGGCTTCGATGTCAATCCAAGCTATGTGATGCAGGCACAGTACACGCTTACGCAAGTATTTCCGCACAGGTCTGCCGAGGTTCGTCAATCTGATTTTTTCCTTACGAATTGGTCTGAGATATTGGAAAAATTGCCTGAGCCAATTCTTGTCATAGGAAATCCGCCCTGGGTAACGAATGCAGCATTAAGTGCCCTGAACAGTCATAACCTTCCAAAGAAATCAAATATCGACAATCTTCGTGGAATTGATGCGATTACAGGTAAAAGCAATTTTGATATTTCAGAATGGATGTTGAGAAAAATCATTGAATGGATCGATGGTAAAAATCGCATCCTTGCAATGCTTTGCAAGACAACGGTGGCGCGTAAGGTTCTCTTGCACGCCTGGCGACGTGACCTGCGAATTGAATCAGCGTCTCTATATATTCTCGACGCCCATGAATATTTTGGAGCTTCGGTTGATGCCTGCCTTCTGTTTGTTCGAGGCAGCCCGACTGGCGGCAGTAAGGAATGTTCCGTGTTTCATTCTCTTCAAGCACAACAACCTGATACAGTGTTCGGGATACAGGATGGCATGCTCGTAGCTAATGTCGAATTATACCGAAAATGGAGGATGCTTACAGGAACAGGTCTTAGAGGTTGGCGTTCGGGCATCAAACATGATTGCAGTAAGGTCTTTGAATTGCGCATGGCAGAAGGAAATCTTGTGAACGGGCTGAGAGAAGTTGTTGACCTCGAGCCGGAAGTGCTCTATCCGTTGCTAAAAAGTTCCGATATTGCGGCACACCGAAGTCCGTGTCTATGGATGGTTGTTCCACAGCGGACAATGAATGACGATCCGGGTCGCTTGAGGCTGGATGCTCCCAGAGCATGGAATTATCTGAATGAGCATGCGTATCTCTTGGAAAGACGGAAGAGTTCAATATACAGGAACCGTCCACGCTTTTCGATCTTTGGGGTTGGGCCATATTCTTTCGCTCCATGGAAGGTTGCTATCTCAGGTTTATATAAGAAACTAGAGTTCGTTCAAGTTTCGCATTTTCAGGAGCGTCCGGTAGTGCTTGATGATACCTGTTATTTCTTTCCATGTCATTCTGAAGAAGAATGCCATCTTTTGTACGAGCTGGTGACGTCCGAACCTGCCAAAGAATTCTGGACATCCTTAATTTTCTGGGATGCAAAGCGGCCAATTACGGCTCAGTTGCTCAACTCGCTTGATCTGATGGCGCTTGCCCGGCTCCTGAACAAAGAGTGTGATATTGCACGAACTCTCGCAGAACGCCAGATGGTGGAATACACGGAAGAATCGTACCAGAATCTCCTCTTCAGGGAAGAATCTGCTGATTATGGAAGTGAGCTAGTGAGCAGCGCAGGTTCCTGGAAAGTCTGAACGGTGGCAAAAATCCTCATCTATACCGGATCGCCCGGCGCGGGCGTCAGTCTTGCAGCGGCGGCGGAGGCTGCGCGCGCTGCTGATGCTGGCAGGCGCACGTTGCTGCTCACGTATGGTTCGACGGTTGGGCTGAGCGCGCTGTTGGGCGTAGCCGTCGGCAGCGCACCAGTGGAAGTCGCGCCGCGCTTCGACGCGCTGGCGCTCGATACCCGCAGCGAACTCTCTGCTGCCTGGGAGGAAACCCGCACAACCCTCTTGCCGCCGTTCAGTAACCTTGTTGGCGATGAACTTCCTCAACCTCCCACATCCGACGCGGCGTTCGCGCTGCTGCGCGTCCGTGAACTTGCCCCCAAATATGAGCGCATAGTGGTGGACGCCGGTCCGCACGATCCGCTGATCGAGGCGCTTGGCGTTCCCGATAATCTGCGCTGGATCGCGCGGCTGCTGGTTGGTCTCGATGGGCAGCCAGCGCAGGGGTCGCTGCTGCCGGGGTTGCTGCTGCCACCGGAGTTCACGAACAATCTGCGGCGCGTGCTGGCGGAAGCCGAACGCCTGCGCAGCCTGCTCGACCCCCCTGGCGGGATGGTCTGCTATGTGCTGCGCCCCGATGCTGCGGCGCTGGCGGAGGCGCGCCTGGCGATTCCCGCCATTCAGTTGCACGGCGTGACCGTCGGCGCACTGGTTGCCGGTCCGCTCCTGCCGCCAAACCCTGAAGATGCGCGCCTGGCGCCGCTCGAACGGTTGCAGGCGGCGCTCCTCGACGAAGCCGCCGCGATCTGGTCCGCGCGACCGCTGCTCCGGCTCGACATCAGCGCAGTCACCGGCGGGCATATGCCGTTGTTGCTCGCCGGGCGCGCGATGGGGGATGCGGGTGCGGTCAAAGTCCGTTCACCCATCGGCAACGAGTATCGCGGCGAACCGGCGCTGACCTTTGAACTCCCCGGTCTGCCGCAGGGCGCCATCGGGCTGACCCTCAGCGGCGACGACCTGATTGTGCGGCTGGGACCGTACCGACGGCACGTGCCGCTGCCGCCGCGTCTGCGCGGCATTCGCGCCGTGCGCGCCACCCGCGAGGGCGATCTGCTTGTCGTGCGGAAAAGGTGATCTGGCGATGGCAAAAGATCGGCTCGTGAAACCCCTGGGGTTGTTTCTGATCGGGATCATAATCCTTGCGATCATCGGGCAGACCCCGATATATGCCCGGCAGAACGTGTTTGCCGATCCGGCCTTCGAAGCGATCTGGCAACGCACCGACGCTGCAGTGGTTGCACGCCAGGCGACGGCGTCCTGGATCTGGGGTCCAGAGCCGTTGAGCGCGGGGCTCCGCGAACCCTATGCTCAATCGCCCGATGGCACGCGCCTGGTTCAGTATTTCGACAAGGCGCGGATGGAGATCAATCACCCGACTCTCAACCGGAATACGCCCTGGTTTGTGACCAACGGCTTATTGCCGATTGAACTTATCACCGGGCAGGTTCAGACCGGCGACGCGCGGTTCGAGCAGCGTTCACCGGCAAAGATTGCAGCCATCGGCGACCCTGATAACGCTTTCCCGACCTATGCGGACCTGGCGCGCGTTTTTACCCGTCAGGGATCGGAAACTCGCACAGGCGCACCGGTCACCAATCGCTTGCAGCAGGACGGGTCGATCAGCAGCTTCACCGACTACCGCAACGACCCGGCGACTCTGATAGCCGCCATCGAAAACGGACATGGCATTCCGCAGGCGTTTCTCGTTCACATGGAGACCCAGAGCCGAGAGCTTGGCCGCCTGTTTGTGTTCGGCATGCCGGTCAGCAGCGCCTATTGGGTCATGGTGCGAGTTGGCGGGGTCGAGCAGCCGGTCATGTTCCAGGTCTTCGAGCGGCGCATCCTCACCTACACGCCGCGCAATCCTCCGCCGTTCCAGGTTGAGTCGGGGAACGTGGGGCGCCACTGCCTGCAATGGCGCTATCCTGAGCCAGTTCTGGATGTGAGCCCGTCGCAGGGACCGGCAGGGTCTGCGTTCACGCTGCGGATCACAGGACTTCCGCCGGGGGAACAGGCGGTGGTCACTGTCACACCGGCGCCAGCGGATCCTGTGTTGCGGTACACGGTCATGGGGAGCGAGCAACCGGTCACATTGACCATCCCAACGTCAACCGACTCATCGCAGGGCATATGGGCCGTGACCGTTCAGCGCACTGCGATCTCGCCGATTATCCAGTCAGTCGTCCGTTTCGTCGTCACAGCGCCGTGAGCGCATGATCTCCCATCGCCGTTCTCCCAGCGACCGAAGCGCGCCCGTAGCGTAGATGTCCGGATGAGGAGGCGCAGAACCGAAAGTTTCTATCAATTCGCACACATCCGTCTCAATCCGTGTGTATCCGTGTTCTATCACCGGCTGTGCTCGGAGGCATACGGTCATCTCTGGAAGGCAACCCGCCGATAGTTCGCGTCGAGGTCTTCCGCCATGAGCAGCAGCGCGGCAATCCGGCGAGCGATAGCGGTCGCTTCGCGCGCTTCGTC
>JAUQOW010000133.1 GCA_030550675.1 Chloroflexota bacterium
GGCGCCGCACGCGCGTTTGTCAACGGTCCGCTGGTCGGATTCGCTGATGTGGCTTTCGATCAACTCTGGCAACGTACCGACCGGCTGGTCGCCAGCGGCAGGGTGCAACGCAGCTGGATGTGGGGACCGCGCGGCTTGATGGCGCGCGCTGAAAGTTATCAGCAGGCAGCCAGCGGCATGCGGCAGGTGCAGTACTTCGATAAGGGGCGAATGGAATTGAACAATCCCTTTGGCGACCGCTCAAACCCCTGGTTTGTCACGTCCGGTTTGCTGGTTATGGAACTGGTCACCGGGCGCATGCAGATCGGCGACGCCGAGTTCGTTCAACGCGAAGCGGCGGCTATCCCTGTCGCCGGCGACGCGGATGATCCCAACGCGCCGCTGTACGCCAGTTTCGCCGTCGTCATTACTCAGTCAGAACCGGATCGGACCGGACAATTGCCGCAAATGACCATCGACCGCCAGGGACGTATCAGCACATATGAGGGACCAGTGCGCGCCGAAACGCGCATTGCGCGTTATATTCCGGAAAGCGGTCACAACATTCCCGCAGTTTTCTGGGACTATCTCAATGCGCGCGGGTTGATTTACGATCAGGGGCGTCTGCGCAACGACCGCCTGTTCGACTGGCTGTTCGTGATGGGATACCCGATCAGCGAGCCATTCTGGGCGCGCGTGCGTATCGGCGGCGCTGAACGCGACGTCCTGATCCAGTTGTTCGAGCGCCGCACGCTGACGTATGCGCCCGATAATCCACCCGGCTGGCGCGTAGAAATGGGCAACGTCGGGCGACATTACTACCGCTGGCGCTACGGCGAGGATCTCCCCTGAATACATACAGACCTCCGGGGCGCTGGCGCCACGGAGGTCCGTCCGCATCAGTCTTTGTAGAAGAAGCTGCGTAACACGGGTGCACCTCCTGTGCAGGTCGAAAGCGGCATCGGAGAGGTCCACACATTTCACGTAAGATCATGCCATAGGCTGACGAGTCGCTTCAATCGCCCAATAGTCCCGCATCTGAGAGGTACCTTGCCTGGATTGCGCATAGTCCATGGGACGGACACAGACAGTGACGGCATCGGATCGGAGCAGCGCAGCGGAAAGCCAGACATCGGGACGTCCGCTTGAGACGCCGTTTGAGATTGCCGCCCGGATTGTCGAAACAATCGGACCCCGCCCCCCTGGATCGATTGGCGAAGCAAAGATGGCTGCATTCCTCGATGCGCGTCTCCGCCAGGCGGGACTCCGTCTATCCGCCGAGCCCTGTCGCGCGCTTCGCTTGCCAGGCTACGATGGCATCATTTTTGGCGCGCTGGCGGTTCTTGGCGTCGTCAGTTTTTACTGGATGCCGCTGCTGGCGCTCCTGATCTTCGCAGTGAGCGCTGGCGCAGCGCTCGTGAGCCTGGTGTACGACACACCTTTGTTGACGCCGCGCATCCTGAGCCAGAATGTCGTTGCAACACGCGCTGCCAGCGGAGTGATGCGCTGGCGCCTGGTTGTGCTGGCGCCGCTCAGTTCGCCGCCAGCCGTCGGGCGCAGGCTTGCCGCACTCGGCGGCGGTCTGACCGGACGCATCGGACGCACAGGCGCCGCCGCTGTGCTGCTGGCGCTGGGCGTCGCTGCGACTGCGCCTCTCCCGCTTGATCTGCGTATATGGCTGTGGTATGCGCAGGCTGTGCCCGCGATCATGCTGTTGATACAGGGTGTTGCGGCGTTGATCGTGCAGCACGGCCCTGCGACTCCGGGGGCTATCAGCTATGCCGGGGCGCTGGCGACGCTGATCGACAGCGCCGCACAACTGCCTCATCTGCAACACACGGAGGTGTGGATGGTCGGGATCGGCGCCGGCGCCGCCGGAGTTGACGATCTACTGCGCCGCTACCCCTTCGAGCGGCAGTACACCATCTTTGTCGGTCTTGACGGCATTGGAAACGGAACGTTATGCTATCTGGCGGCGGAAGGCGCGCTGCGCCTGCGACTGGCGGACTCGCTCCTGTTGCGCCTGGCAGCCCGTGTGGTCGATAACGGACAGGCGATGGCGAAACCTTGCGTCTGCCGCTGCGCCACATATGCTGGCATGCTGCGTCGTCGCGGCTGGCGCGCAATGGGCATTGCGTCGCTCGACGCCCAAAAGCGCATTCCCTATCAGTACCAGCGGGACGACGACCTTCCAAAACTCGACGCTGATCATCTTGCGAACGCCGTGCGCCTGGTCGTCGGACTGGCGCGTGCGCTTGATGCAACTCCGTAAGGGATTACGGATGCGGCACGCGCAGCACGCGGTTGATCGCTGGCGCGTGAATGGTCACGACAGCGCCATCGGGCCAGCGCACTTCCACCGCCTCAACAGCATCCAGGCGCCCCAGCCCAAAGTGCGCCACCGCCTCCATCTGGCACAAATACCCGCTGCCAGCATCGACAGCGCGCAACTGCCGCCTGCCGCCCGCATACAGCGCAACGACGGCGCCGCGCGCAGGCGCGCCCGCGCGCGTGAGCGGCAACACCCGCAGCCAGGCATGATCATTGGGAACAGGACGGTACAGGCTGAGCGGTTGCAGATCGGCTTCACCGTGACTGATCAGCAACTCCAGCCGTCCGTCACCGTCAAAATCGCCAACCGCTGCACCGGTGCCCAGCCCGGCAGGTTCCAGCGCATCCCCCGGATCAACCTTCGTCCACGTATCGCCACGACGCACAAACAGACGGTTTGGTTCGCCGATGTTGTTAAAAAAGATCTCCAGTTCGCCATCGTTATCAAAGTCGGCGGCGATCACTGTGCGCACCCGCGACGGCTCCGCCATGTCCGGCGGTGCGACATCGACGAACAGACCATCCCACTTCTGTACAAACAGGCGATGCGGACCCTCCCAGTTGCCGTAGACCAGATCGAACCGGCCGTCGCCATCGAAATCGCCCGCTGCGACGCCCCGACCGTGTTCGTGCGGATCAGGCACGCCGGCGCGACGAGCGATCTCCTCAAATGTGCCATCACCGCGGTTGGCGAAGAGCAGATTGGGACCATTCTCATTAACGGTAAAAATATCCATGCGCGAGGTCACCAGCGGCAGCGTAATCACGCCGCGTCCGCCGGTCGTAAAACTGACGCCAGCGGCGCTCGCCATATCCTGCACTTCGCCAAAGCGGTCGAGTTCATACAGGCGAAACGGACCGCCGTAATTCGCCACGAAAAAGCCATAGCGCCCCGTGCCCAATCGATCCACGACCGCCACGGATCGTCCGGCGGTTAGATTCAGCGCCTCACGGTTCTGCGGCAACTCAAACAGATCGACCCAGCCAGTCTCCTGAAAATCGAACAACCGATCGCCAAAGCGTTTGCGACCGGCAAAGGTATCGGTGTTGAGAACATAGATCTCTTCTCGTCCATCGCCATCGAGATCGCCAGCCGCCACGCTGATTGCCTGGCGCCCGGCATCCGCAAGCGTGGCATCAACGATATCAACAAAACCATCGCCGTCCCAGCGCAAAATGCGATTGGCGCCATCAAAGCCAGCGACGAAGAGTTCCCAGGCGTCATCATTATTCACATCGACCACAGCCACGCCATAGTGCAGGCGCGGCGGGTTGGGCCGAATCAGATGGCTGCAATCGATAAACATCGGCATGTCCCCGCTTTGCGACATGGCGCACTACAAATGTCCCTGGAGCCAGGCGATGATAATATGAACCACACGTTCACCACCCTCGCCGAGAAGCAACTGATGTCCGTACCCATCCAACCAGACCAACCGACAGTCGGTCGAGCTGATACGCCGCACAATCTGTCCGGCAGACCGGGGATCGACTGTCGTATCATCACGCCCCTGCACGACCAGCGTCGGCGCCGTCACGCGCGGCAGCACCCGCCAGGCATACCGTTGCAGCAGCGTCAATTGATGGATCGCAGCCAGCGGCACCCGCACCGTACGGCGCAATTGCTCGCAGACAACCGGATCATCCAGGTCAGCGTCCGGAGCGCGGTGATGAATCAACGCACGCAGCGCCGGATCTTTGAAATCAGCGCCTGCAAGAGGATAGTACCACGAAATGGCGTATCGTGCGATACCGCTCAAATTGACCAGAAGCTGACCGCGCAGGCTCAGGGCTGGCGCCAGCACGACCAACCGTTCGACCGGCAGCTGCGCCGCCAGAAGCAGTGCGAGCAGTGCGCCCATCGAGAAGCCGACCACCACGACCTCGGAGCAACGATGACGCAGCATAGCAAATCCCTGCGCCGCTGTCTCCGCCCATTGCTGCCATCGAACGCCAGCAAGCGCATCGGGAAGCGCGCCATGACCGGGGAGCAACGGCGCATGCACGCTATATCCCTCGCGGATGCAGGCCGCCGCCAGCGAGCGGACTTCCGCCGGATCGCCGCCAAATCCATGGATCAGCAGTACGCCCGGCGATCCTGCCCAAACAGTCAACGGCGTCGCTGCGCGTTGCTCCGGCGATGATGCGATCGTCGAGGTGTCAGGGTATGGAAGAGATTCCGTCGACATACCGGCATTCCTGTCTCTGATAGCGATCAACCGGATGTTGTCCAATCTTGCCTGCGAGGATCGTTTTGCAGTTGGCGTTGGCTTCGACAGGCTCAGCCAACGCCAGCCGCTCTACGTCCTTGTTTATCCAGGTTCAGGTTGATCACTCTATGAGGTTGACGACCAGCGCTCCTTCGACCAGCAGAGCGCCGGATAGTAAACATGACATCCTGGTTACAGACAGAGGTCATTGGTTAAAATCCGGTCAATTCACGATTGACAACCGCGACATAACCTTCTACGATTATCTTACCCGACTCTGAACGAAACGACAATGCAATCATGGCGCTGCGGTTTCAGCAGAAGCTTCTTGTTCCGACATCAGCGCGACCGCTGATAGAACGCCCCGATGTCATTGCGCAACTGGACCGCGCTATTCGCAGCAAGCGCGTTGTGGCGCTTGCTGCGCCCGCCGGATGGGGCAAAACCACCGCCCTGGCGCAGTGGGTTGCGAAAAGGACCATGCCAGCCGCATGGTATACGCTGGACCATGCTGATCGCGATCCACGGGTCTTCCTCGATTATCTGCTGCATAGCGTGGCTGATCTGGCGCCAGGAGCGGCGGATCTCGCGGTGCGTCTCGCCGACGCTCCTCCGCAGGGACTGGCGGAGATTTCGCAACAGGTTGCGCTGGCGCTCGCCGATGCACCTGAGCACTTCGCCCTGATCCTTGATGATGTGCACGTTCTGGAGGATGACCGGTCCCAACCCGTTCCTGGCGTAGCGCTGGTCTTCGCGCTGCTGGCATCGATCGCGGAGTATGCCGCCAGGTGTCATCTGGTGCTCGTATCGCGCACGCTGCCCGCTCTGCACGGCATGGTGCGCATGATCGCGCAGCAACGCGCAGCGGTGTTCGATTACAGCATACTGCAGTTTAAGCGCGCCGATACGCAGCGTCTTGCCGGCATCACCACAGGGCTGACCCTCTCCGATGAGGCGGCGGAACGATTGACGGCAGCGGTTGGCGGTTGGGTCACTGGCATTGTGCTATCGCTCGATCAACCGCTGGTCTATGGACATGTCGCAACCGGTCTGCACATCGTCGATCCCTGCCCGGCGGATCTTGCCACACCGCGCGATGCAGTCATCGAAGCCAATACAAGCCAGGTCTACGCCTATTTTGCCGAGCAGATCCTGGCGCCGCTGCCTGCCGATCTCCAGCGCTTTCTCGAAGATACCAGCGTGCTCCAGGATCTCTCGCCGCATCGCTGCGATCAGTTGCGCGCAGCGACCGACTCCGTCAGGCATCTTGATGAGATCAGGCGTCGCGGTCTCTTTGTGTCGAGCCGCGGCGGATGGTTGTCGTATCACAGCCTGTTTCGGGATTATCTGCGATCGCGGTTGGCGCGCGACCCGCAACGATGCCAGGCGCTTCTGCGCGCTGCTGGCGATCTCTATGCCGCCGAGGAAGACATCGAACGCGCCCTCGATTGCTACCTGGCAGCTGGCGCCGATCAGCAGGCGCTCGACCTGCTGCGATCCGCCGTGCCGCGTCTGCGTCAGCGCTCGCGTCAGACAACCCTGCTGGCATGCTTTGAACGTTTGCATCGCATGCGATTGACCGGTGAACGTCCAACTGGCGATTTATCGTCGTTCCCGTCAGCGCGCACAACGCAACGCCTGTCAATCCCGCCCGATCTGTTACTGGCGGAAGCGCGGGTCTATAGCGACCTGGCGTTGTGGGAACGCGCGTATCTGGCGCTCCAGATGGCAGAGGCGATCGGAAATGCGCGGATTCGTGCCGAGGCGCTGATCCTCACGGCAGAGGTGCAGGTGCTCCAGGGCGACTACGCCCGCGCACGGCAGACGCTGAGCATGGTCGATGTCAACGCTCTCGATGACCGCCTGCGCCTGGAATATGCCATGGCTGCCGGACGCGCGCACATCATGGCTGGGAATATCGCCGCCGCCATTACTGAGCTGGAACGGGCGCATGCAATTGCAACGACTCACATGGATATGATGGAGAACCCCGGTCTGCTGGCGGATATTTACGATAATCTCGGCTGGGCATACGCCGCACAGGGCAATCGTCAATCCGCCCTCCGCTATCTCAAGCGCGCTGATGCGTGCTGGCAGGCGTCCGGCGCTCAGGGAAGGCGCGCTTTGACCCTCAACAATCTGGGGGTGATGGCGACAGAAGAAGGGCGCTATGCCGAAGCGCGCGCAGCGTTGACCGCCGGGCTGGACATCGCCAGACAAACGCGATTGCGGCGTGAGGAAACCGTGCTGCTCTGCAGTCTGGCAGAACTCCATCTACGCCAGGGTGATTTCGAGCAGTCGATCGCCCGCTTCGCGGAAGCGCACACCCTGGCGTCGAACTTCGACATTGCCAGCAGCGCCGAAACAGCAGCGGCAGGCGCGCTTTGGGCTGCGCTCCTCGCTGGCAATACCGCAGCGGCATCTGCGTGGCACGACGCAGCAGCGGCTATCACGGCGCCGTCTCAACCGGAGGTGCGCGGGCGCCTGGCGCTGGCGCGGGCAATGCTGGCGCTGCAACGACCGGACCCGGATCTGACGCGCCTTTCCGATGTTCTGGCTGAAGCAACGGCGTGTGAAGCGTCGCTCAGCGTGGAAGAGCGCGCCTATGCGGCGCTGTTACGCGCTGAAATCGCCTTTTCGTGCGCTGACTGGCATCGCGCCGCCGATGTATGGGAGCATTTCGCGGCGCGCGCGGGCGCACTCTCCGACACCGTTCTGCGCCGTTTTGCGATGGTGCATCGCGCGCTCTTTGAAGCCGCAGCGCCTCATACCCCGCTGGCAGCGCGCATTATGGCGTCCTTCCGCCAATCCGCCGCCAGGCGCTGGCAGATCACGGCGCTTGGCGGATTTGCCTGTCTGGTTGATGACAGACCAGTTGAACTTTCTCAACTGCACCGCACCCTCCTGATCCGCCTCCTCGACGCCGGTCCGCAGGGACTGGCGGTGGAGCGTCTCTGGGAGTCCGTATGGGGGGACGATCATCTTTCGATGCCCGCGTTGCATCAGGCGCTGCGTCGGTTGCGCCTGCAAACCGGGCTGGCTGTCTCAGCGCGCGAGGGCGCTGTCGCCATTCGCAGCGGATGGGACGCCATTGACTACGATGTTCGCGAACTGGAGCGTGCGCTTGAGACGCCGACCCGGCCCGACTCTATTCAGCGCGCTATGGCGCTCTATCGCGGCGAATTTCTTCCCGGCGCGCCCTTGAGCGCTGGCTTGTGGGTCGAAGCGCGTCGGGCGCATCTCCAGCAACGCTACCTCGACGCGATTGAACAGTACGCCCGTTCCATCGAGCGCGACTCGCCGCAACAGGCGATGTTCTACTATCAGCACGTGCTGCAGATTGACGGATGCCGCGAACATACCGCCGCGCAACTCATGCGTCTGGCAGCCCGCTACGGCAATCGCACCCTGGTCACCGCCACCTTCGAGCGCCTCAAGGGTGCGTTGCGCGCCCTCGGCGCCTCGCCAGAACCAGGGACGACGGCGCTGTATCAGCAACTGACTTAATGCACGGCAAACTGATGGCGGTACAATCGCGCATAGAACCCGCCGCGCATCAATAACGTTTCGTGATCGCCGTCTTCGACAATCCTCCCGCGATGCAGGACAATAATCCGATCTGCGTTGCGGATAGTCGACAGACGGTGGGCGATGACGACGCTGGTGCGGGTGCGCAGAATGCGTTCCAGCGCTTCCTGGATCAGGAGTTCCGTGGCGCTGTCGATGCTCGATGTCGCCTCATCGAGCGCCAGTACGCCCTCCGGACTGTGCGCCAGCGCGCGCGCCAGCGCCAGCAACTGACGTTGCCCGACCGACAGGTTGGCGCCGCCCGGCAATACCTCGAACTCATAACCACCAGGCAGACGTTCGATGAATGACGCCGCATTCGTCAGTTCAGCGGCGCGTCGTACATCGGCGTCGCTGATATCGTCCCGGAACAGGCGAATATTGTGAGCAATCGTTCCAGAGAGACAGATCGGATCCTGTGGCACCACCGCAACAGCGCGCCGGAGCGCGCTGAGATCCAGCCGGCGAATATCAACGCCATCGAGCAGAACCTGCCCTTGCTGCGGATCGTAGAACCGCGCCAACAGCGCAACCAGGCTTGACTTACCCGCGCCTGTTGCGCCGACAATCGCAACATTCTGCCCTGCGGGGATCGACAGAGACACATCGCGCAGCACCGGCTCCTCTGGCACATACGAGAAACTCACATGGCGCAGCTCGATAGCGCCGCGCACCCGCGGCAGCACGACGGGAACCGGCGGAGAAACAACGGCTGGCGCCGTTTGCAGCGTCGCATAGATGCGTTCCGCCGCGCCCAACGCGATCTGGACGGTGTTGTACTGTTCGCCCAACCGCAGGATTGGCTGGAATGCCCGCTCAGTGTACTGCACAAACGCCACCAGCGTGCCCAGCGTCGCCCATCCCGCCAGCACGCCCTGCCCGCCGCCATACAGAACAAGCGCCAGACCGACCGACGACAGGATCTCCTGCGACGCCAGAAAGAGCGCGCTCTGACGACGCAACCCCAGCAAGGCGCGGCGATATGCCATATTGTAGCTATCGAACTCTTCTGCACTCGCCTTTTGCGCGCCAAACAACTGAATCACGGTCATCCCGGCGATACGTTCGCTCAAGAAAGCGCTGGCGCGCGCCAACGCCGTGCGCTCCCCCGTTGAGGAACGTCGAATGCGCCGCCGGAAGAAGCGCGTCACCAGCGCCAGGATCGGCAGCACCGCCAGCGACAGCAATGCAAGACGCCAATTCACCGCGAGCATCACCCCGATGATCACCAGCAAGGTGACGCTTTCAACCAGGATTGTCACCACGCTGCTCGACAGGAGCGCGTTGATAGTATCCACATCGCTGGTCAGGCGCGTGACCAGATCGCCCGTCGGCGTGCGCCCGAAGAATCCCTGGTCCTGGCGGGTGATGTGCTCGAACAGTCGCAGACGCAGATCAGCCAGCGCGCGCTGACCTGCCATTTGCAGCAACAACGTGTAGACGTATTGCAGAGCGAACATAGCCAGCGCCACAGCGCCGTAGAGCGCCGCGATGACCCACAGACCATCGGCGTCGCCACGCGCGATTGGTCCATCAATCGCCTGCTGCATCAACGCTGGCGGAACCGCATTCAACGCGGCGGTCGCCAGCAGAATCATCAACGCCAGCGCCAGAATTCGCCAATGCGGCGCCATCGTGCTGGCAAGCAGCGCAATCAGCGCGGCGTCCTGTCCGCGCACAGTCGCTGGACGCGCTGCGGGGGAACTGTTGGTCATTCGTTCGACTCCTCAGCCTCTTCAGCCTGGCGCAATTCACGACGATACATGGCGGCATACCGTCCGTTGAGCGCCAGCAACGATTGATGATCGCCCTGTTCAACGATGCGCCCGTCGTGCAGAACGATGATCTGATCGGCGTCACGCACGGCTGCCATGCGCTGACTGACGATCAACACGGTGCGACCTGCGCGCGCTGCGGCAAGTTCACGCATGATCTCGGCAGCGGTCTGGGTATCGACGCTCGACAGCGTATCATCAAGCAGCAGGATTGCCGGGTCGCGCACCAACGCGCGCGCAATGGCGGTGCGTTGCTTCTGTCCTCCGGACAGCGTTGCGCCGCGCTCGCCGACGATCGTCGCCAGGCCCTGCGGCAACTGCGCCAGATCGTTCGTCAGGCGCGCAGCAGAAGCGGCGCGATAGACCAGTTCATCGGGCGCATGGCTCAAACCGAGGGTGATGTTGTCACGCACCGACATGCTGAACAGCAACGGCTCCTGCGGGACATACGCCACGTATCGACGCAGCGTTTCCAGCCGTATGCGGCGAATGTCGATCCCGCCTATCGTCACGCACCCTTCATCGGGGTCGCGCACACGCCCGACGAGACTCAGCAGCGTGCTCTTCCCGGCGCCGGTCGCGCCGACGATGCCAACTGTCGTTCCCGCCGGAACCCGCAGATTGATGCCGCGCACAATCCATGGACCATCGCCGGACGCGCGCACTCCGACGTTCTCGAAGCAGATGTCGCCGGAAGGCATATGCGTGATCGCATCGGGCGCGTCCGCAATGCGCGGACGACGACGCAGCACTTCGCCGATGCGTCCAGCAGCGGCGCTTCCCTGTTGCAGACGCTCATACGCCTGGCTCAGTTGCTGCGCCGCCGCGCTGAGCAACCCCAGATAGACAATAAACTGAACGTATTGACCGACTGAAATCGTTCTGCCAACCACCAGGGCGCCGCCAATGCCAAGCACGAGCGCCGCCGCCAGACGCACCACCAGGCTGGGGAGCGGCGCAATGGCGGCGGAACGCAGCGCAAAGTCGAGATTGCTCCGCACATAGTCATCATTCTTGCGCTGAAACGCCGCTGCCATGGGACGTTCCTGCGCAAACGCCGCCAGCATGCGCATGGCGCTTAGATGTTCTTGCGCAAATGCCGACAGGTGCGCCATACGTTGCTGCACTTTGTCAAAGGCGCGCTCCAATATGCGCCCCAGCACGACCTGCGCGCCAAGACTGATAACCAGCAGCGCAACGACCAGAATCGCCAGCAGCGGACTGGTCAACGCCATCAGCCCTGTTCCGATCGCCAGCAGAAACAGGGCGTGCATCGACATCTGAAAGCCCGCGCTGTAGAAACGCCAGATGTAGATAAAATCATTCGAGGCGCGCGAGAGCAATTCGCCGACGCCGTAGCTCTGAATCGTCGCCTGATCGAACAGCAACACCCGGTCAAACAGGTCCTGACTCATACGGTAGCTGACTCCCACGGCGATCTGACCGGTCAGCATACGGAGCAGATACCTGAACACCGCCAGCGTTGTCGCCAGCGCGACGAGACCGACAGCGTACAACGCCAGCAGATCGGTGCGAATGCCTGCCAGCACGTCGTCGATCGCCCGACCGAGCAATGCCGGGCTGAACGCACTGGCAGCCGCGCTGATCAGGGCATAGAACGTTCCGACAATCAGATGCCCGCGATAGGGCTTCATGTACGGCAGAAGAAAGCGGAGTCCGGAGTGTTTCATTGGGGCGGATTCCGTACGCTGCGACACCCCTTCGTAGACCTGGGGCGCAATGCAAGTTTACACGATGTTAACCCATTGAGTCAATGAACGGTCAACGATGAGTCAACCGTATACGCTATTTTTATACCAGTTCCACTACGCACTCCAGCCCGGATGATTGAACATTGAACTTTGGAAGGAGGCACTCCATCATGCGGTCGAAAATCCTGCGGGCGCTTGCGGCGGCTCTTCTGGTCGGCGCGATTGCAGCGGCATCCATGGCGCCTCTCGCCCCGCCTCCCATCCGCGGACCGTCGACAACCATTGCGAACTGGTCATGACTCTGTTGACCGTCTATCTGGTCTGTGCGCTCGTCGGGGCATTCATCGCGCTCTGGCGAGCGCCGGCATGGCCGCGCTACAATCTCCTGCTGGCAATCGCCGCTGTGCCACAGATCGGTCACGTCCTTGGCATACGCATCAGTGAGCTGTTTGTTGTGTCCGTCGTGGCAATGATCGTGTGGTGCCTCTGCAACTATCGGATTGCTGGCGTCCCTGTGGTTGCCGGCGGCGCGGCGCTTAATATGC
Source organism: Chloroflexota bacterium (assembly GCA_030550675.1). GTDB lineage: Bacteria > Chloroflexota > Chloroflexia > Chloroflexales > Roseiflexaceae > Roseiflexus. The sequence continues at coordinate 12,120 of JAUQOW010000133.1, forward strand.
TGGCGATGGCCTGGCATGGCGGCGCCATGCCGGTACGGGCGGACATTCTGGCTCGTCTGGGCTATCATTTTGATACTGGCGTCCTTCTGGAAGGATCGAAGGATATCATCGTCCACGGCTCGCCGCTCTGGCTCCTCTCCGACTGGCTGCCCATCTCAACCGATGTTATGACGCTCATTGTCAGTCCCGGCGATCTGCTCATCGTCGGCGGCATTCTGGTCTGGCTGTTGTTCAGTCGCACACCTGTCTCAGAAAAGGAGCATCCCATGCTTGCGTTTCGCACACCTGCTGTATCTTCTGAGAAGCGTCCGCGTCTGGTTCCAGGGCATAGCGCCCGACCGGCGCTGACCCGCCTGGCGCTGCTGGCAGCCGCCGATCCGGCGCTTGCGGAACGATTGCTCCACGATCCGATTGATGCCGCCGATGCTCACCCGCACTACCGCGTCGCTCTCGATGCGCAAGATCGAGCCACGCTGGCAGCCATCCGCGCACGCGCGCGCACTGTTGGCGAATTTCTGGGCGAACTCGCTGCCGAAGTCGATGGAACGCAGACGCCGTAAGCGGCGTCAATC
>JAUQOW010000414.1 GCA_030550675.1 Chloroflexota bacterium
TGTCCGACGCCCACTGGGACGCAGGCGAAATGTCACCCTGGGCGCTTGATACCAATGTGACAGCCACTGGTCTGGCAGTGCGAGCGCTGCTGCGCACCGATCCCCAGAACTTCCTGATTCCGAATGCAGTGCGCTGGCTGATGGGCGAACGCGAGCGCGACATCTGGCGCACAACCTACGACTCCGCAGGCGCCGTGCTCGCGCTTGCCGAGTATGCGGCGCAAACCGGCGATCTGCAAGCCGATTATCGCTACCGCGTCGCACTCGACGGGCGAACCATTCGTGAGGCGGTGGTCTCACCGGCGACCCTGCGCGAAACTGACCGGCTAACGATCCCCGGCGCCGACCTGAAGCCCGAAGGGAGCCAGGTGCTGTTGCAGCGGCAGGCAGCCGCCGATCAGAGCGGCAAGGGACGATTGTACTATACGCTGCGGTTGCGCTACAGCGAAGATGCCGCCAATGCGCAGGCGCTCGATCGGGGATTCGGCGTGCGACGCGAGTACATTGCCGTCGCCAGCGATACCCTCAGCCCCACGGGGCAGCTAATCACGCAGGCGCGGCAGGGGGACATCGTGCAGGTGCGGATCACATTGAGTGTGCCTACGAATGTGCGCTACCTGACGGTGGAAGACTTCCTGCCTGGTGGCTTGGAGGCGCTCGACACCAGCCTGAAGACGACAACGGCTGCGGCGCGGGAAGCGGAGTTGATGCCGAAGGGCAAAGAGACGCCCTACTGGTGGTATTTCGGGCACACCGAGGTGCGCGCCGGGCGGGTGGCGCTCTTCGCCACCGACCTGCCGAAGGGAACGTACACCTACACCTACCTGGCGCGCGCAACGGTTCCTGGCACGTATGCGGCGCCGCCAGCGACAGCATATCGCACGTATGCGCCAGAAGAGTTCGGCAGGAGCGCAGGCATGTCGTTTACGGTGGTTGCGCCGTGATTGAGCGTGGGGCGCGGCGCGGCGCATCCTGATCAGTGTTTCCTGGGACAGCCGACACAGAGGCGCGAAGGCGCAGAATCCATCGCAGGACTGTGCGCCTTTGTGTTTTTGCGTCAACTTGACAGGGCGATGAACACCGGAAAGCTTCCCGAGCCGCGGCATCGTTGTCATTGGTGAGAGTCGCAAATTGCACCCAACGGCATCGTTCTTTGTAGTGAGTCGTCGTATCGTCAGGATGACATCACGGTGAAGGATTATCGTCTGCATATATGGCGCGAGGTTCCAGTATGCGGGGTTGCTCACGATATATGGGTCCTCTGATTCTCATGGCAGCCGGGGTCATGTTCCTGATTGGCGGCGTAAGCGTCGGCATCTTTATGACGCGCGCCGCACAGCAGGCGGCAGAACGCGCTACACGCCTGCCTCCGGCGACAGCGCGTGACATTGAGCGCAGCGCCATCGGCGCGGAAGCGCTTATCGAGGGCGTGATTGATGCGCGCAATCCCGCGCGCGTGCGCAATTTTGTCGCGTATGTCCGCGAGGAGTATCGTGGCATTGATACTATCGGCAGTCGTCATCAGGAAGTGTGGAAGGAGGATGAGCGCTGGACGCCGCCGTTGCTCATTCGGGTCGCCGATGGCGCTGTGCGGATAGCGAATGATACGTATCGGGTCGAAGAACCGCCTGTACGCTGGCAGGAGTCGGACCGTCTGGAATGGAACGGTTTCAGCGGCGAAGGCACGAAGCGATATCTCGGCTTTGAGGCTGGTAACTCTGTCACAGCGATTGGGCGGATCGTCGACGAACTCGAAGGGCGCGCTATCGAGGCGGAGTTCATCTTTGGCGGCACACGCAGTCAATACATCGCTTACCAGCGAGCGACGACGTCGATCGCACCGATTGCCGGGCTTATCTCTGGCGGGATCGGGGTGCTCATGATTCTGGGCGGCATCTGGTATCTGCTTCGCCATATGCTTCGCGGGGTCTAGATTTGGGTTGGACGCACCCGGAAATCGCAGCGCCGGATGGCGGATTCAGCGCCAACCGAGCCACCAACGCCCCACGAAGCCAGCGCCCATCGCCAGCACCGTGAGCCAGCCGAACCAGTCGCCAAAGCGAGTGTAAAGCGTTCGCTCGGAAACCACGAACGTCTCACCTGTCACCACGCCGCGCTGGTTCACCCCGCTTTCGGCGGTGATGCGTCCATAGGGATCGATCACCATGGCGATGCCGCTGGTAGCGCCCAGTCCAAAGGTGACGCGGTTCTCCACTGCCCGAAAGACCGAGTCAGAGGCGTGCAACGGCGGAAACCAGCGGTTGCCGGAGAAGTCGTCGTCAACCGGCATCAACACAATCTGCGCTCCGGCACGCGCCAGTTCGCGCACAATCCAGGGGAGATGGCGATCCCAGCAGACCCCTAATCCAACGTTGCCGTAGGGCGTCTCGAACACTGAAAAGTCGCGCGGTCCCGGCGCGAAGCCGAATGCCTCCTCCTCACCCGTCACATTGATTTTGGCGCGCCGTCCCGCTTCGGCGCCGTTCGGTCCAAACATCACCGCTGCATCGTACATGCCGTCCGCTGTACGCCAGACCATATCGACCACAATGTAGGCGTTCATTTCACGCGCCAGATTGCCGATCTGCGCGGTGAAGGCGGGATCGTCGGCGTCGGCGAACTCGTTTTCGGGCCAGACGACGAAGGCGGGACGCAATTCGGCGATGCTGCGCGTCAGCGCCGCATTCACGTCGAAGATCGCCTGCGACATCTCCGGCGTATCGGCATAGTACCCTTC
>JAUQOW010000134.1 GCA_030550675.1 Chloroflexota bacterium
GTTGGGGGGCGGGGGGGGGTGGGGCCCCCCCCCCCACAAAGGCATCCGGACGTCCCAACTCCCCCCTCTCCCGCAGCGCGGGAGAGGGGCAGGAGGTGAGGGCAAAAACAGGCATCAGAACGCCCCAACTCCCCCGTCTCCCCCCAACCCCGCGCATGCGGGGGGCAAAGGGGGGCGTGGGAGAACTCACAAGGGTAGAGTTTTTCGGCAAACGCTCACGGTGATATCGTCCGTTTCAGGCATCAGAATGCCCTGACTCCCCCTTCTCCCCTTGTGGGAGAAGGGGGCAGGGGGGATGAGGGGAACAAAAGCATCCGGACGCCCCAACTCCCCTTCTCCCGCAGTGTGGGAGAAGGGGGCAGGGGGGATGAGGGCGCAGCGTTCCAGCGCACTGCGCTTGGCGGGTAACGCAGCCTGGAAGCAACTGGTATAATTGAGCTGCGACGCTGACTTGAAAGGACTGATCGTGCCCAACCCGTTTCCTGGCATGAATCCTTACCTCGAAGCGCCGGGTCTCTGGCCCGACGTTCATAAGCGGTTGATCGTCAGCATCGCCGACGATCTGGCGCCAGCGCTGCGTCCACGATACTATGTTGCAATTGAGGAGCGCACCTATCTGATCGAGTCTGAAGACACGGCATGTGTTGGACGGGCGGATGCTGCGGTTGTAACCCGCTCTGCGCAATCGGCAATCGCATCAGTTCCTTTCCAGGAATCAGGCGGAGTGGCGGTTGAGGTTGAGTTGCCCGACCTGGTGCGCGAGGCGTATCTGGAGGTGCGCGCGGCGGCTGATGGACGAGTCGTGACCGTCATCGAAATACTCTCGCCCGCGAATAAGCGTCCCGGCGAAGGGCGCGCGCTCTACCTGCGCAAACGGCTCGCCGTGCTCGGCAGCCTCAGTCATCTGGTTGAAGTCGATCTGCTGCGCGCTGGCGAACCGATGCCGGTGCGCGGGTGGACAGGCGTCAGCGATTATCGCATTCTCATCAGTCGCTGCAACCATCGTCCTCGCGCGCTGCTCATCCCCTTCAGCGTTCGCCAGCCGATCCCGCGTTTTGTTGTGCCGCTCGATGCAGATGCGACCGAACCTGAGATCGACCTGGGTGCGCTGCTGAATGCCATCTACGAACGCGCCGCTTTCGATCTGCGCATCGATTACCGCCGCGATCCCGAACCGCCGCTGACCGGCGACGATGCGGCGTGGGCGGATCAACTCCTGCGACAGAGCGGTCTGCGATGAGATGACTGACATCGTCTATCGGCGTCAGCTATGTGATAGCACTTTCTCCATCCCCGCCTGATAGCGCGTCACCAGCAGCAGTGTCGCAATCGTCACAGCGATGAGCGCAAATGCTGATGGCGCTGCCTGGGTATGGACGGACTCGCTGGCGGCTACCCAGATGCGCACCGGCAGGGTATCGAAACCCGGCGGTCGCAGCAGGATGACCGTCGGCAGTTCCTTCATCGCTGTCACAAAGCACAACACCCAGCCCGCCAGCAACCCCGGCGCCGCGACCGGCAGGGTCACGCGCTGAAATGTGCGAATGCCGTTATTCCCCAGCGTGCGCGCCGCCTGCTCCAGCGACGGCGACACGACGCGCAGCGCCGATTCATTGGCGGTGACCGCCTGCGGCAGCAATCGAAAGACGAAGCCGATGACCAGCACAACGAGCGTGCCGTAGAGCATCGGCATCCAGCGGTTGAACAACAGCACGAAACTCAACCCGATAATAATGCCCGGCAGCGCGAAGGGACTCTGGCAGGCGGCGAGCAACAGGCTGCTCCAGCGACCCGGTCGGCGGACAGCGAGCAGCGCAGGAAAGATCGCCAGCAGCGTTGCACCGGTCGCCGCAACCGCTGCAAGCCCGACGCTATTCAACGCATAGCGCAGCACGCCAGCGTTGTTGACGCCCCAAATCCGATCAACTTCGGTTGGGAAGAGCGCCCCCTGCAACGTCAGCCCGCCAAGCGTCAGCAGCGGCAGCCCAAGCGAAAAGAAGGTCAACGCACCGACCGCTGCCAGCGCCAGTGGACGCCAGCGCCCCAGGCGCGTCAGGCGGCGCGGCTGCCAGCGGGTGCGCGTCACCTGGCGCTCGCGGCGCGCCAGCCAGGCGGCGCCGTAGAGGATCGGTACAGCCATGCCGATCAGCACGAAACTCAGGATTGCGGCAGCGGATCGATCCACCTGACCGGCGAACTGCTGAAAGATCGCCAGGGTGAAGGTGCGATAGCGGAGCATCGCCACCGTGCCAAAATCCGAGATCACATAGAGCGCCACGAGCAACGCGCCGCCAGCCGCGGCTGGCATCGCCAGCGGCAACGCCACCCGCCAGAGGGTCGTCCAGGCGGAGAGACCAGCCATGCGCGCCGCTTCTTCCAGGGATCGGTCGAGGGTGCGGAGCGCAGCGCCGACCGGGAGGAACACATACGGAAACACGCACAGACTGATGACAATCGTTGCACCCCATAGATTGGTGATCTGCGGCAGCGGGAATGTCCCGCGAGCGAATCCCAGCCATTCCATCGCTATCTGATCGATCACCCCGCCGCGTCGAAGCAGGATCAGCCAGCAGATCGCCGCCACGTATGCGGGAATCGCCAGCGGCAGCGCCAGCGCCACCCGCCAGATGCGCGCTCCCGGAAGATCGGTGCGCTCGACCAGCCATGCCGCGCCGATGCCGAAGAAGGTGCTGAGAAGAATGGTTGTAGCGGTCAATGCCAGGGTGTTGCCCATCAGCAACGGAATTTGCCGCGACCAGAGACGTTCCCAGACTGCGGCATCCGCTTCAAGCGCCCGGATCAGAATATAGGCGAGCGGAATGACCGCCAGCGCGCCGACCAGCGCCGCGGCGACGCTCAGGGCGGCGGAAGAAGCGCGCCACGCAATAATGATCGATTCGCGCATCGTGCGCGAGGATGGAAGGGCGATTGTTCGTTTCATGTCACGATCTTGAATAAACCGTAGCGCCGTTGCACGCAGCGGCGTTCCAGCGTGTACGCAACGGCGCTCCGGCTGCAACGTCGCTCCAGCGTGCGCCTATGGCATCCCTACCTTCTGCACCAGCGCCCGCGTCGGTTCCAGTTCGTCCCGCAGAGCCTTGAGCGGGTATGGGTTGAGCCTGAATGACGTGAGCGGTGCGACCCCTTCCGCCAGAGGAACATCAGGAATGATGGGATACTCATAGTTCCGCTCGGCGTAGATCTTCTGCCCGGCTGGCGAGAGCATGAAGTCTACGAAGATCTTCGCCATCTCCGGGTTGGGTCCGCCCTTGACGATCCCGGCGTTGGTCGAGTTGACCATCAACCCCAGTCCGCCATCCTCCTGATCAGGATAGATCACGCCAACCGGCGCGCCTTCCGCCTTTGAAAGATGGTAGTAGTAGTGGTTGACCAGCCCCAGTTTCAATTCACCGGCGCCGACCGCCTTGCGCACATCGGTATGACCGCCGAAGAACTGCGTGTTGTTTTCCAGCAACCCCTGGATGAACGCTTCGGTCGCCGCTTCGCCCAATTGATTGCGCATAATGACCAGTTGCGCCATCATCGCGCCGTTGGTGCTGTTGGCGGAGCCGAGCGCGTCCTTCCATTTGGGGTCTGCCAGGTCAACCATCTTCTTCGGCAACTCTTCAGGCTTGACCAAGTCCGTATTGTACATGATAACCCGGGCGCGGAGCGTCAGCGCCACCCAACTGCCATCGTCGGCGCGGTAATCCGCCGGAACCGCCATCACCGCAGGCGAGTTGTTCGGCGCAAAGACCCCCTCAGCCGCCAGGTTCTCCATGGTCAGAATGTCAGAGTTGATCAAGACGTCAGCCTTCGGATTGGCGCGCTCTTCGAGGATGCGCGCAGCCAGTTCGCTGTTGCTGCCGTTGAGCACAGTCACCTTGATGTCGGGATAAGCGGCGTTGAATGTCTCGATGACTGGCTTGAACAACGCTTCGGCGCGCGAGGTGTAGACGACGATCTCGCCTTTTGGCGCGGCGGTTAGCGCAGCGGTGGGTTGTTGAGGCGCCTCAGTCGGCGCGGCGGTCGGCGCGGCTGGTGCAACGGTGGGTTGCTCAGGCGCAGTCGTTGGCGGAGTGGCGGCAGGCTGCCCGCCGCAGGCGGCGATCAGCGCAATGCTCATCGTGAGGAGCATCAGGCGCAACGTCAGAAGCCCTGGCTTCCGGTTCATGGTGTATGTGTTCCTTTCTAGACAGTGACTACGACTGCCTCACATCTGACAGACGAACGGCTTGCAAGGCAACGGCGGATCGTTGCCTGCAACGCATCCTCGCGGCGCGCCAGCGAATGATGAGCAAAGGTTAACCTGCGATGTTAGATTACTCTAACATCGAAACTTTGTCAAGTTTCATCTGGTAGAATAGTGAAAAATCGATATGGATGACCGTCGCCTGGGCGTGGTTGGCGGAGTGGCGGGAGTGCGCCCGGCGTCGCGGGGTATCCGCCCCTGGATGGCAGAAGTGATGGTCATCACTAGGGATCACACTGCTGGCAGCACGAAGCTGAAGACGCTGCCTTCGTTGAGGCGGCTCTCGACCCAGATGCGCCCGCCGAGAAGTTTGACGAGGGGGCGAACCAGCGACAGCCCCAGACCGGTGCCGCCAGCTTCGACCTTGAGCGGATTTTCGGTGCGGTAGAAGCGCTCCCAGATGCGCGGAAGGTCCTCCGGCGCAATCCCGACGCCGGTGTCGCGCACGTCGATCTGCACATAGCGTCCGGGGCGCAGCCCGTCGCGCTCTTCTTCGGGAATCGCTTCGGTCGTGACTTCGCGCGCTTCGATGGTGATCGAACCGCCGCGCGGCGTGTATTTGACTGCATTCGAGACGATGTTGAACAGAATCTGATTGAAGCGTCGTCCGTCGGCGCGCACCAGCGGCAACCCGGCAGGGATGCTCAACGCCAGATGCTGCTGGCGTTCCTGGATTTTTGGTTGAAGCTCGAGCATGACCGTGCTGAGGGTTTCCGCGACGTGGATCGGGCGGATCTCGAGCTCAACGCTTCCGGTCTCAATCTTGGTAATGTCGAGCAAATCGTTGATGATCGCAATCATGCGTTCGGCATTCGATTGGATAATACCGAGGAACTCCTTCTGCGTCTCGTTGATCGGTCCCAGGCTGCCCATCGCCAGGAGTTGCGTAAACCCTTTGATCGAGGTCATTGGCGTGCGCAGCTCGTGCGAGACCGTACCGATGAACTCGGTCTTGAGCCGATCCGACTCGACTTCGCGCGTGCGGTCGCGGAACACGGCAACCGCGCCGATCAGCGTCTCTTTGCTCGAAATCACCGGGTCGAGCGTAATGCTGATAGTGCGCGGTCCGATCTGGAACGTCGTGGAGAGGGTGCGCGGTTGGTGACGTTCATCCCAGGGATTGTTCAGCAAGTCGTCAAGCGACAATTCCTGAATGCGTCGCCCCAACAAGCGTCGCAGCAGGTCTCCCAGATTCCACGTCACCAACTCTTCGATGGAACGATCAAGAATCTTCTCTGCAGCCAGGTTCACCGTCAGCACCGATCCGCTCTGGTCGCAGACAATCACGCCGTCCGAGAGGCTTTGCAGAATAGCGGTGCTCTGGCTGACCGCCTGTTCCTGACGTTGCTGCATTTCATAGCGGTGGAGATACTGTTGCTCCGCCTGCTGATACACCTGTGCATTGTGAATGCCGATGGCAATCTGGTTGGCGGACGCTGTCAACAGACGGAGGTGTTCCTCGCGGAAATATCCGGTCTGTTCGTGGGAAAGCACCAGCACGCCAAGCACTTCGTGGTGCGCGATGAGCGGCACGGCGATCATCGAGCCGCTGCGTTTTGCTGAGGGATCATCAATGGGCGGCGGCGTCCAGCGCGGATCGGTGGTGACGTCGTCCACGATCAGCGGCTTGCGGTTTTGCGCCACCCAACCAACGATGCCGTACCCGAGGGGAAAGCGGATATACCCGATGTTGTCACGTTTTCCCAGAACTGCACGGTCAACCAGTTGTTCCGTTTCCCGGTCGAGCAACATGATCGAACCGTGCTCGACGCCGATCAGCTTCGCCAGCGTCGTGAGCGAATTGTGCATAATCACGTCGCCGTCGAGCGAACTGCTGACCTCAAGCGCAATAGCGTTGAGCGTTTCCAGCGTATCGCGTTCAATTTTCAACTCGCGGGTGCGCTCGTTGATCCGCTCTTCCAGCACTGCATTGAATGCGCGCACCTCGGCATACAGGCGCGCATTCTCCAGCGCAATCGCCGCCTGACCGGCGACTGAACGGGCGAACTCCTGCTGAGAGCGATCGCTGAGCGTCTGTTCGTCACCCTGACAGATGATAACTCCAGCAACGCCGCGCTGGGTGACGAGCGGCACGCCGAGCGTAGCGCATCCTGGAATATGCCAGCCGTTCGGATCGTGCGGTGCGTGTGCGGGCATGAAGACCGGTTCCTGCTGTTGCAGCGCCCGCACTGCCAGATTGCGGGTTGCGTCCAGCGGCAGAGAGCGCGCCTCCGGCGCTGGCGCGCCGTGGCGCCATGCCAGTTCGAGGCGACTGGCATCATCAGCGATCAGCCAGATATCCACAATCACGGGTGCCAGCACCTCCGAAAGTGCGGCGCCGATGTGATGCAGGTGCGCCTCGCGGTCGAAGGTGGAAGACAATTCGCGCGCCAGCTGGTTGAGCCGCGACACCTGCAGCGTCGTGCGGTCGGTGACTTCCGCATCGCGGTACAGGCTTTCCACCAGCATGCGGGTTTCGTTCAACTCGTGCAACACTTTGTGCGCAGCGCCGACCCATCGCTCGACGAGTAACGTGATGGCGTGATCGATGAGGTCGTCAAGCGAGTCGAGGAGGCGGTAGAAGACATCGTCCTGCGCCTCGTTGGATTCCATCAACTCGCGAAACAACGTGCGGCGACACATGCTGCGCAACCGCTGGAAGAGCATGATCTGACGCGGCAGGTCGTCCTCGCCAATCGTGCTTCGCAGGGCGCGCAGCGTCGTCAGGCATTCGTCAAGCGGTCGTTCATCACCGCCAGCAGCCGCGATCAACCCGTCGTACAGCGCCGTCAGTACGACCTTGCGCTCATCGGGGTGCACGGCGATGATCTCGCCATTTCCTGCGGAAGCGCGCGAGTCTGCGGTGAACAGAGCATCGCCCGCTGCCACCCAGAGCGGCAGCAGCGTCGCCCGGTTGGCGCTCAGCCAGTGATGCAGATGGGTTGGTGTCGTGTGTTGCATAGCGGTGTAGAGACGCAGGTTCAGGTCTGAACAACGACGACAGTGGCATCGTCGGACTGTTTGCCATAGGTCTGGACGATCTGCTCCGCCAGCTTCTGCGGCGGTTGACGAATGTCGAGATGCAGGTCCTGGGCGAAATGTGATGATACGCCATCACTGTACAACACAAAGAGATCGCCCGGATCATAGGTGTACGTCAGTTCGAGCAACGTTGGCAAACGATAGCCGAGAATGCCGTTCTTCGAGATCGGCTTGATCGGTTTCCTGCTATAGACATAAATTCCGATATTTCCAACGCCAATATACGATGCACGATTCTGCTCCGGATCGATCCGGAGCAATCCGGCGACGGCGCCGCGCGTCGTATGCAGCGCATCGTGCGAAATCCGAACGATTTCCTGCAATGGTCGTTCAGCGTGCTCACGAAAGATGGTTTCCGCCAGGCGCGCTGCACGCGCCGCTTCTTCTCCGCCGCCCAACCCATCGACGACCGCCGCCAGCACGCTGCTGCCGTTCAGGGTCTCCACCAGCCAGGCGTCGCCGGAGATCGATTGCCCCTGCTTGGCGCGATTATATGCCCCCCATACGATGGTCATCGGCGGACCTTTCCAGGCCCGCTGGTGCGTTTGCCGGGCCACTTCACTGCGCGCACGCGCGTTCCGACGCCAACCGTCGACTCGATGTAAAACTCGTCCATCAAACGCCGGACGCCGGGCAGACCCGCGCCAAGCGTCTGCGCGGTGCTGTACCCGTCGCGCAGCGCCAGCGCAATATCGGCGATGCCGGGTCCCTGATCGCGCGCCTCGATGGCAATCCCCTGACGCCCTCCGTCTTCGACACATTCAATTGCCACTTCGCCGCTGCCAGCGTGCGCCAGGATATTGCGCGTCAGTTCCAGAACCGCAATTTCGATGCGTGTGCGGTCGATGTCATCGAATCCCAGCGCCGTCGCCATATCGCGCGCGCGCCCCATGGCGACGTACACATCGACCTCGCGTCTGACAGGGCAGACTATCGCCTCCATCTGAGTGTACTCCTGAGTCTGTTCGGGCGCCAGTAGACAGCGTTACAGTTCGCTGACACACAGCGCACCGTGCATCTGTTCCGCGCCGCGCTCGCAGAGCCTGGCACGCTCGAAGCCGCCGGGTTGCAGAACGCAGGCAGGCGACGGCAAACCGCGCCGCCGCAGTCTGCTATCAAGTATAGCCGAGGAGCGTCGCCAGAGTCGGATCAAAATGCGTTCAATATGGAGGCGAAATGGGAATAAGATGTCAGAAGGGCGCGCGGTTGCGTTTTCTCGTGTACAATGAAGCCATGACGATTCGGTATCTCCGCCTGGCTATTGTACTGCTCATTATTGCACTGGCAGGCTGCGGCGCCCTGCCGGTCACGTGGCGACCGGCGCCCGTTGCAACGCCTGCGTCTTCACCCACATCGACGCCACAACCGACGCTCGCGCCAACCGACACGCCGCGCCCGACTCCAACCCCAACGCTCACGCCAACCCCCGCGCCAACCGCAACGCCAACCGTCACACCTTACCCGCTTTTGCCGACTCCGACGCTTGCACCGCTCAGCGCGAATGAGCGGCAGGCGATTTTTGAAGATGTGTGGACGCTGGTACGCGACCGGTATGTGTATGAGGATTTCGGCGGCGTCGATTGGGAGGCGGTGCGCAGGGAGTTCGAGCCGCGCATTGCTCGCGCCGCTTCGGCAGCGGAGTTCTATACGCTCATTAAAGAAATGGTCGGACGGCTTGGCGACGATCATACACGCTTCGACACGCCGCAGGAAGTAGCGGAGGAAGCCGCGCGTTTCGACGGCGGCGTGGCGTATGCGGGCATCGGCGCCATGATCCGTGAACTGCCGGAAGGGATTCTGATCACCCGCCTCGCTCCCGGCGGTCCGGCAGAGCAGGCGGGTCTTCAACCGCGCGACCTGATCATCGCCGTCAATGGCGTTCCGGTAAGCGACACGGTCACGTTTGGTCCTGGCGGTCCGGTCGCCATCGTGCGCGGGCAACCCGGAACACCGGTGCAACTCCGCATTATCGACAATAGCGGCGCCGTGCGTGATGTTACGGTGATCCGGCAGGTCATCCCGCCCGACGCCTTCCCAATCGTTGAGGCGCGCCGCGTACCAGGAACTGATGTTGGTGTGGTCCTGATCGACACATTCAACGTCTCCGCCCTCGATGAACGTGTCGCTGACGCTATCAGGTCACTCTATCAATCCGGTCCGCTCGATGGGCTGATACTCGATGTGCGCACCAACGGCGGCGGACGCCTCGATATGCTGCGGCGCACCCTTGGATTGTTCCTGGACGGAGGAACCATCGGCAGCAGCAGCGGACGCGAGCGTTCGTTCAGTATCGATGTTCCATCGGGTAGAACGCTGCCGATGCTTGAACAGACGCCGATTGTGGTGCTGACCAGCGATGAAACTGCCAGCGCCGCCGAAATGTTCGCCGCTGGCATGCAGTTCCGGAGACGGGCGCGGGTGATCGGTACGCCAAGCGCCGGCAACACGGAAAATCTGATCGGGTATGATCTCGATGATGGCTCTCGCTTCTGGCTGGCGGAACTGGTCTTCCGCCTGCCCGACGGTTCGCTGCTTGAGGGAAAAGGCATACAGCCTGATCGCGTCGTCGAAGTTGACTGGTGGCGCTACGCCTTCGAGGACGACCCGCAGATCCTGGCGGCGGTCGCAGAATTGCGGCTTGCCGCTCGACCAGATGCCAGGGCGCAGACGGTCGGACAGTGAATGCGGCGAGGGCAAGTTCTTGGTTCTCAGTTCTCAATTCTCAGTTCTCAGTTCTCACGCCATGGACACAGTTCTCAACCGCATTCTCGCGCATAAGCGCACCGAAGTCGAGCGGCAGCGCATCAAAATACCCTATGCGCAGATGCGCGCCCGTGCTGAAGCTGCGCCGCCGCCGCGCGACTTTGGCGCCGCGCTGCGCGCCCACCGCCCGATTGCGCTGATCGCCGAAGTCAAAAAAGCGTCGCCGTCGAAAGGAGTGCTGATCGAGAACTTCGATCCGCTGGCGCTGGCGCGGACCTACGCCAGCAATGGCGCCGCCGCCATCTCGGTGCTGACCGACATTCGCTTCTTTCAGGGTCACCTGAAGTATATGGAAGGAATCCGCGCGCTGTTGGATCGGGGGGCTGCGCCGCCACTGCCGTTGCTGCGCAAAGACTTTATCATCGACCCCTACCAGGTGGTGGAGGCGCGCGCCTACGGCGCCGACGCGGTGCTCCTGATCGTCGCCGCGCTCGACGACGAAACGCTGGCGACATTGCTGACGCTGACCGGCGACCTCGGCATGCAGGCGCTCGTCGAAGTGCACAACGACGGCGAACTGCGGCGCGCGCTGGCGGCTGGCGCGACCGTCATCGGCGTCAACAACCGCGATTTGCACACGTTCACGACGACGCTGGAAACGACCCGCCGTCTCGCAGCGCTTCTGCCAGCAGAAAGCCGTCCGCTGCTGGTTAGCGAAAGCGGGATCTTCACTGCCGAACACGTCGAATTGGTGCGATCCTGGGGCGCCGATGCGGTGCTCGTCGGCGAGGCGCTGGTCACCGCCCCCGATATTGCCGCCAAAGTGCGCGAATTGAGCGGACACAGATGAAATGTCGGCGACATTTTCCGGAAAGAGGGACGCAAAGACGCAAAGGCGCAAAGCGTTTGTCATCTTGCAATCCGCCCGCCTCGTGTTCCATCATACGCTTTGCTTTAGATTATGGCTGATCCAGACGAACTCTGCTTTCTAACCGCCGTTGAACTTGCGCGGCTCATTCGCAACCGTGAGGTATCGTGCGTCGAGGTGATGGAGGCGCACCTGCGCCAGATCGAACGCATCAACCCGCAGGTCAACGCGATTGTGACGCTGCTGCCGGAACAGGCGCTCGAGCGGGCGCGCGCCGCTGATGCTGCGCTGCAACGCGGCGATGAGGTCGGTCCGTTGCACGGCTTGCCGGTAGCGCACAAGGACCTGGTGCAGACCAAAGGGGTGCGCACGACCTTCGGCTCGCCGATTTACGCCGATTTTGTTCCCGATGTCGATGACCTGATCGTGATCCGCCTGCGCAAGGCAGGCGCAATTATGATTGGCAAGACCAACACCCCTGAGTTCGGCGCCGGTTCCCAGACGTTCAACCCGGTCTTTGGCGCGACCCGCAACCCCTACGACCTCTCGAAGACCTGCGGCGGCAGCAGCGGCGGCGCAGCCGTCGCTCTGGCGTGCGGCATGGCGCCGATCGCCGATGGCAGCGATACCGGCGGTTCGTTACGCAACCCTGCCAGTTTCTGCAACGTCGTCGGGTTCCGTCCGTCACCGGGGCGTGTACCTTCCTGCTCGGACCGCGCCGCCTGGCAAACTCTCAGCGTCCTGGGTCCGATGGCGCGCACCGTCGCAGACGCTGCGCTTATGCTCAGCGCAATTGCGGGTCCGCACCCTTGCTCGCCAATTGCGCTCCAGAAACCGGGCGCGCATTTTCGGCAACCGCTCGAACGCGACTTCCGCGGCGTGCGCGTAGCGTGGAGCCGCACCGCTGGCGGGTTGCCCGTTGACCCGCAGGTCACTGCCGTGCTCGAACAGGCGCGTCCGGCGCTCGAAGTGATCGGCTGCATCGTCGAGGAGGTCGAGCCAGATTTCAGCGGCGCCGACGAGGCGTTCAGAATATGGCGCGCCTGGGGATATGAGCAAGCATTTGGCGAGCTTGCCGACACCCATCGCCACCTCCTCAAAGAGACAATTCTCTGGGAGATCGAACGGGGACGCGCTCTGACCGGACCGCAGATCGGGCGCGCTGAACGGTTGCGCACTGCGCTTTACCACCGGATGCGCACATTCATGAAGACGTATGAATTTCTGGCGTTGCCGACGGTTCAGGTTCCGCCCTTCCCTGTCGAGCAACCGTATGTGACGGAGATCAACGGCGTCCCGATGGAAACCTACATCGACTGGATGCGGTCGTGCTACTACATTTCGATCACCAGTCTCCCGGCTATCTCGGTTCCTGCCGGGTTTACGCGCGACGGTTTGCCAGTGGGGTTGCAACTGGTCGGGCGCTACCGCAACGATTTCGGCGTGTTGCAACTGGCGCATGCCTTCGAGCAGGCGACCGGGCACTGGCGTCGGCGCCCGCTGGTTGCGGGAATAGGACACGGATGAGCACGGATTGAGACGGATTGACGCGGATTAATCCGTATTGATCCGTGGCATCCGTGTATATCCGTGGGCTATGCGGAAGGGACCACGGATTGCCACGGGTGCGACGGATGGCGACGGATATGGTCTCAATCGATCCGTGGCGATCCGTCGTATCCGTGTATATCCGTGGGCTATGCGGAAGGGACCACGGATTGTCACGGGTGCAACGGATGGTGACGGATATGGTCTCAATCAATCCGTGGCGATCCGTTATATCCGTGAGTATCCGTGGGC
>JAUQOW010000135.1 GCA_030550675.1 Chloroflexota bacterium
AAAAAGCATCCGCCCATTCGGTTGATGCGTTCATCGCGCCAGGGGCGGGACCACTCGGCGGGATCGTTGCTGACCGCATCTGGATGCGCCATCGACCGGCGCAGCGCGTGTTTATTCCATGCGCGCACCTCGAAGAGCGGGTCGATCTGATTACGCCCGGTCAGGGGAGCGACGACCGGATGTTGCGCCACGCCATCGCCGACCGCGCTGCGGGCATCGTGATCGAGGCGTTTGGCAGCGGTCGGGTGCCGCCGTGGTGGCTGCCAGCGATACAGGAAGCGATCGCGCAGCGTATCATGGTAGTGATTGCGCCGCGCATCGGCGGCGCACTGTACGATGAGTACGGCTACGTCGGCGCGTACCACGACCTTGAGCGGTTGGGGGTGCTCTTTGCCCATTATCTGAATAGCCGCAAAGCGCGGATTAAACTGATGGCGGCGCTAGGCGCCGTGCGTCGTCCGGAGGATGTGCGGGTCTGGTTTCCATAGACTAATGGTGCGTTATGCTGTTGACCATCGATATCGGTAATACGAATATCAAAATTGGCGTCTACCAGGGAGAGCGTCTCACGGCGCACTGGCGCGTCACAACTGAACGCCACCGGCTGGCGGACGAGTACCTGGTGTTGTTGCACAACCTGTTCGATCTTGGCGGCATCGATCCGCGTGATATTGATGGATGCGCTATTTCGTGCGTCGTGCCGCCGCTGACCGGTGAGTTTCGCACGCTGTGCCACAAATATTTTCGCGTTGAGCCGCTGATGGTCAACTCGCACACGCCGACCGGCTTGCAGTACAAGGTCGACTCGCCCGCTGAACTTGGCGCCGACCGTATCGCCAATTCGCTGGCAGCCTTCCGACGGTACGGCGGTCCGGTCATCGTGCTGGCGTTTGGCACTGCGACAACGTTCGACGTGATTACTGCGGCTGGCGAGTATATTGGCGGCGCGATTGCGCCCGGCATCGGCATTTCCGCCGATGCGCTATTCCGCCTGGCGGCAAAGCTGTATCAGGTCGAGCTGGTGCGTCCGCCAAAGGTGATCGGCACGAATACGATCCACCATATGCAGTCCGGCGTTATTCTGGGATATGCCGGGCTGGTCGAAGGTCTGGTGCACCGGATGCAGGCGGAACTGGGAACATCCTGCCCGGTCATAGCAACCGGCGGGCTGGCGGAGTTGATCGCCGCCGAAACCGAAGCCATTACGACAGTCGAGCCGTATCTGACGTTGGAAGGATTGCGACTGATCTACGAGATGAATCGAACATGAGCGCAGATGTATTGCCTCCGCCTGACAAAAAAGCCGAATATGTCGAGCGGATGTTCAGCCGGATCGCCCCTGGCTACGATACGATGAACGGCATTATGACCCTGGGGCTGGACCGGGGATGGCGCGCGGCGACGGTGGCGCTGGCGGCGCCGCCGAGTTGCGGACGGGCGCTCGACATCGGTACTGGCACCGGCGATTTTCTGGTCGAGCTGGCGGAGTGGATGCCGGACGGATTGGCGGTCGGGGTGGATTTTACCCTGCCGATGATGCGCGCCGGTTTGCACAAAATTGCGGGGAAGCGCGCCGTTTTTGTGGCGGGCGATGCGCTGGCGCTGCCGTTCGCTGATGAAAGTTTCGACGCCATTACGACCGGGTTCACGCTGCGCAATGTGACTGACATCGGCGCGGCATTCCGTGAAATGTGGCGGGTGGCGCGCGTCGGTGGCACCATCGCCTGCCTGGAAGTGGCGCGTCCGCGCAACCCCTTGCTGCGGTTTGGGCATTGGGTCTATTTCCAACGGATTGTGCCGCTTATGGCGCGCGTGCTTGGCGCCGATCCCGAAGCCTACACCTACCTGCCGCAGTCGGCGCGCGTCTTCCCTCCGCCCGACGAACTGGCGCAGATCATGTGCGAGGCGGGCTGGAGCGACGTGACGTATCGCCTGGTCGGGTTGGGCGCAGCGGCTATTCATACCGGCATCAAACGCGGATGATCGGTCGGAGGGGTTATGCCGCGCCACGACGATGATCCAGAGGAAGAGGACGATTCGCCTCCGCCGCGTCGCCGCGTGGTGCGTCGTGATGCACTGCGGCAGCCGCCGCGCCGCGAGTCGCTGATGGAACGCCGATTGCGCCGCGCGCGCGGCGAGGAGGTCGATGACGATCTGGAGGAACCCTACATCCCGTTCGATGCCGGGCGAACCGCTCCCTACGGCATCCCGCTGGCGGGCGGGGGGTGCGCTGTGACGCTGCTGTATGTCGCGCTTGGCGCCGTAACGGTTATTGTGCTCCTGATGCTCTTCTGGCAGCAGATCGTGGCGGCGTTCGTTCCGAATGTGCCGCAGCAGGTGGTGCAACTCATCGCCACGCCAACGCCAACCATCCGCGACTGGGGCGGCGCGATTCAGCAGATGAAGGACCTCAGACGCCTGGAGACGCAGCGCTTCTCGATTGAACGGGTCGTCGAAGCCTCGACAGCGCGGGGCGATGCGCTCGATATGTTCCTTGGCGAGCGACTGCTGCTGATTGCCAGCGGCGATGTGGTGGCTGGCGTTGATCTGAGCAAACTGACCGACCGTGATGTGATCATTTCATCCGACGGCATGAGCGTGACATTAACCCTGCCCGCCTCCGAGATTTTCAGCGCGCGCCTCAACAATGAACGTACCCGCGTCTACGACCGGCAGACGCGCCTGCTCACCCAACTGACCGGCGGGCAGGACCCGACCCTGGAAACGCAGGCGCGGCAGGAGGCGGAACGCCAGATTCTGGCGGCAGCCTGCGAAAATGGCATCATGCAGCGCGCTGCCGACGAAGCCAAACGCTCGATGGAACAGTTTCTCCGTCTGCTCGAATTTGAGAACGTCACCGTCATTGCGACGCCGGGACCGTGCGTGGTTGAAAATTGAGAAATGCAAGGACCCATACTGCGATTGTTATCATTTGCCATTGCAGCAGGCGAGCTATGGATAAGCAGAACTTCTTCAAGTTGGGAAATGTAACCATATATCATGGCGATGTCGCCGAACTCTATCCGGAGTGGCCAACGCCTGATGTCATCATCTCTGATGGCGGCTACGGCGTATCGGGGTTTAAGGGAGACGCCAGAGAACCCGCAGAACTCCAATCCTGGTATCGTGGACATATACAGTCGTGGTCACGCTATGCCAGACCTGGCACTACTCTCTGGTTCTGGAACACCGAGATTGGATGGGCTACGGTTCATCCCGTTCTTGATGAATATGGCTGGGAGTATGCAAGTTGCAATATCTGGAACAAGGGCATCCAACATATTGCTGGTAACTGTAATCTTTCAGTCCTGAAGAGTTTTCCGGTCGTTACAGAAGTTTGTGTTCAATATGTGCGGCGCGCAGAGTTTTATTGCGGGGAAAAACTGCTAAGTTTGAAAGAATGGCTCAGAAATGAATGGAATAGGACTGGTCTGCCGATATATAAAACAAATGAAGCATGTGGGGTGATAAATGCTGCTTCGAGAAAGTATTTCACCAAAGACCATTTATGGTACGCACCACCACCTGAAATCTTTGCTCGGATGGTTTCTTACGCCAATAAATATGGAGATCCAGAGGGACGACCCTATTTTTCATTTGACGGTAAAAGACCGGCTACTCAGGAAGAGTACAAGAAACTCTTTCCAACATTTAAAGGAAAATACGGGGTGACCAATGTTTGGAACCATCCCCCTCTTCATAATGAGGAAAGGCTGAGATTTCCCAGATCGAGCAAGTATGCGCATCTCAATCAAAAACCTATTAAGTTGATGGAGTTGATTATCGAAGCTTCCTCGAATCCAGGAGATGTTATATGGGAACCATTTGGCGGTCTATGCACTGCGGGTCTGGTCGCTTACCTCACGTCTCGCACTGCCTACTGTGCCGAGATTGACGGGCACATATACAGGATGGCTGTTTCTCGGCTGAAAGAGTGCGAGAAGAAGGAAGAACAACAATCCTTTCTTCTGGAAGATCTTATTTCCTATGAGGCATCTCGATGACGACTAATCCACCGGAGAGGAAAATCCCACATCCTGATTGGGAACATTTCGGAGTCTGGGAATCAACGAGATCACTTCTGCTTTCAATTCCTAATTATTTCCAAACTGATCTGTTAATCAGGGGAGTTAATGCGACTGAGATATTTTCTATAGGACCAGTATTCTCGAGCATTTTAGAGTCTCAAATCGTTGATACTCTCAATAGATTGAGGAATGTGTGGGACGAAAACAGCAAATATTCTTCATTTGCTTTTGCTAGAAGATCACAGGCTTTTCCCGATGTTTTACTCACTGATACAATAAGTGGAAAAATACTTTTTGGAGTAGAACTTAAGTCCTGGTATGTACTCAGTAAAGAGGGTGAGCCAAGTTTCAGATATCTTATAACTCCCAATGCCTGTGCTGATGCCGATTTGCTTGTGATAGTACCTTGGATTCTTTCTGATGTGATCTCTGGTTCTCCTAGACTATTTCAACCATGGATCGAATCAGCCAGATATGTTGCGGAGTATCGTAACTTCCATTGGCGGGAGTCAAGAAGTAAGCGAACGAAGAGTCAACATATTCGTAGACCGGTAAATATAAAACACTATCCCGATATCAGACAGGAGGCCTCTGACGAAGCGGAAGACGACAAAGGAAAAAACTTTGGGAGAGTTGCGAGGACGGGAATCATTGACTCCTATGTCAAGTTTATAAAAGAAAATAAATATCTCGGAATAAAGATATCTCACTGGATCGAGTTTTTCAGATCTATTTCAGAGACAAGGACAGATGAAGAAATAGAGAATAAAATTCTGTCCTTAAGAGAAAGTATTCAAAAAGTTAATGATGGATCAGCAAAAGGAAAGGTGTTCCTTGACATTCTGCAACTTATCGAGGATTTATGGAAGGATAGCTCAAATGTGTAAATCTGCTCGTTATAACCCGATCAAGACTTGATCCTATGGTGACGCTTTCCTACGACCCGGACGCCGGGTCGCTCTACTGGCGCTTTATCGACACTGCTGAAGAGGACGCGACGCTCGAAGGCGAGTGCGAGGCGACGTTGCTGCTCGATCCGCAGGGTCAGGTGATCGGCGTCGAGCTGGCGCTGGACGATGCGATTGACGCCGACGACCTGGCGCTGGCGCTGGCGCATCCGCAGGTGTCGTTCGATACTGCGGAACGAACGCTGACTGTCAATCTCGCCGGTGAGGAACCGGCGTCGGCGCAGCCGCTGGAGGAGCCAGCCGTCCTCGATTTCGATCCGGATGAGCGGTTGGTGGGGTTCGAGGTGCTGCCCGCCGACGAATTCGATCTGGATCAGCGTCTGGAACGCCTGGCGCCGTTCCTGGTCGAACGCGAAGAAGAACACGCCGAAGAAGCGGAAGAACCCGCCCTGCCCCCCGCAACCCGTCCGGTCATGCCTGAAGGTCCGCACCGCTCCGGGTTCGTTGCGCTCGTCGGGCGTCCAAATGTCGGCAAGTCCACGCTGCTCAACGCCCTGCTGGGGCAGAAAGTCGCCATCGTGTCGCCCAAGCCGCAGACGACGCGCACTGCCATTCGCGGCATTCTGACTCGCCCCGACGCGCAGATCGTGTTCGTCGACACTCCCGGTATCCACGAACCGCGCAACCGTCTTGGCGCGTTCATGGTCAAACAAGCGCGGCGCGCCATTCCCGACGCTGATGTGGTGTGCATGGTCGTGGATATCACCCGCCCGCCGGGGAGCCTCGACGAGCGGATCGCGGCGCTGGTGCGCAAGGCATCGGCGCGGCGCATTCTGGTGCTCAACAAGATTGACCTGCCCACAAAGCGCGGCAGCGAGAACCTTCAGGCGTACCGGGCGCTGGCGCCGTGGGATATGGAGGTTGCCGTGTCTGCGTTGCGCGGTCAGGGTCTCGATGCGCTGGTCGATGAGATCGTGCGGCTGCTGCCCGAAGGTCCGCCGCTCTACCCGGAGGGACAGGTGACCGATATGAGCGAGCGTGAACTTGCCGCTGAACTGGTGCGCGAGCAGGTGCTGCGCTACACGCAGCAGGAAGTGCCGCACAGCGTGGCGGTTGAAGTCGAAGAGTGGGAGGAGAAAGAGAAGGTCACCTACATTCGGATGACCATCCTGGTTGAGCGGGAGACGCAGAAAGCCATCCTGATTGGCGCTGGCGGCGGCATGCTCAAGAAAATCGGCAGCGGCGCGCGCCAGAACATTGAGGCGATGCTGGGGCGTCCCGTCTACCTCGATCTGTGGGTCAAGGCGCGCGAACACTGGCGCGACGACCCGAACGCACTCCGCTGGCTCGGCTACACTGAATAGAAAGCATCTCTCGATGGAACGCAAATGGTGGGCGCTGCTGGCAGTGGCGACCGGCGTGTTCATGAGCACCATCGACGGCTCAATTGTCAACATCGCGCTCAAAACGTTGCAGGAGTCGTTTGGCGCCGGGTTGCACGAAGTCGAATGGGTGGTGCTGGCGTACCTGCTGGGGATCACCTGCCTGCTGCCGAGCATGGGGCGCCTGGGGGACATGATCGGCAAACGCAGCGTCTATGTGGTCGGCTTCGTCATGTTTACCATCAGTTCGGCGCTGTGCGGTCTGTCGTGGAGCATCGGCGCGCTGATCGGCTTTCGCGTCTTGCAGGCGATTGGCGCGGCAATGATCCAGGGGGTGAGCGCGGCGCTGCTGGTGGAAGCCTTCCCGTCATCGCAGCGCGGTCAGGCGCTTGGCTATATTGGCACGGCGGTCGCCGCCGGTATTTTGACCGGTCCGGTGCTGGGAGGGGCGCTGATCAATGCAGTCGGATGGCAGGCGATTTTCTACGTCAATATCCCGATCGGCATCGGCGCAATTGCGCTGGCGCTGCACGCATTCCCTCCTGACCGCACCCGCACCGCGCAGAAATTCGACCTGGTCGGCGCGGCGCTGTTGGGAGTCGGGCTGCTGTTCGTGCTCCTGGCGCTGACCGAGGGGCAGGTGTGGGGCTTTAGCGACTGGCGCACGCTCGCGGCGCTGGTCGGCGGCAGCGCGTTGCTGGTCGGTTTTGTATGGTGGGAATATCGCGCCGTGGCGCCAATGATCGACCTGCGCCTGTTCCGTGCGCCATCCTTCAGTTTCAGCCTGATGGCGGCGTTCCTGATTTTCCTGGCAGGCGCGTTCAATTTCCTGCTGATTCCCTACTACCTCCAGAAGGCGCTCGGCTACTCGCCGCAGACGACGGGATTAACCCTGATCGCCTCGCCGCTCGTGCTCTCGCTCGTGTCACCGATCAGCGGGCGATTGTCGGACCGCTTCGGCGCGCGCTGGCTGGGGATCATCGGGCTGGCGCTGACGACCGCTGCGCTACTGAGCATGGCGACGCTGACCACCGAGAGCACGCAAATGGATGTGGTGCTGCGCCTGATGCTGATCGGCGCGGGATTTGGACTGTTTCAGTCGCCGAACAACAGCCTGATCATGGGGAGCGTGCCGCGCGCAAATCTGGGGGTTGCCGGAAGCCTGCTGGCGGTGATGCGCACCCTGGGGCAGACAACCGGCGTCGCCATTGCCGGCGCAATCTGGGCGACGCGCGTGATCGCGGCTGCCGGGCAGCAGTACGAGCCGGTGACCGCCGCGCCGCCGTTCGCGCTGGTGGCTGGCATGCACGACGCCATGCTGGTCGCAGCGTTCCTGTCCGCCATTGCGATTGTGCCGACCCTGGTGCGCGGGCAGCCGTCGGGGGAGCAGCAGCGCGAAGCGGTGCAGCAGGCGAAAGCGGGGGGGTGAGTTGCGTTCAAGGCGGCGTTTTTCAGGCGTAAGGGACTTCCATTCGCGCACACAAAAGCGCGAAGGCGCGGAGATGCCGCATCGAAACCCAATACCTTCCAAAATATCAACGGTGCGTACTGTCATAATTGCGCCTCCTCACCGCCGATACGGATACGGTTGCGTATCTTTACGCCCACAGCACGTCATGATCGGAAACTATTTTCTTGGATAGAGACGATTGAGTAACATTGTCGCCGAACCGAGAGAGATGAATGCCTCACTCGATTCCAGGTCGCGGTTATATTCACGACTCGCCTGTCTCTTGCGTCCTGCGTTTCGGCAGGCGAAGCAGTGAGCGGTTCGGCAGGCTCACCGCATCGCCTGCCGAAACGCAGTCCTTCTCCTCATCAGAACGCCATGATCGCCGCTATCATCCCACAAACCCGGCTTTCCGATCATGATCTAAGACGCAGAATCACGACCGTCTTGATGACCGCCAGTCCGATAAGAAAGGCGCGCATGAACAGGCTATCAACTGCAAATATTGCTGCGGCGAGCAGCACGATCCAGGCTAGCCCCAGAACCGTCGCCTTCGCCCGCAGCGTCATTGAACGATCCCGCTGAAAACGCTGAAGATGCGGCTTGATCAGCGGATGTCCGCTCATCCATCCGTACAGTCGCGGCGATGACCGAAAAAATAACGCCGCAGCAAGCAGAAAAAACGGCGTCGATGGAAGGATAGGCAAAAAAGCGCCCAGAAATCCAAGAATAAGGAACAGCGTTCCACTGACTAGCAAAAGTGAGCGCAGGAGCGGATGAGACGATTGCCCAGGCGCGCTTGAGAGATGCTCGTGCTCATTCATGCTGCAATTCCCTCCTGGTATATGTCTTCCCACAGATCACGTTGATGCGCGAAGAGGCGCGCGTATACTCCGTTGTGTGCAAGCAATGCCTCATGGGTGCCGTGTTCGACCAGACGGCCGTTGTCGAGGACCAGTATCTCGTCTGCTCTGCGCACTGCCGAAAGCCGATGCGCAATGATGATGGCGGTGCGCGCCTGGCGCATCTCGTGCAGGGCGTCTTGAATATCGCGCTCCGTCTCTGGATCAAGATTGGCTGTCGCTTCGTCGAGCACAAGGATGGGCGCATCTTTCAGAAACGCGCGCGCCAGCGCCAACCGCTGCCGCTGACCGCCCGAAAACCGATTGCCCAGTTCTCCGACCTGCGTGTCGTAACCGTGCGGCAGCGTCATAACGAACTCGTGCAGGCGGGCGGCCCGGGCGGCTGCGATGATCTCGTCGTCTGAAGCGGACGGCTTGCCCAGGCGGATATTCTCACGGATCGAGGCATTGAATACATGCGCATTTTGCGAAACAACCGTAATATGGTCACGGAGCGCAGTCAGCGAAAACTCACGAATATCAACGCCGTTCAGGGTGATTCGCCCGTCTGTCGGGTCCCAGAATCGCAGCAAGAGCGCCAGCAGCGTTGACTTTCCCGCGCCGCTTCTGCCCACGATCGCAACAGTGCGACCAAATGGAACGTCAAACGTTACGTCATCCAGGACGCGCTGTGCATTTCCATTCCTGATCGCTTGCGGATAATGAAATGAGACATGCTCGAAGCGCAGGTGCAGCGGTTGATTGACTGGAAACGGCACAGGTCGGGCAGGTTCCTGGACGGCTGGCGTCTGATCCATCAACTCAAATAGTCGCTCAGCGCTCGCCATAGCGCCGTTGAAATCATTGATTACGCCGGTAACGCCTAGCAGCGGCTGAAACGCCATCCATCCCAGCGTCACGATTACTGGAACGTCGCTAACAGTCAGCACGCCGCGCTGAACGAGCCAGACGCTCAGGGCGAGAAGCGTCAGCGTACCGGCTGCAAGCATCGCTTCAATGACGCCATTCTGGATAGCGCCGGTGCGCATCAGTCCAGCCTGTGCGTCTCGCAGGCGTTCGCCCGCCTCCCGCAACAGCGCGCGACGGCGCTCGCCGTAGTTGAACGCCAGAACATCACGGATGCCCTGGAAACTGTCCGTCAGGAGCGCACTGATTTCTCCCGCCGCGCGCCGTGTTCGAGCGGCAGGAGCGCGACTTGCACGATAGACGATCCACGGCGCGATAACGCCGACCAACAACAGAAAGGGCAGCAGTCCAAGCGCCAGAAGAATATGGAAGTATCCCAACGCCGCCAGCAGCGCGAGCGGTGCGATGACCGCCGCAAAGAACGGCGCAATCGTGTGCGCATAGAACGGTTCAATTCTGTCAATGTCCGCCATCACGCGCGCGACGGCGTCGCCGCTGCGCAGGCGCTGCAACCCCGCTGGCGCCTGCGGCTCCAGCGCGTCGTAGAACTGATACCTTAATTGAGCGAGCAGATGAAATGCGACATAGTGACCAGTGTATTGCTCAATGTAACGCATTGCGCCCTTGAATAGCGCAAGCGCAGCCAGCATCGTCACGATGATCGCGGACGACAGCGGTTCGCCACCGGCGAACCGCACGACGGCATAGACTCCGACTGCGAGCAGGGCGGTTCCAGCCAAAAAGTTTAGAATACGCGCCGCGATGGAGATGACCATGACCCAATACATCGGGCGCAGGAGCGTCAGCAGGCGTGCAAGAATGCGGGAGCGACTCATTGGGAACCTCCTGCGGCAAGGTGAACCATGTGGGCGAATACGCCATTCCGCTGGAGCAGATCGGCTGGGGCGCCCATCTCGACAATCCGTCCGCTCTCCATGACCACGATGCGATCCGCACGGCTGGCAGTGCTCAGGCGGTGAGCGATGATGAGGACGGTCTTGTTCTGAAAAAGACGATCAAGAGAGTCCTGGATCGCAGCCTCAGTCTGGCTATCAAGTTGCGACGTCGGCTCATCGAGCAGCACAATGGGCGCATTCTTCAGCAAGGCGCGCGCCAGCGCCAGCCGCTGCGCCTGACCGCCGCTCAGCGTGCTGCCGCGCTCGCCGATGACCGTACTCAATCCGCTGGGAAGCTGCGCCACGACGTCATCAAGGTGTGCCGCGCGTAGCGCGCGCGCCAGTTCTTCCGGAGAAGCGTCGGGTTTTGCGATGCGCAGATTTTCTTCCACAGTTCCGTAGAAGATGTAAGGATCCTGCGACACCAGAGCAATACCGGCGCGCAGATGGTCAGAAGAGTATGCTGTGATAGGAACGCCGTTGATCAGGATCGTTCCCTGCTGCGCTTCAACAAAACGCAGCAACAACTGAAACACTGTACTTTTACCTGCACCGCTTGCGCCGATCAACGCGACGCGCTCGCCGGGCTGAATGGTCAGCGAAAAACGGTTCAGGGCGGGAGTCTCTCGCTCGGCGTACTGGAATGTCACTTCTTCGAACCGAATCTCAGGCGCCCCGACGATCAAACCTGCGGACTGATTCGGCTCTGTCACTCCAGGAGACGTGTCGAGAAACGCCGAAATCTTTTTCGCCACTGAGCGACCAATCGCCCCGGCAAAGAAGAACTGACCAATCAGATTCAACGGTCGGGCCAGTTCAAAGCTGAGAAGAACGAATGTCGCGGCTGTTCCTAGAGCGATGCTGTCGGTCGAAAGTCGCCAGAGCGACGCCAGGGTTAACATCACGGTTGTCGCCAGCGCAAACCCGCTGTCAACAATAAACAGCATCACCTGATTGACCGCCAGCAGGCGCATCGTCTCCCGCCGGAGCGCCTCGTTTTCCTGACGGAACTGCTCGCCGCGCGCTTTTCCCTGGTTGAACATTTTCAGGGTTGTTAATCCCTGCAAACTATCAAGAAACTGTGCGCTCAGATGGTTCGCAGCAGCAAAGAAGCGATCACTCACCGCCTTGAACCGTTGTGAGGTCGCTCCCAGCAGGAGCGGCGGCAGCGGCAGCGTCAGCAGAAGGATCAGCGCGGTCGGCGCGTCCTGGGCGGCAATGTACGCAATGACCAGCGCAGGGCTGAGCATGCCGACGATGAATTGCGCCCAATAGACACTGTAGTACTGCTCAAGCCAGTCCATGCCGTCAACAGCGGTATTGACCAGTTCACCCGTGCGTTCACGGTCAAGCCCGCCCGGTCCGATCCGCAGCGCGTGAGCGTACATAGCGTCGCGGACAGCAATTTTGGTATCGGCGGCTGCCTGAGCCGCCGCAAATCGCTCGAGCCATCCAGCGAATCCTTTGCTTGCGATCAGTGCGAACGCGCCAACAAGCACGCTCGCAGAAAAAACGGACTTTCCGGTCCAGACGGCTTCGATTGCCCAACCCAGCGCCGCAAACAGAGCAATGTTCAGGATCACTGTCGCCAGTCCGGCCACAGCGGCGACAAAAACCCATGCCCTGGTCTGGGGGGAGAAGAGGCGTTTGTCGATGCCTAGCATATAATGCTGTACCAATAAGGCTGGATAAATCGCGTCTGCATGATAGCAAGAATGATAGTAACTGTCAATAAAGTGCGATCAGGAGTGGGCGCCTTTGACCTGTCGCCTTTAGCATCGATGCTCACCACCTGCGCTACGCTGTCCTTCTCCTGCCTCATGCCTCTCGATGCATCTTGCCTCCTTTGCGCGTACAAAATCGTACTCAAACCGATCCATTTCCGGTACCGTCGGACCCTTGACCTGAGCCGATCTCCCGTAGTATGCTCTCGCAGAGTAGATGAATTGTTCTTCATTTTTGCCGGCATGGTATGAAAAGCGCACCATCCGACGTGGCCGGGCAAACAGATCAAAATGTGCTGCTGATTCGTCTGGCGGATGAGATCTATGCCTTGCCGTCATCCCATGTGCGCGAAGTCGGGCGCTATCGGGCGTTCACCCCTGTCCCTGGCGCTCCGCCAGCGCTTCCGGGGATCATCAGCCAGCGCGGCGTTATTCTGCCAGTGGTGGATGTGCGCCTCCTGCTGGGTATGCC
>JAUQOW010000136.1 GCA_030550675.1 Chloroflexota bacterium
GCCGGGGTCCTCCTTCTGCCTCCCGGCGTCGCGCCGCCCCCCAACGGGCGACCCGCCGCCCCCCTTCGGGCGACCCGCTGGGTCGCCCCTACCCACCCGTGGGCGCATACCCGCCGCCCCTACCTGAAACCTTCCACCTTCCCACCTTCAACGTTCTACGTCCGCCCGATACGGAATCGCCCCCGGTCCCACGCCTTCCACACTGCGCGCAGCGATACAGGCGGCGAAATGCGCCGCTTCAAGCGGATCGCCAGTTTCGTCCAGTCGCACGAGAAATGCCGCCGCAAATACGTCACCGGCGCCGGTCGGGTCGCGTTCAATCGCCGGGCAGGCATCGATGTGGTGCGGGTGACCTTTGATGAAGAGGGTCGCTCCTGCAGCGCCGCGGGTCAGCGCGACAAGCGGGCAATGGCGCGCATAAGCTCGCGCTTGCGCTTCGTCGAAACGCACATCTTCGATGCTCAGGACCAGCACATCAATCCGCTCCAGCACAGACGGCGGCGGGTTCCAGGGACGGTACGCGATCTGCGCAGGGAGCGGCGCATTCCAGGCGCGCATCATGCCCTGCGGCGTCATACCAAGGAGCGCGTTGGGGAAGGCATCCACCAGATATTCAGGCGTTTCCGCCAGGATCGGCGCCAGGTGGACAACGCACGCTGCGCGCCAGGCTGAAGGCACGTCATCGAGCGTCAAAACCCCGGAGGCGGCGTGGAGGATTTGCACCCGCCCCTGCGGCGTGTAGCGATTTTCGAAGATCGGCGCGTCCACGCCCGGAGCGAATGCCACGGCAATGTCAGCAGACCAGTCGGGCGGAATGGCGGCGCGCGCCGACACGACCCCCACGCGGCGTCCCAGCCGGTGAGCGGTCAGAGCAGCATAGAGCGCCGTCCCTCCTGGCGCATACGAGCCATCGGGCAGCCGATCGCGAGTCATATGACCGATCAGGAGATAGTCAGGGGTCGTCATGAGATTAAAAAACAAAGCGACCAGACCGGCGCACCGCCGATTGTCGCTCCGCCTGCTACCGGCGCACCGACGTCATGATCGTTTTGCCGGATAGATCACAACTTTCCGATTCTCACCCTCGCCGCTGCTCTCGGTATACACTGTCGGGTCGGAGCGCAGCGCCAGGTGGACAATGCGGCGCTCATAGGCGCCCATCGGCTCGAGCATCAACGGACGTCCGCTCTGGCGCACCCGTTCCGCCATACGGCGCGCCAGCCCTTCGAGCGACTCCTGGCGGCGCTGACGATAATTCCCGACATCAACGACAATCTGTGGCCACTTCTGCACCCGGCGACTGACCAGCAGGTTGACCATGAACTGGAGCGAGCGTAATGTTTCGCCGCGCCGTCCGATCAGCAGGCTCATCGCCTCCTCATCGGCGCCTTCGATATGCAGAGTGATCGTTTCCTCAAGTTCGCCGTGCTGATCAGGGACGGAGCTGACCACTGGAGTGACATAGGCGTGGATATCCATGCGCTCGAGGATATCCTCCAGAATCTGACGCGCAATCTGTTCCACGGGACCGGTTGCTGCGACGCGCGATGGCGCAGGCGTCTCCTCCGTCTCATCTTCGACGACGGTGACGCGCACGAGCGCTTCATCGCCGTTGCCGCCCGGCTCAAGCACCTCAATGGCGACTTCATCGCGATCTTTACCAAGTTGCGCAAGGGCGAGACGAATTGCTTCCGCTACTGTTCGTGCGCTGATTTCAATGCTTTTCATGGAGCCCCCGGTTCGTATGGGATCCGCGCGCCGATGCGCCCGACAAAGGTGCAGCGAGGATGCGATGTTCTATTTGCGCGCCCTCCTGCGTCGCGGATTCATCTGTGACGCCACACGTCGCACTTCCGCAGGCGTAACGCTTTCAGCTGGCGCGGCGCTTTCCGCCGCCTGCGGCTGTGACTCTGCCGGCTCGCTGCGCGCCTCGGCCAACGGTCGGAGCACATCCCAGAAATCGACCTTGCGTGCCGGTTCCTCAGAAGAAGCCGCACTTCCTCCGCTGACCGCCGACGCCGGTTGCGCTGTCGGCGTGACCGGCGGGAACAGGCCGCCGTCGGTCGGCAGGAACTTGAGGTAATTGGCCAGCGATCCCCAGCCGGTGAAGATATACTGCTGAATGATCGACAAAATGCTGCCAACCACCCAGTAGAGCACCGCGCCGCTCGGGAAGATGAAACCGATGTAGCCGAACACAATCGGCAGAATGAGCATCGACTGCATCATCGCCTTCTGCTGCGGGTCCTGCACGCGCGGCGTCGCCATCAGTTGCACAATCAACTGGAAGATCACCGAGAGGATGGGCAGAATGTAGTACGGGTCAGTTTTCCCCAGGTCCGGCAGCCAGAGGAAGCTGCCCGCCAGTTGCGGCTGTCCCAGCGTCGCCGATGCGGCGCTGAACGGAATGCCCTGCTCATTGAGCACGCGCAGCATGGCGCTGCCCGCATGCTCGGCGGGCGATACGCGCGTCAGGTTGATCACCGCCTGATAGACGCCGAGGAAGATCGGCAGTTGCAGCAGCATCGGCAGACACCCGCCGACCGGATTGACCTTATACTCGCGGTAGAGACGCATCGTCTCTTCCTGGAGCTTCTGCGGGTCCTTCCCGTATTTGCGCTGCAGTTCCTTCATGTGCGGCTGAAGTTCCTGCATTTTGCGCGATGACTGGAGGGATTTGATCGTCAGCGGCAGAATAAACAGGCGCGCAACGATGGTGAACAGAATGATTGCCAGACCGGCGCTGCCCGTCCATGTGTAGAACGTCAGCAGCACGCGCTCGAGGAACTCAACGAAAGCAAGCCAGATGGGCATAACGATACGTCCTTACCCCGACACGATCTATCGCGTGTGTATTCTAGCGCATTTTTGGTCGTCTGTCAGGTGTAAACCGCGCCTGCTAGGCATTGTCGGACGACCCGCTCACTGACGCCTGCAGAATGCCCGCGCGCTGCAGCAATTGCTGCACTAGCGCCTGCAATTGCGGAAAGGCGATCTCCGCAAGCGCTGGCGAGCGCGCAATGAAGACCATATCCCAGCCTGGCGCAATCTGCGGGTACAACAGGCGCACCGCCTCGCGCACCCGGCGACGGATGCGGTTGCGCGCAACGGCGCGGCCCAATCGCTTGGCGACGACAAAGCCGCAGCGTGACGTCCGGCGTCGGTTGGGGGCGGCGTTGAGCATCAGCATTCCCGCGTCCCAGGTTCGACCATCGCGGCGCACCCGCTGATACTGCTCAGGCGTGCGAAGGCGGTAAGCGCGTTTCATCGCAGGCTGTGGGCGAATAATACGGAGAGTTCGGGTTTGTGCCCGGCGCCCACAGATTCGGCAGGACTACCGATGCCCGCGACGGATCTGACGACGCTCATCACTGACAGTCAGGCGGTAGCGCCCCTGGAGTCGCCGACGGCGCAACACTGCGCGGCCATCTTTGGTTGCCATGCGCGCCATAAAACCATGCTTGCGGCGGCGCGGAATGCGCTTGGGTTGCCATGTTCGCTTGGGCATCGGAGCCAACCTCACTACTTAAGCACATACCGGACGCTCTGAGCGCCCAGCGTTGCCATCACACCTGAAGACCGCCGCACATGCTGGAATGCGGCGCAACACCTGAACGGCGCGGCAGTGCCGCGCCGGTTCAAGACATTATACCCGTTCTAAAAACTACGTGTCAAGTTGACGTGAACATGCAAAGGCGCTGCCGCACATCTTTGCATCTTCGCGCCTTCGCGTCATCTTTTTCAGTCATCGTCCAGTTGCTGGAGCGTGCGCCGAATGGCCTCGCGCTGACGACGCATATTGCGGTCTTCCATCTCGTCGTCATCATCGTGGCGGCGGCGGCGCTCGCTGCGGCGCGGTCCGCCGAACTTCGACATCAAATCTTCGAGCGTCGCATTCCCGCTGAAATCGTCGTCGTCCTCCTGAGCATAGGCGTCGCTCAGGCGCTCGCGACGCGACGATCGTTCGTCGCGCGACTGCCGTCCCTCACTGCGACTGCGCTCCCCGCGCGGTCGCTCGTCACGACCGCGATCGTCGCGCGAACGCTCCTCGCGCGGCGGCGGCTCGCGCGGCGTATCTTCCAGCCGCAGGCTCAGACTGATCCGCTTGCTCTGCGGATCAACGTCAAGCACCCGCACCTGCACCTTGTCGCCAACCTTGACCGCATCTTCCACCCGCGCCACGCGCGTGTTCGACAATTCAGAAATATGCACCAGACCATCGCGCCCGACGCCAATATCGACGAATGCGCCAAAGGGCGCCAGACCGCTGATCGTGCCTTCGAGAATCTGACCCTTCTCCAGTTGCTGCAATTTCTGCCCGCGCTGCGCCCGGCGCAGACTCAGGCTGATACGCGCCCCCTCGGCATCGACTTCCAGGATTTTGAACGTATATGTCTGACCGACCTGAACGACATCCTCCGCCTTCTCGACGCGCCCCTCCGCCAGTTCCGACACGTGCACCAGGCCATCCTTGCCGACGCCGATATCCACGAACACGCCGAACGGCGCCACGCCGGTCACCGTTCCCTCGACATTATCGCCGACGCGCAGCGCCGCCAGTTTCTCGTAATCCACTTCAGGCTTCTTCTTGCCGCGACCGCCGCGCGGTTCGGAGCTGCGCTCCTTTGTGCGCATCGTCAGGCTGATCCGCCGACCGTCGGGCTCGACGCTCTTCACCCGCACTTTCACCGTATCGCCGATCTTGACCAGATCGCTCGGCGATTCGATCCGGGTGTCGCTCATTTCCGAAATATGCACCAGACCGTCGCGCCCGACGCCGATATCAACGAAGATGCCATACAGCGCAATTGAGGTGACACGCCCTTCCAGCTCCATGCCGGGCGCCAGGTCCTTCACCCGTCGCGGACGTCCGGTTGACTCCCCGGCAGGCGCCTGGTAACTTGCTCCTTCACTGGCGGGTTGGGTCTCAGCAGCGGACGCCTGCGTTTCCGGCGCACCGACGGCGCTGCCGCTCGTCGATGCTTCAGTAGAAGGCGTCTGCGCCGCCGGGGCGTCTGTCACAGCGGCGCCTGTTGTGATGGTCGCTTCACCGGCGGCGCCAACCGGCGCAACGCTGTCGCCGCCATCGGACGCCGCCACTGCGCTGCTCGCCTCCGCCGCTTCCGCCCCGGCGCCGGATAGCCCTTCCGTCGCCGGGGGAGGTTCTATCGACTGCTGCTGGATGTCCGCATCCGCCACCGCCACGCCCGCTGCAGCTGGCGCCGGATTCCCCAGCAGTTCATTCTGCTCTTCGACGGGACGCTCCTGATCGGTCATGACCAACCGTCCTCCTGGTTTAGTTGCCTGTACTCTGTCTATCACAGCCGCACTCTAGCGTGTGCGGTCACGTAACTCAGCGCGCACCAGATCGGCAAGTCCGCGCTCCTGAACATCTTCGAGCCGGTAGT
Source organism: Chloroflexota bacterium (assembly GCA_030550675.1). Classification (GTDB taxonomy): domain Bacteria; phylum Chloroflexota; class Chloroflexia; order Chloroflexales; family Roseiflexaceae; genus Roseiflexus. Next base: position 5,409 of record JAUQOW010000136.1, read on the forward strand.
AGCTGCCTTTCAAGTGATACGCCAGTTGCCGCGCCAGCCCACGCTCAAAGATGGGATGCTCCGTATCAATCACCACCGCCGGTATCGATTGCGCTGCAATAAAATCAGCCAGCGCATAACTTTCCGCCTGCGGCGGCAGATCGCTCATCGACACATTCGCCTGTCCATCGGTGAGCAGCACCAGCAACGGCATCACCTCCGGGTCCTGGCGGCGCGCGCGTTCCAGCACTTCATACCCCAGCAACAAGCCGCGCGAGAGCGGCGTTTTGCCGCCGGTCGGCATCTGTTGCAACCGGCGCTGCGCCAGTTCGACGCTGTTGGTCAACGGCAGCAAGAGGGTCGCATAATCACGCTGGAACGATACCAGACCAACCCGGTCGCGGCGCTGATAGGCGTCCCGCAAGAGTGAGAGCACCGCCGCTTTAGTGGCGCGCATCCGTTCTTCGGCAGCCATGCTCCAACTGGCATCGACCACGAAGCAGACCGCGTTGCGCGTTTTGCGCACCCGCACCTTCTGGCGCAGATCGCTCCGGCGCACGATGATCCGCCGCTTCGCGCCGCTATCGCCCTGCTCGGCGCGACGACGGCGCTGATACGGCGCCGCCTGGCGAAGGGTCGCGTCCAGCGCCAGGTCGGTGATCCGCTCCGCCGGACGACTGGTGATATACCGCCCCTGCTTGCGAGTTGTGCGCGTGCGACTGCGTCTGCCCGGCGCCCGGCGCTGCAACCGGTCGCGCGCACCCTCGATCTTTTGCGGTCGGAACGTCGGATCGCTCACGAACGTCTTGCCGCCCTGCGTTTTGTCGCCGCCGCTGGAAGCCGCATCAGCCTCGGTCGCCGCATGCGCCGATGGCGGCGGCGCGTCGCCTTCCTCGCTGCTGCGCCGTTCGCCGTCCGGCTGCCCGGCGGTCACGCCGTCAACTTTTTTTTTACATGATCGGCGGAAGGCGGCGCGTCCTCGCCAATCTCACCCTTCACGCGCTCCAGGATCTGCCCGACGCGCGCTTCATCGAGTCTGACCTCGGTGAACGGCTGGCGCCGCATCCGATGGGGCAACGCCAGTTCCGCCGCCAGGCGAATATCTTCCACCGTCAGGCGCGTGCGCCCCGACCACGCGGCGTGCGTGCGCGCCGTTTCGAGAATGGCAAGGTCGGCGCGATGCCCATCGACGCCCAGCTCAAGCGCCAGCGCCGCCACTGCCGCCATATCGCCGCGCGAAATCGTCACCGCTGGCAGCAGCGCGCGCGCCGCAATAATGCGTTGCGCCAGCGCCTCTTCTTCCTTCTGCCATTGCGCCACGAACGCATCCGGGTCGCTCTCATACGCCAGGCGTCGCTCAATGACCTCCACCCGCCCGGCGATATCGGTCAACCCGCTGATCTCAACCACCAACCCGAAGCGATCCAGCAGTTGCGGGCGCAACTCGCCCTCTTCCGGGTTCATGGTGCCGACCAGAATGAACCGCGCCGGATGCGACACGCTGATCCCCTCGCGTTCCACCGTATTGACCCCCATCGCCGCCGCGTCGAGCAGCACATCAACCAGGTGATCGTCGAGGAGATTAACCTCGTCCACATACAGCAACCCGCGGTTCGCCTGCGCCAGCAACCCCGGCTCGAAACGGCGCTGCCCCTCCGTCAGAGCATGTTCGAGGTCAAGCGAGCCGACGACCCGATCTTCCGATGCTGCAACCGGCAATTCGACCAGGCGCGTCGGACGTTCAGCGACCGGCAACTCCTCGCCGCGACGCAACCGCGCCGCACACGTCTCGCACATCATGGCAGGACGGTCGGGCGGGCAACTGTAGGGGCAATCGGCGACGACCGTGATATGCGGCAGGAGGCGGGCAAGCCCGCGCACTGCGGTTGACTTTGCGGTGCCCTTTTCGCCGCGGATCAAAACGCCGCCGATGCGTGGATTGATCGCATTCAGGATCAGGGCGCGCTTGAGGCGTTCCTGCCCGACCAGCGCGCTGAATGGATAGATTGGACGCTCTGATGGCATGCGCTCTATAACGTTTACGCAACACAATGCGCTTCCGGTCGTCAACAGACCGAAGCGCTGCGGTTAGCTCTTGTCTTGACGGACTATCGCACGACCAGCGGTTGAGACTGAACTGTTCGTGTACCGGACGCGGTCATTGTCGCACAAAGAACGGTAAAAGTCAAACGCTGCAAACCGCCGGGAGCGCCGCACGTGATTGTGGTATAATACGAATCCAGCGCAGCATCGGCGCCGTCGTCGGGCTGCGCATTGTGTGTTTCATCTCAGTGAGGTCAAACTGGCGCCATGATGGATGGAAAGAACATCATCTACGGGGAAACGGCAATGGACAAACTGGCGCAGCAGGTGCGCGCCACAGGTCAACCGCAAGATCTCCAGAGCCTGACGGAGCGCTATCTGGAAATTCTGCGCGAGCTGGTGCTCGCAGGAGAACAGCAGGGATGACAGCAGGCACGATTGAGCGTCCAACATTCGCTGGCACTGATGAACAGCGAGCGCTGGCAGAAGAAATCTTTCAGTTGATGGCGGCGCAGGCGCGCCTCTTCGCCCTCGAAGCGCCCATCCGCCAGACGCTGAAGAACCTGGCGGACTTTTACGCCCGACAGCGCCAGATGGATCCTGCTGAGGCGGCGCGGCTGATCGACGAAGCGCTGCGCGTGAATGACCACGTGTTTACCCGCCAGGAAACCAATGGCGATGTCGTGTTCATTACGTCGCGGCGCGGTCGGTATGTTCCCCCGCAGGTCGATACCGTTCATACGTTCAAGCAGCGCCTGTACGAACCGGAAAACCCGCTCCCTGTGGACGACATCAGCGTGGTGGTGACGACGACGCGCCCGGCGCTAACCACGGTTGAACCGGTGTTCATCTCGGAATACTGGCAGCAGCAGGCGGGGCTGATCCCTGTCGTCGCCGAACCGCAGGTTGAGACGCCGGTCGAGCCTGTGGCGGAAACGCCGGAAGTTGCGGCGCCGGTCAGCGTCAGCGAACCGGTGGCGGAAACGGTCAGCGCCCCCCCGCCTGCCGAGCCGACGCCGGTGAATACGGTGATTGTGCTGCCCAACGGGTTGCAGATCGACCTGCGCCGACCGGTCGAGGAGTTGATGGCGCAATACGGCAATACGCTCATGTCGCAGTTGCGCACGGCTATTGAAAATGACCCGCTTCGCCGCCTGGTGCTGTTCGGCAATCAGGCGTTCCCCGAAGCGGCGCTCGTCAGTTTCGGCAAGAACGATCTGCGCCGCATTAGCGACTACATCAAAGAGGTTGGCGAGCCATTGCTCGATACGCAGATCATTGCCGATATCTTCTACCACAATCCGCGCCAGAGCGATTACGAGGTCTTCCGCTTCGCGCTCAACTACCGCCTGAGCCGCGAAAAGGACTTCGAGTTCGTCGGAGTCGAAGGCGCGCGCCTCTGGTCGGTGCGCAACCTGCCCGCCATCGGCACCAAGCGGGTCAAGGCGAGTGAAATGGGGCAGCTTGCCGGCTACATTGAAGAGGGGTTCGATGATAGCCTGGCGGAACAGAGCGCCGAGTCCATCCGCAAGAGCGGGCAGGTCAGCCACGTGCTGACGTTCTTCGAGTGGGAGTACGGCATCCTGCCGCTGACGCGCGCGCTGGCGGCGCTGCTGCCGCCGCCGCTGCTCGCCGATCAGCGCAGTGCGGTGTTGCGCTTTGAGTTGCCGCAACACTACGTGAGCACGCTGGTTGAACTGCGCTACCCGACGGGTAATCGCGGCGGGTGGCTGCAGGGACTCGAGGCGCTGTTCCACGATTACCTGGTCCCCGGCGCGCTGATCACCCTGATGCGCACTGACGATCCGCGCACTTTCGCCATCACCTACGAGGAACAGGAGGAGACGCAGGATCGCCTGCTGGTGCTCGATGAGACTAAGAAGACGCCGAAGTTCACCTTTGCCAACATCTCCTACGCCTGCGTCGTTGATACCGATATGCTGGTGAACCAGCAGCAGTACGGTCGGTTGCGCAATCTCAAGGCGTTCCCGATGAATGAGCGCCGCAAAGCTGACCTCATGCTTGAGCATGTCTTCGAGGTGATCGGCACGCCGGTCGGAACGCGCACGGAACCGAAGTATGCCGCTTCGTTCGAGACGCTGTTCGTCGCCCTGAATGTGTTGCGTCCGGCGTCGCGCGAATATCTCGCCCATCTGCTCTCCGAAGGCGACCATTTCGCACCCGATGCAAGCCGTCCAGGGTGGTGGCTCTACACGCCGCCGCCGTCGCTTGAGGAGGAAGAGGACGAGGAAGTGGATGCAGAGGATTTCGACGACGAGGAGTGAAAGACGAGACCGATGAGTCTGGCTGCTCAACTGCGCGCCCTTGCGGCGCGCGAGCATCTTTCAATGCGTGAGCTGCGCTCCCTCTCCGGGCTTGACCCGCGCGACCGCTCTGCGGTGTGGGAGGAATGGCAACGCATTCCGGTCGGACGGCGCATCGAAATTGCGCACGCCATGGTCGAACTTGCCGAGGACAACATCGATCTCGATTTCACGGTCATGTTCGAGTGGCTGCTCGATGATGCCGACGCCACCGTTCGCGCCAGCGCAATCGAAGGGTTGTGGGAGTGTGACACGCTGCCAATTCTGCGGCGTATGCTGGCGCTGCTCCACGACCCCGCCGAGCAAGTGCGCGCGGCGGCGGCGATGGCGCTTGGGCGCTTCGCCTACATGGCGGAAATCGAGGAGATTGATGCGACGTATGGTCAGCAGGTGCACGATGCGTTGCTGGCGCTGATCCGCGATGCGTCGCAACCGATCGAGGTGCGCCGCCGCGCCATTGAAAGCGCAGGGTATTTTGCCGGAAGCGATGAGGTGCAGCAACAGATCGAACTGGCATATGCCAGTTCCGACCAGTTGATGCGCGAAAGCGCGCTTATGGCGATGGGGCGTTCGATGCTGCCGCGCTGGCTCCCGATTGTCAGCCGCGAACTCGAAAGCCCCTCTCCGGCGCTGCGCTACGAAGCGGCGCGCGCCGCCGGCGAAATGGCGGACCTGGCGCGATCGCTGGTGTCGCGTGTGGTGCGTCTGTGCAGCGATACCGATACCGAGGTGGCGCTGGCGGCGATCTGGGCGCTGGGTCAGATCGGCGGTGAAACGGCGCGCCGCACCCTGCAACGCATCAGCGGCAGCGAGGATGAGGCGCGCAGCCAGGCAGCCGCCGAAGCGCTGGAAGAATTGACGCTCGAAGAAGGGTTCTCCGGCGGCGACTGGCGCAACAACTAGAGGGACGCGCAGCCGCGGCTGACGCAAAGGCGCGAAGTCGCAAAGGCGGATGGGAGAGATGAGAAGACGTTGCGCCTTTGCGCCTTCGCGTCAATCTTTCTTTGCGAGAAGCGCCGGAAATGACCGCTCGACTCGAGCGGCGCCCAGCCACGGCTGACGCAAGGGCGCGAAGTCGCAAAGGCGGATGGGGGAGATGAGAAGACGTTGCGCCTTTGCGCCTTCGCGTCAATCTTTCTTTGCGAGAAGCGCCGGAAATGACCGCTCGACTGATCGATCTCGACGCCGATCTGACGCGCTACGCCCGCGTGTACCTCTCGCCGCACCTCGACGATGCTGCGTTGTCGTGCGGCGGGGCAATCGCCCTGGCGCCTGAGCGGACGCTGGTGATCACTCTCTGCACCGCGCCTCCGCCGCCGGGCACGGTCTTCAATGCGGTAGCCGTCGAGTTCCACGCGGAGTGGGGACTCGCGCCGGACGAGGTGCTGCGCGTGCGGCTGGCTGAAGACGCAGACGCGATGGCTCTCCTGGGCGTCGATTATGTCTATGCTGGCTGGCTCGACGCCATCTATCGCATGCCAGAGGCGTATTGCAGTCGCGCGACGCTCTATCGCTCGCCAGCGCCCGATGATCCCTTGCCGCGTCAGGCGCGCGACTTGCTGACCGTGCTGATCGAACGCGCGCCTGACGCGACGATCTACGCGCCGCTCGGCGTCGGTCAGCACGTCGATCACCTGGTGGTCTTTGAGGCGGCGCTCGCCTGTCCGTCAGACCGCATCGCGTTTTATGACGACATCAACTACGCCCTGGCGCCCGGCGCGGTCGAGCGACGACTGGCAGAGATCGGAACAACGCTCGTTGCTGAACTCGTGCCGCTCGATACGTCGGCGCTGCGGGCGAAAATCGCGGCGATCGCCGCTTATCGCAGTCAAATGGCAGCGCTGTTCGGCGGAACAACAGCAATGGAAGCGGCTATCACTGCGTACCACGCGGCGCTGGCGCAGGATCGCGGCGGGTATGCCGAACGCATATGGCGACACACGTGATTGAACGGTCCTCAGAATGCGCCGCATTCGCCACACCGACGGCGGTCACACCTGGTCGGGCGTCCTGGGATGCATTTGTTCTGACGCACCCCGACGGTCATCTGCTGCAATCGTCGGGATGGGGGGCGCTGAAGGGACGCTTCGGCTGGAAGTCGCATCTACGGGCGATTGTTGCCGACGGCGTCATTCGCGCCGGCGCGCTGGCGCTCGAAAAGCAACGGTTTGGTCTGAGCGCCCTGTACGTGCCGCGCGGTCCGCTCTTCAGCGGCGACACGCACATCGATGCGCTGCTGTTGGATGACCTGATGCGCCTGGGGCGGAGGCGGCGCGCAGTGTTTGTGCGCCTTGAACCCAATCTGGCGGAAGACGACTCTCGCGCCGCCGCGCTTCACCAGTTCCTGATTGACCGCGCTATGCAGCCGATGACGCCCATTCAGCCGCGCAGCACCATTCATCTCGATCTGACGCCGGAACCGGCGCGTCTGCTGGCGGGCATGAGCAAAGGGCATCGCGCCGATATCAAGCGCGCTGCACGAGAAGGGGTGACGGTTCGAGAAGGCGACGCCTCCGCCGATCTCGACGCCTTCTACGCCATTATGCAGGAAACCGGCGCACGCGCCAGGTTTGCCATCCATGCCCGCGCCTACTACGCCAGCGTGCTGGAACTGTTCGGCGACGCTGTGCGGTTGTGGCTGGCGGAGCGTAACGGCGCCGCAGTTGCAACGGCGATGACCGCAGCGTGGGGCGCAACGGCGATCTACCTGTACAGTGGCTCGACGACTGAGGGATTGCAGTGCGGCGCGCAGCACGCCATCCAGTGGCGCGCGATTCAGTGGGCGCGCGCGCGCGGCGCTGCCCGCTACGATTTCTGGGGCATTCCCGACGCGCTCGGGCAGGCAGCCGCAGCCGCCGATCCCGCCGCGCG
>JAUQOW010000137.1 GCA_030550675.1 Chloroflexota bacterium
AAGCTGGTTACTGCTACCGGCGGATTTCTGCCTACCATGATGGCAAGATGATTGTTGAGCCAACTCATGCACAGCCGGGCCTTGAGGAGAAACTCATCAAGTCCGGCGGCTCGCAAATACGCCGAGCGATAATCCTCATTCTTTTCGATTAACCGCTCGATCTTCGCGAGTTCATCACGAACATAGGCGAGCAGCGGCAGAGGTCTGGCAAACAGCGAGTCGGAAGGAATCGATGCGCCCTGCTTTAACGACAGGTGACTGGCGAGCAGGTTCTGCGCAGCGGTTCGTGCGCTGGAGACGCCTGCCACGTGAGGCCAGATGCTGCCCAACTCCTCGATGCTCCACGGAACGACATCCGGCGGCAATAGCGGATTGAAGCCGTCTTTCAGGCGTTTTGCTTCAGCATAATCGCCGTTTTCCCACGCCTCGTACATCTCGAACACCGAGGCTAAACGCTTTACTTTATCAATATCGTCCGAGTCGAATAACGGATCACTGCCAGCATCACCGAGCGTCTGCGACATCGCGCCGAGGATCCCCATTCCTGCGTTTCCAGCACCGCCAGCTATGCCCAGCAACGCACGCGCATTGCGGAAACTATAACTCTCGTACAACCGCCGCACCTGTTCCCAGTCGTGCAGGTGGAAGGCTTCGTAGGGATTGGCGATCGTGCCGATCCGGCAGGTGTAGCCGTATGGCTTGCCCCAATCCTCATCGTAGTCATCAAAATCAACATAGGTTATGGGAAGCCCCGAATGCGCCGCATAGAGAAATGCGCCTACCACCATGCTCTTCTTGGCGCCGGTGATGTCCACAAAATTGGTGAACCCTGGCGGCGGCTGCGCTGCCGGCTTCTGCAACGCGTCACGCAGTGCGCGGAAGACGTGGGTGGGGGTGTCTTTCGGCAGCTCAACCAGATCAAAGTTATTGGGTGACAATTGAGGGCGAGAATTGTCGGGCAAGTTCGCCTGACTCAACTGCATCATGAACTGTTTGAGACCTGCGCCATGATCTTCCCCGGGCGTGCCACCATAGAACGAATTCAAAATCAACACCACCCGCTGCGGTTTTAACACGCCGACGACCTGCAACAGCGGCTCGAACGACTCGCCGACAGTGAGCGCCAGCGTGTGCACTGGCTGTCTGACACCGCGCAGACGATCAGGGTCCTTGCTCGCTTCCTGAAGCTCTTGACCAAGCAGGTTCTTGATGTACCAATCGTACTTCGTATCCCCCTTCTTCAGACCCTTCTCCCAATATTCTCGTGTACGCTTTCTCAAGTCGTCTCCGGTAAGGTTGTGGCTCATGACGCCATCTCCTTCAGGGCAGCTCGCTGCGGGCTAAAGCCCTCGCTGAGGACGTGAAAGCCCCTGGCGGGGCTAGTCTGCACATTGGACGTCGCTCCAGACGCCAGCGATAAAAGCGCGAGTGCAGACGAATTCGCGCCATCTCTCCTGTGCAACCGACGAATCCTGAGCCCATGGCAGCCACACATGGGCTTGCCTAGCCTGAACAAGGACTTGAGTCCGCTGCACCAGGATGCCGTCTGACAATTCATACCCAAATCCAGGCTCGAACTACACGTTGACTGCTTTGACGTCGGCGCTAGCTAAGCCTGTCGAAGCCAGCGCCCACAATCACGACCGCACCGCTCCCAATCCGTCCCAATCCGTGCATATCCGTGTACCATTCCAGGCTGAGCTCACAGAGCGATCAACCGAGATGGCGTACCAGTAAGGTGTTCCTGTCAACCTCCGCTTCTGTGCGAACATACCACACCCCCCGTCCCTACCGCCTCATCACCGCTGCTGATCGAAATCAGCACTTCTTCTGATTTCCTGTCACCCTCCCTCTGCTACACTGCGCTCGATGAACCCGGCGAAGCGCTCGCGGATGAAGCGGTAGTCGCGCGGCTCACCGTCCGGCAGTTCCCACGCATTGCGGCATTCAGCCAGGATGACGGTTTTGTGCGAATTGACCGTGCTCAGCGCGATCGACAGCGTATCAGCCACCTGATCAGGGCGCAGTCCTTGCGCAAACGCGCGCAGCACCTCGCGCTGGCGCGGGCTGAGACGCTCCCACACCTGCCGGCAGCGCGGGTCGTCCATGGCGGCGACGCGGCGCAACTGCTCGTACACGGCAGGCATCGGCAGGTACGCCAGCGACCGCAACGCCGGAAAGTAGGCGCTCCACGGCGCCAGCGGCGCCTGGATCAACTGCACGCCGTCCGCCGGGGTCACGTGCATCTGCGCGCCGTCTTTGACGCGCTGCAACGTCGCTTCCGGCGTGTACATGTGCCAGATGCGGTCCTGATGGTCGCAGAGCAGCGCCGCCGCCGACATCGCCAGCAGCGCCATCAGGCGCCGTCCGCCGCTGAGACAGAGGTGCAGCCGCCGCCCGTCGCGCTTCAGATCGGCGATCAGGTCGCGGATGCACTGCCACGTCGCCTCGGCATCGGCAGCCGTGCGGATGTCGGTCAACTCGACGCCGTTGGCGCGCAGCGGGGCGCGGCGCAGGCGGCACCGCCGACCGGCGTACATGTCGTTGAGGAATTCCTGTTGCAGCCGTTGCAGCGCCTGCCGCGTGCGCGGGTTGTCGAGCGACAGATGCACAAGGTAGACGTCGGAGATGATTTCACCCTGAGCAAGCAGGGCGTCGAGGGCGAAGGTCACGACCTGCGGCTGCCCTCCCAGCGTCGCCACCAGCGTGGCGCAAGAGTTGTTCGTCTGGTACATGCTCGTTGCCAATCGATCAGCGTGCAGTAAGATAGTGAGCTTGCGCCCTTATAGGAAGATCAATCGAAACCGGGACAAACACGCTTGCACCTGTGGAGCGGTTGGCGTTGTCTTCGACAGGCGCAGCCAACGCCAATCACGAGATTGTCCAATATCTGGTTGATCTGCCTATGAGAACGGATATTATCCGCGCCAGCCCGCGCAAATGGGCGTTGCGACCGTAGCCCGCAGCGTATGGTTTTTGAGAACATAATCCGGTATTGCTACATCCAGCCCGCGAAGGCGGGCTTTGCGACCGTAGCCCGCGACTTCAGTCGCCGGGCTGCGAGTCGGATAGCAGAGTATGGATTCAAACTCCATCGGTCGCCAGGCAGTCGAGCGCAGAGCGCAGTATGTCTTACATCAGTTGGCGCAGTCTTGTTTCTGGTCTCCGGCGGTTGGCGTTGGCTTCGACAGGCTCAGCCAACGCCAACTGAATCCATAGCCCAATCCGTGCAAATCCGTCTCAATCCGTTCACATCCGTGCCTCATTCAAAGGAGTTACATATGAACCCCTTCCCCGCCATCGTCATTGGCGGTCCGCCGCACAGCGGCAAGTCGGTGCTGATCTACCTGCTCACGCAGCAGTTGCGTGAGTGGCGCGTCGAACACTATGTGCTGCGCGCCTGCCCCGACGGCGAAGGCGACTGGAGCCAGGAAGCGCCGCCGGATCAGGTGCGGCTGCTGCGTCAGAAGGGCCGATTCAGCGATGAATTTGTCAATCTGGTCTGCCGCGATCTGGCGCGACGTCACCTGCCGCTGATCGTCGACGTCGGCGGCAAACCCACGCTCGACCAGGAGCGCATTCTGGATCAGTGCACCCATGCTGTCCTCATTTCCGCAACTTCGGCGGGTCTGGCGGAATGGCGTGAGCGCGCCGAACGCCATGGCTTGCCGGTGATCGCCGAGTTGCACTCCGTCCTCGACGGCGACGACCGCATCGACGCCGAGACGCCGGTGTTGCGCGGGCAGATCGGCAGGCTCGAACGGTACACCGGCGTCGCTGGTCCAATGGCGCAGGCGCTGGCGCAACGCCTGAAGCAGATTCTGAGCTACCCTGAGTCCGAACTGAAAGACTACCATCTATCGCACGCCCCCACCGAACTGGTGATCGACATTGATCACCTGGCGCACCGGATTGGACTGCCGGAGGGCGCCTGGCGCTGGCAGCCGGATCATCTGCCGCTGGCTCTCGACGATACGCCAGCCGCGCCGCTCTCCATTTACGGACGCGGTCCCAACTGGTTGTACGCCGCGCTGGCGCTGCACGCCGTTCCCCACCCGGTTTTCCTGTTCGACCCGCGGCTGGGCTGGATTGCGCCGGTGACGCTGACCTGCACCCCCTCGGCGACGCCTGTTGCGTTTTCGTGGAAGATTGAAACCCATTCGGACTATGCCTGGATCGAAGTGCAGCCGGGAACGCCGTACCTCGACTACGATGAAGTTGATGGCGCAGCGTTGCCGGAACTTGACCTGCAATGCGGCGTCGTGCTCAGCGGCAAAATCCCCCTCTGGCTGGTCATCGGCGCATGCCTCGCCTACCGCCATCACCCGTGGCTGGCGGTCGCCCAGGCGCAGGACTACAGTCGCGGCATTATTGTCACGAGCAGGGTGGAGGCGTATCGTCCCGGATCGCTGGTTGCATTACGGGGCAACCAGTAGCTGGAGCGCCCGCCGGAGGCGAGAATCAAAGCGCTCCACAAGATCGGGGCAATTATACATGAGGTTGTGAGGACTGTGACCAGGGGTCAACCATGTTGAGGGCGTCGTCATCAGGTGAATGTCTGGACGCTTCAATGAACACAGTGCATAAGAGGACGCGGATTCACACGGATCGGGACGGATGCGCACGGATTGATTGCGATCATCAACCGACCCGCGCGAACCCGTCGCAGCCGTGCGAATCTGTGTTCTATTCCGCCAACTGCGTCGCGTTTGTGACGGCAACCTGTGCTATCCTTACCACAAGGCGTTTTTGAGCGCCCGACATCCGGCACCCATACCAGCAACAAGGGCGATCACCGATGTCTTCCAAACTCAACCGTATCATTCAGATGGATATGCTCATCCGTGCGGGGGTGTACCCGGGCGTGACGGACTTCAAGGAGCGCTTCGAGATCAGCGAACGCACGGTGCATGACGACATTGAGTACTTTCGCAGCACCCTACGCGCACCGCTGAAGTACAGCCGCAGCCGCCGGGGATACTACTACAGCGACCCGACGTGGGTGCTGCCGGCAGTGATGGCGACCGAAGGCGAACTGCTGGCATTCTTCCTGAGCGCCGAACTGGTCCGTCGTTATCTGGGCACCGCATTTGAAGAACCGTTGCGCAACGCCATCGAGAAACTGGCGGCGAACCTGCCGCAGCGCAAACAGATCGACCTGAGCGACCTCACCCGGCACTACACCTTCCAGCCGGGTGCGACGGTCAGCGCCGATCCGCTGCTGCTGACCGCGCTCAGCGAGGCGATTGTCGAACGCTGGCGCGTGGCGATCACCTACTACACCGCCAGCCGCGGCGAACGCAACGAACGGGTCATCGAACCCTACCACCTCTACAACGTGCGCGGCGACTGGCAGGTGATCGCGTTCGATCATCTGCGCAACCAGTTTCGCAACTTCGCAGTGAGCAACATCGAACAGTGGGAGGTGCGCCGCGATGAACGCTTCGCCCGCGACGCCGACTTCTCGCCGGACGACTACCTGGCGCAGGGTTTCCTTGCCGAACATGGCGGACCGCCGCGCGAGATCGTTATCCGCTTCGATGAATACCAGGCGCGCTACATCCTCCGCCGGACGTGGCACTCGACGCAGAGCATCGAGCAGCACGCCGACGGCGGCGTCACGCTGCGCTTCCACACCGGCGCGCTGGACGAAGTGCGCCGCTGGGTGCTGAAATACGGACCGCACGCCATCGTCCTGGCACCGCCGGACCTGCGCGCCGCCGTTATCGCCGACCTGCGCGCCGCCCTGGCAGCCTACGAAAGCGACGAGTCGCCCGAATCCTTGCCAGACGCATGTTAACTGCGGATATAGTGCAGGGTAGGGTGGTAAGGTTTAAGGTGGGAAAGTTGAAGGTAGTCATTGCACGTTGAATGTTCCACGTTGAACGCAGGACCATCCACCGTAGCGCCGTTGCACCACAACGGCGCACGATGAGATGCACAGTGAACATGGGTGGCGGAACGTAGGGGCGCCCCCCTGGGGGCGCCCGCGAGGACGCCAGATTGTAGGGGCGCCCCCCTGCGGGCGCCCGCGAGGACGCCAGATTGTAGGGGCGCCCCCCTGCGGGCGCCCGCGAGAACGCCAGGGTGTAGGGGCGCCCCCCTGCGGGCGCCCGCGAGAACGCCAGATTGTAGGGGCGCCCCCCTGTGGGCGCCCGCGAGGACGCCAGGGTGTAGGGGCGCCCCCCTGTGGGCGCCCACGAGGATACAGGTGGAAACCCGCCCGACCCTTGAGGTCTCGCGCCAGGGATCGACCTGTCGCCATGGAACCGGACTGGCGCAACAATCCCGGCGCCCGGCGGGTATGTACCCCGACCTCAAGGGTCTTGGCGACAGGAAACCCGACCGTCTCTTGAGGTCTGGCGCCGCGCTCCCGTCCCGGTCGTGGAACCGGACCGGCGGCACGATCTCTGTGCCCGGTCGGTGTCCCGCCCGACCTCACGGGTCTTGGCGGATGAAATTGTGAAGTTCGAGAGGTCTTATCTTCAAAGAGAAACGCTAACGCGATTGCCCATACCCTATCGCCAGATCTTAACGGTTTCTTGATAGATGATAGAACAGGCTGGAGATGGAAAAGCGAGGCGCAGTTATGCCACACCAGGTCACCTACACTGGTCATCCCTTCATTGATGTCGGCTTTGCGACCATGGCCGCATTTGCTGGCAAGTGTCGCTTTGCCGACCTGACAGCGGACGATTTCCAGCAGATCGCCGATTATATCGAGGCAAACTATGTGCGTCAGCCGCTGCGCAGCTTTCTGACGGTAGCTTTCACCAGCAATGCATGGTTCGCCCAGTCGGCGTTTAACCCGGATCGGTTTGATAACCCTGACAAGAAGGACGAAGCACAGCAGAAACGCAAGTATTGGGCAGATCGGCATCTGCGACAATGGGTACAGGCTGCTGAATCGCTCGAGACATGCCTCTTTACCGGTCTGCCAGCGGCAGCCCTCGAATTGTCCGGCAAACTGCAACCAGGCCGCATTGGGCGGGCGCAAATGCCGCTATTGCAGGGCGACGATTCGATCAATTTCTTTATCAACGGCGATCCGGGATTGCCAATGGCGCCAGAAGCAATCCTGGCGCTCCAGGCGATGCCATTGGGCTGCGCCAAGGTCGGCGGCGGGCTGCTGGCGGTGCACTGCGATGACGAAGCGTTGACGATTGAGTTTGCCGGACAATTTTTGCAGCGCAATCTCGCCGATGTCGCCAAAGCGCAGGCGGCTGGCGAAGAGAAGCTGCCCGGCTCGCCGCGCAGCCTGAAGACGCTGCTCATTGAGACGCTCAACGCCATTCAAACGCGCCAGGCGCAGGAGGAGCGGCGGCGGCGACACCGTCCAGCCATCACGGCCTACTGTTTCAACAACGGACAATCGCCATCGCTCGAAATCTATTACCTGCCGTTGCAGATCACCGGTTTCCTGAGCGCTGTTCACACCCCGATGTATCGCGCGATCTGGAATGAGCTGGTCGCGCGCGGCTGGCAGCGTCCGGCGGCGCCGGGCAAGCGTGGCAAAGCGGCTGAACCAACTGAGCCGCGCTTCAACTATCTGTTTGAAGACCTCTTCACCCTGCCAGCGCAGGCGGCGCGCTTCGTGCGCACCTATTTTCTGCGCGTTCCCGATCTGCATCGACCAGCGGACGACCCGCGCCGCGATTATTCGCCACGCCGTGAAGCCGACCTGGTTTCATGGCCCATCGTCGAACTCTTTGTACAGGAGGTAATGCTTATGACCGATGACCGGGTGGCAAAACTGAAGGAAGTGGGCGATAAGCTCGCCGATTACACGCGCTATCAGGGCGGCAAGCGCTTTTTTCGCCAGTTCTTCACCGAGCAGCGCACCGATCGCTTCCTCTCGCTGCTGAGTAAGACCAACATTGACTACACGCGCTACAAGCGCGGCGCGGAGACGCTTTTCGATCTCGACAGCTTTCTCACCCTGTTTATGGAGGGTGAAGAGGTGCTCCGTTCTGATTGGCGCCTGATCCGCGATCTGGTGCTCATCCGCATGGTCGAGCAGTTGCGCGACTGGATTGCCAATAATGCGGACGCTGTGCCGACTGAGGAAGAAATGGCGGTTGCTGAACAAGCCTGACTTTTCAACATCATCCTGAGGAGGACACCGTTATGGCTTTCGTCACTGGTCTGCTCCTGATTGATGCGCCAGCATCGGCGCTGAACAACCTTGGCGCCATCCCCGGCGAGCGCGAGGAGAACACCGTCGGGGTCAAGGTCATCACGACCAAAGCAGGAAATTTCCCGTATGTCTCCGCGCAGGCATTCCGCTACTGGCTGCGCACCACGCTCGAACGGCGCGTACCAGAGTGGAAAGCGTCGCCGATCTTCCGCGAAGAGAAGATCGCCTACACCGATGCCAACCCCATCCTCTATTGGGACGATGACATCTTTGGCTACATGCGCGCACCCTCGAAAGCGGACACAGCAAAGAAGAGCCGTGAGGAGTCGGGGTTGCTGGCTGATGCCACGCCGGTCAAGGATACGGTCACCCGCGCCTCCCCCTTCCGCGTCAGTACGCTGGTGTCGATTGCGCCGGTCAACCCGACGAATGACTTCGGCGTGATGTCGCGCCACGAAGGCAATCCGGTGCCGCACGAGCATCAGTTCTACCGCACCACGCTGAAAGGATTGTTCTCGCTTGACCTGTGGGGATGCGGCACGTTCTCGTATCGCAACCGCACCGGGTTTCGCAACCTGGACGATGAGCGGGTCCGGCTGATTAGGGATATTCCCAACGCCAAGCATCTGGCATCCGAGCAGTCGTATCGCCTGCCCAAACAGGATCGACTGGCGCGCGTCAAGGCGCTTTTCAGCGGCATGGCGCAACTCGAAGGCGGCGCCAAGCAGACCCTGCATTACACCGATGTCAGCCCGGCGCTGGTGATTTTTGCCGTCACGGCTGGCGGCAATCACATCTTCCACCACACGGTCGGCGCCAATCGTGCTGGTCTGCCTGAAGTGAAGATTGATGCGCTGCGCGATGCGTTGCGCGTCTTTGCCGATAGCATCCTCTCGCCAGTGTACGTCGGCTGGGTAAAGGGCTACCTCGACGAAGCGCGCAGTGGTTTTGAGCAGTTTGTCACTGAGCATAACGCAACCGCCGCCGATGCTGGACTGCCGTCGATTTATCTGAGCCATCCACGCGAAGCATTTACCGCTTTTGTGGAGGCGTTTGACCAGCATCCCGAATGGCTGGATTAGGAGGCGCGCATGCAGGCGCTTAAGATCGTGCTCGAAGGAGTGACGACCTCCTTCCGCTACCCGCACTTTATGCTGGGGACGCAGCCGACGTTTCCGCTGCCGCCGCCAGCAACGATCTACGGGCACGTGTGCAGCGCGCTGGGCGAATGGGTCGAACCGGACGGTCTGGCGTTCGCCTACCACTTCACGGCGGCTGGCGAAGGCGATGATCTTGAGCACATCCACGTGCTCTCGGCATCGTCAGGCAAATTGCCTGGCGGCGAGCGCAAGGCGCTGGAGGGGAATATCAACCCTTTCCGGCGCCGCATCCTGCTCTTCCCGCAGTTGACACTCTATCTCAACCGACCCGACTGGATCGACGCCTTTCGCAAACCGCGCTACCCGGTGATCCTGGGTCGCTCGCAGGACCTTGCCAGCTACACCCGGATTGAGGTGGTGGAGCTGAAACAGACGCCTCAGGCGTACTTTGAGCACACCATCCTGCCGTACTCAATGGCGACGCAGATTCCCGCCGGGGTGGTGGCGCTCATGCCGCGCTGGATCGACTACCGCAATCGCCGCCGACCGGTGTCTGCCCGCTATCTGCTCTTGCAGCAACGGGTGACGACCGATCAGATGTTGCGCTTTGGCGACCAGACGCCGCTCTACTGGAGCGACCCGACCGCACCTCTGGCGAATGGGTTGCCGTTGGGATTGTGGTTTCACACGTTTGTGGGAGCAGATGATGAAGCCCTCGCCATGGCCTGACTGGATGGATTATATACTGGCGAAGAGCCAGCGGTACGGCGGTGAAACGCTGGCTCAACACACGTGGGATGTGCTGGTCAAACTGTCCGATCTGTATCGGCTGCGTCCGCACCTCAACAATGGAACGCGCCTCTGGCATTGCCTCTATTGGGCCGCGTTCCTACACGACTTCGGCAAAGCGGCGTGCGGCTTCCAGCAGCGGCTGCACGGCGGTCCCGCATGGCCTCATCGCCACGAAGTGCTCTCACTTGCATTTGTGGACGCCATCGCCCACGGCTTTACGGAGGATGAGCGACGCTGGCTGGCGGCAGCCATCGTTTCCCATCACCGTGACGAACCGGAGATCGCGCAGACCTACCCGCCGGGTCTGCGCAAAGATCCGCTGATCGATCTGTGCGGCAAACTCGACCCGCCGGTGATTGGCCATCTTCAGCGCTGGCTGGCGGAGTGCGCCAATCCGTGGCGAGAGCAACTCGGATTGAGCGCGGTCGTCGATCCTATCCAACCGCAGCCCTGTCAGGTTGACGCGCAACGTATCCGGCACTGGCTGGACGTGTACCACGACTGGGTGCGCGAACTGGCGGGCGCGCCGGGAGCCGCGCGCATTCCTGGCATTCTGCTGCGTGGACTGATCACCAGCGCCGATCATATGGCGTCAGCCCATTTGCGCCAGATGCCGCCGCCGATCCGGGAGTCCTGGCGGACGCTGGCTGAACGTGTGTTGCGCCCTGGTCAGCAGCTTTACGCTCATCAGGAACAGAGCGCCTCGGTTAGTCCGCAATCGGCGCTCCTGATGGCACCGACCGGCAGCGGCAAAACTGAAGCGGCGCTCTATTGGGCGCTCGGCGATGGCAATGCGACGCCGGCGCGCATCTTCTATACCCTGCCCTACCAGGCAAGTATGAACGCCATGTACGACCGCCTGCGTCGCACCTTTGGCGAAGATGCCGTGGGATTGCAGCACGGGCGCGCCGTCCAGGCGCTGTACGCCCGTTTTCACGAAGGCGAGGAGTGGTCCGCGAGCGCTGTTCGACGAGCGCAATGGGAGCAAAACATCAACCTGCTGCATGCTCGCCCGCTCAAGGTGCTCAGCCCGTACCAGTTGCTGAAGGCGCTCTTCCAATTGCGCGGCTTTGAGGCGATGCTGTCTGATTATGCCGGAGCAGCATTTATTTTCGACGAGATTCATGCCTACGAACCAGAACGTCTGGCGCTGATCACCGGCATGATGCGCTACCTGCGCGAACGATTCGCCGCACGGTTTTTCGTTATGTCAGCGACCTTCCCGCAACTCGTTCGAGACTGTCTGCATATGGCATTGGGTGCGACGCCAATTATCAGCGCAGAACCGACGCTATTCGAGCAGTTCCGCCGTCACCAGCTGCACCTGCGCAACGGCGAATTGACCGACCCGGCAACGGTCACGGAGATCGTAGATGCTGTGCGCGGCGGCAGGCAGGTGCTGGTGTGCGCCAACACCGTCGCGCGCGCCCAGGAGATGCGCGACCGGCTGGCGCAGGCGGGGCTGAACGACGATCACCTCATGCTGATCCACAGCCGCTTCACGTATGGCGACCGCAACCGGCTCGAACAGGACATTCGCGCACGCTGCGGCAGCGATGTCCAACGACGACCGTCGCTGGCGCTGGTGGCCACCCAGGTTGTCGAAGTCAGTCTGGATATCGATCTCGACACGATCTACACCGATCCCGCGCCGCTCGAAGCGCTCCTGCAACGCTTCGGACGGGTCAACCGCAAAGGCGCTAAGGGCATCTGCCCGGTCTACGTCTTCCGCCAACCTGCCGATGGGCAGGGAGTCTATGGGCGCGACCGCGACCCGGAACAATCGGGACACATCGTGCGAGTCACGCTCGCCGAACTGGAGCGGCACAACGGCGAAATCATCGATGAAGCGGCGATCAACGAGTGGCTTGACCGTATCTACTCCGATCCGACGCTCCGCCAGCAATGGACTGAAGCGTATCAGCGGATGGCGCAACAGGTCGATTTGATCATCAGCGGCCTCCGCCCTTTCCAAAGCGACGAACAGCGCGAGGACGAGTTTGAGCGCATGTTTGACGGTGTAGACGTGATACCCCAATGCTTTGAGAGCAACTACGTGGATCTGCTCGTCAACGAGCGCTATATCGAAGCGAACAACTATCTGGTCAGCATCAGCAAACAACGTTTTGCCATCCTGCGCAATCAGGGCAAAATCAGACCGGCGGAAGAGACCGGGCAGCAGCGGGTATGGATCGCTCACCTGCCCTACGACTCGCGCAATGGTCTGTCATTTGGCGATATTGTGTCCGACTCAGACTGGAGTTGAAGAGCAATGCTTATCCACCATCTCCTCCTGACCTTCACCGCCGTCACCCCCCTCGAACTCGACGACAACGCCGGGGCTGCGGTGCGCGGCGCGATCGTCAATGCGTTGCTGGGGCGCTTCTGCGCCAACAAAGAGGCGCCGACCTGCGCCGACTGCCCGCTGCTCAACGTCTGCCCGGTGGCGGCGCTCGTCGCTCCCATGCGCGACGCGGGCGAAACCGGCGGCGATCAACGCCCCCGCCCGTATGTCACCCGCCCGCCGCAGCCGCGCCGCTATGCGCCGGGAGAGACCCTGAACGTC